>JBFXBK010000014.1:0-54225 GCA_050183255.1 Polyangiaceae bacterium | reverse complement strand
GAGTGGGCTGACGCAGTCGTGCTGAGCACGCCGGAGTTTGCCAAGCCGCTGAGAGCGCGAGTTGGCCCAAACGAAGCAAGCGCACGCACCCCTCGACGTCTGCGTCTGCATGTGGCACTCGTCGCGACTGCGACCGGCGACGGCGTGGTCGTGTTCGGGGCTCGCGGCGTTGCTTGTAGTGACGCTGGGCACTGCGAAGCCTTCCGGATCGAGAGTCGAGCAGAGCTACACGTTGGACCAGAGACCCGGGCGGGGACTGGCCGCGAAGGCTCCTGAGCGCCAACGGCGCAACACCGGAAGAATCATTCATGGCGGAACGCAAACGCATGCGCATGGCAGAGCTGGCCAAGGTCAGCGGAGTCTCGCGCGAGACGATTCATTACTACCTACGTGAGGGCTTGCTGCCGCGCCCAGTCAAGGGCGGAAAGACAGTGGCCTACTACGACGAGAGCCACCTCGAGCGCCTGACGTTGATCCGGCGTTTACGCGAGGAAAAGTATCTGCCCCTCGCGGTGATCCGACGCATCGTCGAAGCGGGACCCGAAGGCCCAACGGATCGCGACGTGGACACCCTGAGCGACGTGCTCTCCATCGATCCCACGTTTCGTCGCAGCCTGGCGGAGCTTGCAACCCCCGACTCGGAGTCCGAGCGCATCGCTCTCGAGCTTGGTTTGTTGGGGGAGAGCGTGACTCAAGTCTCCAAGAACGATCCGACGGAGCAGCGTGTGCTCGCGTCCGTGGCTCAAGCGCTGAGCCTGGAGGGAGACGCGCGCCAGCTCACCCTGGACGACATGCGCGCGTGCGCCCAGGAGCTCAGCCGCCTGGTGGATCTGGAAGCCGGCTTGTTCTTCGACCTGGTGATCCGGCGCGGCGATATGCCGAGTTCCATCGCGGCGCTGCGTAGCGGTCGCGCTGCGGTTGCACGCTTCATCACCGCATATCGCGACCTGATGCTTCGCCGAGTCGTCGACGACGTGCTCTCAGCAATCAATCAAGGCACGCGAGATCTCGAGCAGCTCGACTACCTCGAGCTCTCCGAAGGCGAGATGACGCGCCTCGGTGCCCCCGTACAACGCAAAGAGTTCCAGCAGCGCGCGCTCGCTGGTGACGCGGCCGCAGCCAACGACCTGGTGTGGCACTTGTTCGTGTTGGGCACGGCCGACGACCTGTCGGGGTTGTCGCCCAAGGTGCTCGAGCTGTTGCGGCCCCGCGCGCGCTTCTTGGTGGCCGCGGCGCGTGCTGAACATGACCCAATAGCCGAACGTGACGCGCTGGCCGCTCAGCTCGACAAGAGCGGCTCCTTTTCCCTGGGGCAAGTCCTCGTGGCGCAGATCCGTCTCGCGAGCTTTGCCCGGGAGAAGCGCAGCGATCAGGGCTTCCTCGAGCTTGCTGTTCCCGTGCTCCACGACTTGGCGTGTGCGACGCCAGATCAAGATGCGGATCCGTTGGCGAGCGCGTGTGCGTTCCACCGCCGCGGGCTGATCCGCCTCGCGTTGCCGCGGGTACTCGGTCGCCACGGTCGCGCCTTGGAAGACTTGGAGCGCGCCCTGGGCGTGGTGTTGGCCGCGCCGGGGCGCATCAGCGCCGCTAGCCGCGCCCGGCTCGAAGGCAATATCCGGCTGTCCCTCGGTCGGTTGCTGCTCGAGATGAGCCGCAACACACAGGCAGGGGAGCACCTGGAACGCGCCCGTGCGATCGACCCAAGTGGGCCAATTGGCGTCAGCGCGAAGAAAGAACAGCGGCGGATCGCTCGGCGTTGAAGGGCCGCATTCTTGGCCCAGCGAGGGCGGCTCTGATAGCGGGAACCGATGCAGCTGCCGGGGCGCCTCGAGGTGACGACCCTGGGCGACGTCTTAGGAGCCCTGTATCGCGAGCGTGCGACTGGTGTCCTCGAGCTGCTCGAGCGCGGCTCGACGCACCCCGGTCGTCCGCACCGGCTGTTCATCGAGCGGGGACTGGTGCGCGACGTGGAGTCGGCGCTGAGCGTCACCAAGCTTGGGGAGTTGCTGTGGAAGGAAGGCTTCCTCGACACAGGCACCTGGCAGAAGCTGTGGCGCGAGCTCTTGTTTACGCCGTCTGCTCGTGTTGGAGAGCTACTCACGGAGCGCCGTTGGGCCAGCCCCGACGTGGTGCGCGCGGCGCTGCGCCACCAGCTCAGGCGGCGCTTGGACGCGGTGTTTCGGCTGGAGCAGGCTGATGTGCGGTTTCATGTGGCGCAGCCTCGGCGGAACGCCGAGAGCCCGCCTCTGTCTCCTGAGGAGTTTCTGCACGGGCGGCCGCGCGCACGCTCACAGGGCACCTCCCCCCCAAAAAATCCTCAAGGAAACACGACGGGGACTGGGTCGACACGGGCTAGGGCGCACCAGGCGGGGACGCAGTCTGGGCCAAAGAGCCAAAACCAGGCTAATCAAGCGGGCGTGAAGCAACGCAAGGACCCCGTCCGCGTGCAAGCGCTGGTGACTCTCGGCCTGGCTGAAGGTGCCGACCGAGCTGCAGTCCAGCGCGCCTTTCGCAAGCTGGCGCGCGAAGTGCATCCCGATCGGCATCCGGACGCGGACGCGGACAAGCGCGAGCAGCTCCTGCGAACCTTCGTGAAGCTCTCCGCGGCCTATCACGCGCTGGTTGGTTGAGGCGGCTGCGGGAGCGGGCTACTGAGGAGCGAGCGCTGACAGCAGGCGCTCCACGCCGGTGAGATCTCTCAGTAGGTGGTCAGGCTCTGCCTCACGGAGGCGGGCCTCGTCCGCGATGCCGCCGAGCACGCCCACGCTGATGGCTCCCGCGGCCTTCGCTGCGAGCACGTCTTGAGGGCCGTCTCCGACAAAGACTAGTTGCCCCGGGGAAACGGAAAGCTGCGCCGCTAGCGCCAGGATCGGCGCGGGCTTCGGCTTCTTTTCTGGCAGGTCACCGCCGCACACGAGCCCGCTGAGCTGGCGCTCGACGTTGAGCGCCCGGAGCAGCGCGACCGTTGCCTTGCGCGGCTTGTTCGTACAGATCCCCAGGGGAATGCCCAGGCGTCGACCGAGCTCGAGGGCGGTTTCGGCGCCGGGCATCCAGCGGTTGTGGTGCGCCGGTGCGCTTGCGTAGTGGTATTGGAAGCGCTCTACCAGCGCCGGGAGGCGCGGATCGTCTTCAGTCCAGCGGAGCGCGCGTGCCAAGAGCAGCGTGGCGCCGTCCCCGATGAAGCCTCGGGCTTCGGGCGAGCCCACCTCGGGACTGCCCAGCTCCCTAAGGCAAGCATTCAGTGCCGCGCGGATATCCTCGAGGGAATCGACCAAGGTGCCGTCGAGATCGAACCCGAGGGCCAGCGTGGGGGCGAGGCTGGGGGAGGCGGTCACGAGTTCGAGTTCCGCAGGCTCAGCTGCCGCGGTTGGTCCAAGCCATGTGCCCAACCCAGAATGGTCCCATCTGTGAGATGTACTGGGAGGTTTGCTTGGTCTTGCGCATCGACTGCACGACGTGGCTCAGTGGATACAGCTTTTCGCCGATGAGGCCGATCAGGAACTCATTGTCCTTGTAGTCGAGGCCGTGGCAGGCGAGGCGCACGTCGTGGGCGAGGTTTTTCTCGCCGTAGGCGCGGCCGATCAGCGCGTGCTCGTGGAGGATTCCGCCCTTTTCACGGCCTTCTAGCTGCTCGAAGGCGCCGCTGCGACGCAGCGGGTACCACACCGCCCAGGGCCAGTCGGGGTTGGTCACGGTCTCGATCGGACGGTTGATGAGCCAGTACGGGAGATCTTGCTCGAAGCCGGAGCTGTAGCTGCGGCCGATCATCGTGAAGTCCGGACAGAGGTCCAGGCTGTCGTTCTTGTCGTCGCAGAGGGCGTCGCGCAGGGTGGTCGCGAAGAACTCTGGATCTTCACTCCAGGTCAGGAGACCGATTCCGCGCGGATTGTTGACGTCTTTGTAGATGGTGCCCGCGGCGTCGCGCTTCCTCAGCGTCTTGCCCAGGCGCCGAATGGCGTCCTCGGGGTGGGTCTCGCGCTCGACGTTGAACACCAAGAGCTGCATGAACAGGCGGCGATCCATGTACTGGCGCTCGCCGTCTTTCTCTGCGCCCTTCTCTCGTACGTCGATTTCCGGGAGGCTCGGGCGCCCCGCGCCTTGTTCGCTCATGGCACAGCCATACAACGGGCTGCGCAGGCTGCCAAAGCCTAAGCGGCTGCCGGATTGTCGCGGGCGATCGGCGGCGATTCGCTGTAGAGTCCGCGCGCCGTGGTCGACTCCAACGCTTCAACACCGCCGAGCTACCCGCCCGCAGATCTTGCACAAGTTCAGGGTCGCCTGAAGGCGCTGGAGCATCCGTTGCCTGCTGGCATGCGTGACCGCCTGCCCGAAGACGCGCGCATCGAGTCGGAGCTTGGCGGGCGCCTGCTCGGGTGCTTCGAACTCTACGGCTACGAGCGGGTGAGCGCGCCCGCGTTCGAGTACGCTGACGTGTTGGTGCGCGGTCTTGGAGCGCTGGAGCCACAGGACGTGCTGCGCTTCGTCGAGCCGGAGACGGGTGAGGTGGTCGCGCTCAGGCCAGACATGACACCCCAAGTGGCGCGCCTGCTCGCGACTCGGCTTGCCGAGGCGCCTTCCCCAGCTCGACTTTGCTACCAGGGCTCGGTGCTGCGCCGCCCGCGGGAGCGCGCGCGCAAGCATCGTCAAATCCCTCAGGCGGGCGTGGAGTTGGTGGGGCAAGGCGGCGTGGATGCCGATCTCGAAGTGCTCGAGCTCGGCGTGGAGTCCGTGCGGCGCGCAGGGCTCAAGGACTTCGTGATCGATCTCGGTCACGCAGCGATCGCCACGCCGTTGCTCGAGCGAGTACCGCGCGGATTGCGCGATGAGGTCGTGGAGGCGCTTTCGCTCAAGGATAGCTATCAGCTCGAGCGCTTGGCGGGGCGCGCCGGACTGTCTGCTGCCGAGGTCAAGGCGTTGTGCGCGTTGCCTGAGCTGACCGGTGGAGCGGAGGTGTGGGAGCGCGCTGAGAGAGTGCTCGCAGGGACTGATGCGCTGGACGGTTGCTTGGAGCTCAAAGCGCTGTGGACGCGGGCGCAGGAACTCGAGTGTTCGCTGGTCGTGGATCTCGGGGAGACGCGCGCGTTTCGTTACTACACGGGCTTTCTGTTTCAGCTCCTCGCGGAAGGGCCTGGCAGGGCGGTGGCTTCGGGGGGTCGTTACGACCGGCTGCTCGCCCGTTTTGGTCAAGACCGTCCCGCCGCGGGCATGGCGGTGGATTTGGACAACTTGGCTTGGGCCCTCGCTGACGCGAAGCGCAGTCCCGAGGTCGGGACTCGCGTGTTGGTGTGTGCCGCACCCCACGCCGCTCAGCTGGTGCGTGAGCTGCGAGCGCTCGGCGTCGTTAGCGCCGTCGCCCCGATCGGAGATCCGCTGGGCTACGCCCACGCATGGCGCTACAGCCACCTAGTGGAAGGCACGCCCGTCGCGCTGGAGTTGACTCGCTTGAGTTCGGGGGAGCGGCTGCAGGTGACTGGAGCCGATGTCGCAGAATCGGCACGAGTGCTGTCCGCTCAACTCGGCTGAGCGCGAGCAACCCTTGTGATTTGCGGGCTTGGCCGCTAATACGGCTCCGCAACGAGCCAGGATTTGTCGCCGGTTCTGTTGCCGCGTTCTGGAACGGACGCGTGAGACTCACGTTCGCCTCAGCCAAACGGGGCGACCCCAGCAGGAGAACACGAGAATGTCGTCCGTGGTGATCGTCGGTGCGCAGTGGGGTGACGAAGGCAAAGGCAAGATCGTCGACATCTACACCGAGTTTGCCGAGATGGTCGTGCGCTACGCCGGCGGTCCCAACGCGGGCCATACGCTCGTGATTGGCGACGAGAAGATCATCGTGAGGCTCTTGCCGAGCGGCATCCTGCGCGAGAACACGCGCTGCGTGCTGGGGCAGGGGATGGTGGTCGATGTCGACGTGCTGCTGGGCGAGATCGACGAACTCGAGCGTCGAGGTCACAAGGGCGTCGCGGAGCGCTTGCTGCTCTCGGACCGCGCCCACCTGATCATGCCGTATCACATCTTGGTCGACACCCTGCGCGAGTCGAGTGCGGCGGACAAGGCGATCGGCACGACCAAGAAAGGCATTGGTCCCGCCTACGAGGACAAGGTGAAGCGCCTTGGTGTGCACGCGGGCATGCTCAAGGATCCAGCGCGGCTCGAGGCCAAGGTCAAGATGGCGCTCGAAGGCTGGAACTCAACCATCCAGAGTCTCGGGGGAAAGCCGCCTGAGCTCGCCGAGGTCATGGCGCCGCTGCTCGCCGCCCGGGATCGCATCGTGAAGATGCTCGGCAACGCCTCGGTGGCGGTCGACGCTGCCATCAAGAACAAGACGCGCGTGTTGTTCGAAGGCGCTCAGGGCACCTTGCTCGACGTGGATCACGGCACCTATCCCTTCGTCACCTCGAGTAACCCCGTCTCTGGCGGCGCGGCGATCGGCTCGGGCATCGGCCCGAACCGCATCAACACCGTGATCGGGATCACCAAGGCCTACGCGACGCGCGTCGGCGCCGGTCCTTTCCCTACGGAACTAGACGACGCGGATGGCAAGCACCTCAGGGAGGTGGGCGCGGAGTTTGGCTCGGTCACCGGACGGCCCCGGCGCACGGGCTGGCTCGACATCCCCGCGCTGCGCTACGCGGCCCGGGTGAACGGCGTGGACGGCTGGGCGCTCACGAAGCTCGACGTGCTCACGGGGCTCCCACGCATTCGCGTGTGCGTTGCCTACGACACCCCTCAGGGGCGCACGCAGGACTTCCCCATCGATCTCCTGGACGAGCCGGGGCTCATCACCCCAGTCTACGAAGAGCTCGAAGGGTGGACGGAGGACCTCACCAAGGCCCAGGTGCTCGGTGACCTGCCGCCTGCTGCGCGCGCCTACGTGCGCTTCATGGAGGAACGCGCGGGGGTGCCCCTGTATCTCGTCAGCGTTGGCCCGCGTCGTCGCGAGACCATCGTGCTCCACAATCCCTTCTTCGGGCGCGCCGACGCACCCTGAGGCGGGGAGTAGACTGGCGGGAGCCAGCTTCTGCCTTTAGTCTTTGCCCATGTGGTGGGTGCTCGCGACGGTGCCAGTCGAGGTGCAAACCCTGGACGCTGCGCGGGAGTCCGCGCCGCGACCTGTTGAGTGCCGCCCTGCGCGCAGCGAATCAGGGCGGTCCTTGTGGACCAATGCCCGGCAGCCGAGCCTGGCGGGCTACTGTCGCTGGCTCGCACGGGGCTACTCCACCCTACGTAAGGACCCGCGCACGACCCTCGAAGCGGCGGACAAGGCCGCGAAGCTGCGACCCAAGTTTGCGGCGCCCCACTGGCTCGCGGGCCAGGCGCTGATCGCGATGGGGCGGCTCTCGGACGCAGAGCAACGGTTCGATCAAGGCTTCAAGCTCGAGCCAGCAGGGCCCAGCGCGCCGGCTCAGTTGCAGGACGCGGCGCGCATTGCTTTTCTGCGCGGTAAATCGGCCCCGGCGCTGGAACTCTACCGGCGCTTGGTGCCTCAAGCCTCGCTGCTCTCGAGTCAGGTGCGGCGCCATGCGCTGTTCGTCGAAGCGGCGCTGGTGCGCATGTCAGCAGGGGAGCTGGACATCGCCGCGAACTACCTAGCTGAAGCGCGTCAGCGCCGCGGCGCGCCAGGCTTCTCGAGCTTCGTGCTCGGTGCGCTCGCCCTGGTGCTCGACCGCCAGGGACGCAGCGCGGAGGCGCAAGCCGTGGCCAAGGAGGCGGGCGGCCCCGGCGTGTTGCTACGTCAGCTGGAGTACCTGAAGCAGGGCAAGCTCACGTTGCTCGCCGCCTTGCCTCACGTTCCCGAAGCCGAACTCCACGCGATGGCCGCGATCCTGGCGGAGTCGCCAGAGCAAGCCAAAGAGCAGTGGCGCGCCTATTTGAAGACGGCGCCCAAGGCCGACCGCTGGCGTAGCCATGGGGAAAAGAAAGCGAAATAGGTCAGCGGATGCTGCGTAGGCTGACTTGGATTTGGGGGTTAGGCGCGCTGTTTTGGGCGCTGCCGTCCTCCGCGGAGCCGAGCCTGTGGGAGGCCGCACGGGACCCCGAAGCGGCCGCCGCCGAGAAGAGCTACGAGGGAGCGCAACGCATGTTCGCGCGCTCCCTGGAGGCGGAGCGCTTCTCGACCCGCAGCGCGAAGAACCTTGAGCGCGCTTCGCTGGCGCTGGCGGAGCTCGCGGAAGGCCACGGAAGCGCCGAGGTCGACTACTTCCTCGGGCACCTGCTCAGCCTGGGAGCGGATTTGAAGCGTGCCGAGATCGTGCTGCGCCGCGCTCTTGCGCGTGACCCGACCTCGCCCTTGGCGCGCCGCGCGTGGTTCGACCTGGGGATCCTGCGCGCCAAGGCTGGTGACAGCAAGGGCGAGTACGACAGCTACACTCGCGCCCTCGACACCAGCTGGGAGCGCGGGCTGCGCGGCAACCTTTATCTCAACCGCGCGGAATCAGCGATGGTGCAAGGGCGCCTGCCGGAGGCGCTGGCGGACTATCAGCAGGCTGTCAAGATCGGCAACGAGCCGTCCTTGCAGGCCTTGGCCTACTGGGGGATCTCCATCGTCCAGGACCGGCTTGGCGATCTCCCTGCGGCGCTTCAAGCGGCGACCCTAGCGACCAAGATCTACCCCGGCGCGCTCGATCTCCCGAGCGTGTTCTTCGTCCCACGCTACGACATCCACTACTACCGCGCACTGACCTGGATGGCCCTGGCCAAGGATGCCACCACGCCGGAGGGAAGAGCCGAGGGCTACGCGCGCGCCAGCCAGGCCTGGGAGGCTTACCTCGCGGAAGCGGTGCCAGCCAAGGCGGAGTGGGTGGTAAACGCCCGCCTGCATCTGAAGACCACGGAACGCGAGCGGAAAGCCGCCGAGCTAGACGTCGCCAAGAGCGGAACGCGGAAGGCGCCATCCCCGCGCCCGTTCGCCTTACCGCCTCCGCTCAGGGGCACGCCCAAGGCCGGCGCGCCGAAGTCCCCGCCCAAATCCACGACCCCAGCGCAGCGCAAACCCACGCTCCGGCCTTGAACGCACAAACCACGGGGATATGCGTGGATGACGCTATAGCTACGCAGCTTCCGGTAGCTCGTCCCGCTGGATCAGCACTCGGCGGGCCCCGTCGCCGTCTTCCACCGCGAGCAGGACCGGGCGCAGATACGGCGTACGCTCGAGCTCACCGAACGCGCCGCTAGCTTCCACGGCGCGCGCGCGGGGACCATCGAGCACGAGGAACAAGTCGGTGACTCCGGCGGCCTGACCCGGGGCGTCGATCACGTCGACGATGCGATCCCGATCGAGGTGAAGCTCCTCGTGGCCTCTCTGGATCAGCACTCGGCGGTTGGTGACGAGGTATCGGGTGTTGGTTACCAGCCGCCACGCCTTGAGGCACGCCTCGTTCAGGGCGTACCCCGAGAGGCCCAGGAGCAAACCCAGCGACAGCGTGAGCGCGAGCCCGATTGCGACCAACGGCGCGACGTCGACGCCGGCCCCGGAGAGCGAGCCGAACAGGCTTGGCAGTCGGGAAAGGATGCGACCCGCTGAGCCGAGCAACAGCACCGCGATGAACATCAGGCCGACTTGGCGTTGTCCGCGCGGTAACAACGCGCGCCACGAGCGGCGGGGCCGGGCAGTCCAGAGCACGCGTTCGGCGGGATCGAGACGCTGCGTGAGCGGGCGGTCACCGACCCCAGCGGGAACCGTGGTCTCCACGCCGCGGATGATGGCCCACACACGGTCGGGCGCAGTGACACCCCGAAGCCGCAACGTCAGGCGCCGATGTAGCGCACCGGTGGGCACCGCGCGCACCAGCTCCAGGTCGCCAACGCCAGGCTGACGAGGATCCCAGAAGATGCGAGCGAAGCTGATCGAGCGGGTCTCGATCGTGCGGCGGAAGCGACCGCGCTGCCAAATGACGTGGCTCTCGGTCACCGTGTAACGCATCTGCGAGAGCCACCAGCGTGGGAGCTCGACAGCGGCGATCCCCACGGCAAGGCTGAACGCAGCGAACAGGAGCGTGGGCAGCGCGGCGACGTGGAGCGCTAGCTTTGCGGCGAGCACGAAGCTCAGCGCGCATGCCGTTGCAATGAAGGCCAGCGCGGCGACCGCCCGATACGCAACGGGCAGTCGCGCGTACCGGGCTTCGCCGGTCCACACGATGGTCTCTCCGAACAACGAGTCTCGCCCCATGTTTGCCCTGTGGGAGTTTAGACGCGCAACAACACAAAAACTTGAGGTCCCGCCCAGGTTTCGTCCAGCCTCAGTATGATTTTCTGCTGACGGTGCAGTTCTATGCCGCCGATCTCCGACAGTTAGAAGCGCCGGGACGTTGGAGGGAAAGCCGCACTTCGGCCTCAGATCGACCCTCGAGACATCCGCTGAGAGGCGAGGCTGGTAGGTGCTTTCCCTACTGCGTCCAAAGCACCGGAGCACCGCCGCGGACGCCACGATTTCGGGCGGGTCAGTTGATGGGGGACACGAACACCAGCTCGATGCGCGCGTTCTTCTGAGCGGCGCCGCGCAACTTGCTCGGCACGAGGGGTAGGCGATCGCCAATGCCGCGCGCTTCGACCTTCGGCGCGCCGAGATCGCTCAGCGTCTTTGCGAGCTCGCTCGCTTTTACGTCTGCTCCGCCTTCGTGCACGGAGACTAGCAGGGGGAAGCGGGGGTTGGCTTTGGCCACCTTGGCGAGCGCTTCCAGCCGCTCCTTCGCGCCGCTGGCGAGCTTGTTGCCTTGGTAGAGGCCACGCAGCGTCACCACGATGCCGCGATCGTCGCGGTGAGGATCGAGGCCGCCGCGATCGCTCAGCGCCTTGAGCAGCTCGTCCTGTTCGGAGGACGCGCGGGCCTCGGCGGTCGCTGCACGGCGCGCGAGCGTGAGCTGCTTCAAGCAGCTCGTGCGGAGCTTGATCGCGTCGTCGATTGGCGCGGGCTTGGGCGACTTCTCCAAGGTCTTCGCGAGCGCGTCCGCGCTCTCGATGCTGGCCTTGATGTCTTTGGTGTCCGGTGCGATGAGCCACGCGGAAACGCACAACAGGCGGGCCTGGGCGGCAAGCGCCCGGGAGGCTTCGAGGCGCGCCGCTTCGCGGTCCGCGGAGGCGGGTTCATTCGGCGTCAGCGGAACCGCGTCGCGCGCCACCTTGAGCTTGAGCTCGAGGGCTTCGGCTTCCCGGGCGACTTCGGCCTGCTGGGTGTCGAGCTGGCCGAGGTCGCCTTGGGCCTTGGCCAGGTCTGCTTTGACCTTGGCGAGGCGGTTCTCGGCGCGGGACAGGCGCACCAGCACGAAGGCGTGGGAGTAGGCGGCGATGGCTCTTTCCGCGAGGATCTGTGCTGCGGCTTGGTCGCCGTCTTCGAACGCCTGATCGGCTTCTGCACGCAGCTTCTCCGCGTGCGCGAAGGCCTGGGGTGCCTCAGCCTTGGCGTCGACGGCCTTGGGGCTAACGGCGACTTCGTCGGCTTGCCCCAGCACCGGCGGGCGCGGGCCGCTGGCGCAGCTCATGAGCGCGACGGCGCTACCCAGCACCAGCATGCGACGTGATTTCAGGCCCAGCCGCGGGAACAACGAGCCTAACCCCCAAACCCGGACGCGCTTGCTGCGGCTCGTCACTTGGACTCCTTGCCGGCCGGTGCCTTCGCGGCGGGCGCTTTCGGCGCGGCTGCTTTCGCGTCGGGCCTGGCTACTTTGGGGTCGACCTTGGGGTCGGGCGTCTTCGGTTCCTCGAAGTCCTTCAGCTTGCCCTTGGCGCGCTCGCGACGCGCGATGGTTTCTTCCAGCAGGGCCTGGGCGCGGAGCTTCTTGGTCTCCACGTCCTTGAGGTCTTTCTCGAGCTTGTTGACCTCGCCCTCGGACTTGGCAGCTCGGGTCAGGTCGCCTGCCGTGGCCGCCCACTCGAAGGCCACGCCTTCGCTCAGCTCGGCGTGTTCGAGATCGCTCGACGCACGCATGTCGTCCGCGCGCTTCAGCGCCGCCTTGGCGTTCTTGACCGGCTCACCCACGAGCTTCGGATCGGCTGAGACGAGCCCACCCAGGAGCTGCTCGGCACGGGCGCGATCGCCGCTCTCTCGCGCGGCATACGCCGCTCCGCTGACGATCAGGACCAGCGCCGCAATCAGCGGCGGCTTCACTCGGATGACGCGCACCGGCGGACTCAGCCACGAGCCGGCCGCAACGTCAAGTGTCGGCCCATTTGCGCCCTCGCTCAGCCGAGAATCCGACTTGTCCCCAAGCGGGGTGACGGGCCAGCGCTTCTGGCTCAAAGCGCTGCCCGAAGCGCTCGCCGAACCCGCTGGGGTCGTGTACGACTCGGCCATGGCGGAGAGCAAGGCGAGGGTCGGCTGGGATCAGTACTTCATGGAGATCGCGCGCCAAGTGGCTACGCGCTCCACTTGCAGCCGAAAGCATGTCGGTGCGGTCATCGTGCGCGACAAGATGCTGCTCGCCACGGGCTACAACGGTTCGATTCGTGGCCTCGACCACTGCGACGACGCAGGGCACATGATGGAGGATGGTCACTGTGTGCGCACAGTCCACGCGGAAGCGAACGCCATCGTCCAGGCGGCACGCAACGGCGTGCGCATCGACAGCGCAGATATCTACGTCACCGCATCGCCGTGCTTCGGCTGCTTCAAGCTGATCGCGAACTCGGGCATCACGCGCATCTGTTTCGGCGAGTTCTATCGCGACGAGCGCATTTTTACGCTGAGTAACCAGCTCGGCATCACCCTCGAGCACATCAAACTCGGCGAGGAGTCCGCCACGTGACGTCGCGCATCGCCGTGGTGTGCGGTGGTCCTTCGAGCGAAGCAGCGGTGAGCCGCGCGTCGGGTCGCGGGGTGCAACAAGCGCTGATCAAGGCGGGCTACGCCGCGGAGCTCCTGGAGCTCGGGCGTGAGCTGCCTGCGGCGCTGCTCGCCGGCAACTTCGATGCGGTGTTTCCGACCACCCACGGTCCGCTCGGCGAGGACGGCTGCTTGCAAGGGCTGCTCGAGGTTCTCGGAGTGCCCTACGTGGGCTCCGGCGTGCTCGGAAGCGCGACCGCTGCCAGCAAGCCCGCCGCCAAGCGGTGTTTCCGCGAGGCAGGGCTGCCGGTCGCGCCAGAGCGCGTGGTCAAGCAGAGCGAGCTCGACGCGCTCGACTGTGATGCGATCATCGCCGAGCTGGGGCCCGCTGTGGTGGTCAAGCCGTCAGGCGGGGGCTCGTCGATCGGAGTGCAACGGCTGGCGGAAGGCAGCGACGGTGCCGCCTTACGTGAAGCCCTGCTGCGCTCCTTCAAGGTGGACTCCGAGGCGCTGATCGAGCGCTTTGTGACCGGCCTCGAGGTGACCTGTGGTGTGCTCGAAGGAGAAGCCGGCCCAGTCGCGTTCTCCCCGACGCTAATCCACAGCAACGCCGCGGAATGGTACGACTTCAAGTCGCGCTACGGCACTGGCGGCAGCCGCCACGAGTGTCCCGCCCCGCTGCCGCTGGCGCGCCTCGGTCGCATCCAGAGCATCGCCGTGGCGGCGTTCAAAGCCGTTTCCGCACGGGATCTGGGTCGAATGGACTTCGTGGTGCCGGCGGACCCCGCTGTCGACGTCACGTTGCTGGAGGTGAACACGTTGCCTGGCTTGACCGCCACGAGCCTCTATCCAGAGGCCGCGGGCGTCGCTGGGATTGACTTCCCAGAACTCTGCCAGCGCTTGGTGGAGCGCGCCAAGGCGCGACCAGCGCGCTACGTGCCTGAGGAAGTGCCGCTGCCAGATTGAGGGTCGGCGTTCGTCTTGCGCAGCCGGCGCTCCCTGAGCTTGGCGAGCAGTTCCTCGCGGTTCGTCGGCGCGGCGATCTTGCCGCCGGGGCGCGGGTGAACGCCGCTGTCGCGCGTGTTGGGCGCGTCGTCGGCGCCTTCACCTGGGTCCGCCGATTCACGGTCGTCGCTGGTCCCCGGGGCTGCTTCCACCGCTACCACGTCGTCCTCGAGCTCCGAGTCCCCGAGCTGCTCGGGTTCGTCGTCTTCGGGCTGCTCGGGTTCGTCGTCTTCGAGCTGCTCGGGTTCTTCAAGCTGCTCTGCGAGGTGCGGGTTGTCGCTGTCGGGGATCGGTTCGTTTGGGGGGGAGGCTGCCGTCTCTACCGCGTCCGTTGAAAGCGCCAGCAGCTCGTCCACCTCGCCGCCGCCCAGTGCGGGGAGCGGCGTGGTCGCGGCATTGGGAGCGCTGTTGTCGAGCAAAGTCGGGAGCTGATCGGAGAGGGGTAGCGGCGTCATTGCCGGCATGCCCGGAGCGGCTGGCGGCGGCTCAGACAGCGCCTCCGAAATCAGCGCGTCGAGCTTGAGCGCTGAACCCGCGAGGGACGGATCGTGGTCTGGTGGTGGAGCGGGCAGGGAGCTCGAGCGCACCTCGCGGGTCGCGCTGGCGACGGCGTCGTCGAGGGCTTGCTCTTCGATGGTCTCCGGGGAGAGCGGACGTGGCGGAGCGCTGTAGGGGCTGTTCTCCGACTCGAAACTGCCGAGCGGCTGCGTCGCGAGCGGCTGAGTATTGCCGGCGGCTGGGTTGCTCTGCTCGAGGTTCAGAGCCACGCCAGGCGCGCTGTCTGGCACGGGATCGCTGTGATCGAGCGGTTCCGTGTGGATCGGCGCGCTGTTGTCGACTTCGCTCAGCGCCTCGACCTCGTCGATGACCTCATACTCGTCTTCAGTCAGCGCGGCGAGCGCCTCGGCCGCTTCGATCAGCGACTTTGCCGCGGCGTCGAAGCGTCGGAACTTCAGCTCCAGCTGCGATGGGAACTCGTCGTCGGCCTCCCGAAAGCGCACCACGCTGCCCTCGGCGCGCATCAATCGTTGACCGCCCTCGAGCTTCAGCTCGAAGCGCACGACGGTGTCTTCGGGATGCTGGGGCTGATCCAGCAAGATGATGTTCTTGCGCGACAACGTCCAACCTTCGGCCTGAAGGAACTCTTCCTCGGTTGCGTAGGGACGCACGGTGCGAATGACGACGTGGGACACTCGGGCCTCGCAGCGGATTGGCGTTGTGCTCCCCGTCGCTCGCGGCGCGCGAAAGGAGCCTTCTGTGTGTACCAGTCCTGGGCCGCTTTGGGCAACGCCAGGCGCGGCGCGGCGTTTTACTGCATGGCTTCGCGCTTCGCCGGCGGTGGCGTTGCTCCTCGGAGAGCGACGGGCTAGGGGGCGCCGTATGCAACAGGGCCGAGACAGCGAGAGTGGCGGGCTTCGGGTGTTGGTGATCGGCGGCGGTGGTCGCGAGCACGCGCTGGCTTGGCGCTTGAAGCAGAGCCCTTCGGTCGCCGAAGTGACGCTGTGCCCTGGAAACGGCGCGTTACGCGAGTTGAAGAGCGTAGCGGGTGAACCCAAAGCCGTTGCGCTCGAGCAGCGTCCCGACTTGGTGGTGATTGGACCTGAAGCGCCCTTGTGCGCTGGCCTCGCGGACGAGCTGCGTGCGGCGGGACTGAACGTGTACGGCCCGAGCGGCTCTGCAGCGCGCCTCGAAGGCTCGAAGGCGTTCATGAAGGAGTTCTGTAAGCGTCATGGGATCTCGACCGCCGAGTTCGAGGTCGTCCGCAGCCCCGCTGAGGCCCGGGCTGCTCTCGAGCGCTTCACGCTGCGAGGCGAGGTGCCCGTGGTGAAGGCGGACGGACTGTGCGCGGGCAAGGGCGTCGTCGTCGCCGAGACGGCGGACGAAGCGCTGGCAGCCAGCCTCGAGATGCTGGACGGGCGCTTCGGGGACGCGGGGCGGACGCTCGTGCTCGAAGAGCGGTTGCCTGGCGCGGAAGCCAGCGTTCACGCGATCTGCGATGGCGAGCGCGTGCTCATGTTGCCCGCGGCGCAGGATCACAAGCGCATTGGAGAAGGCGATCGGGGACCCAACACCGGCGGCATGGGGACCTACACACCGGCGCCGCTGGTCGACGCAGCGCTCCTCGAACGGGTGCGCGACGAAGTCATGCTGCCCGTGGTGCGCGGCATGCAGCAGGAAGGGAGCCCGTTCATCGGCACCCTGTTCGTTGGCTTGATGGTGTCGCCAGCGGGCGAGCCGGAGGTGCTGGAGTTCAACGTGCGATTTGGGGATCCCGAGACGCAGGTGCTGATGGCGACGCTGGACGGCGACCTCGGCCAACTCTTGTTGAGCGCTGCGCGAGGTCAGCTCCAGCCCGACGCGGTTACCGTGAGCTCACGCCACGCCATGTGCGTCGTGATGGCGGCGCACGGCTACCCCGGCACGCCACGCAAAGGCGACGTCATCGAGGGGCTCGAGCAGGCCTCCGAGGTTGAAGGCAGCGTGGTGTTTCACGCGGGTACATCGCTCAGCGACGGGCGCGTGGTGACCGCGGGCGGTCGCGTGCTCGGCGTTACCGCCACTGCCGCTGACCTCGCGCAGGCTCGCGAGCGTGCCTACGCGGCCGTCGAGCGCATACGCTTCGCTGGAATGCAGTTCCGTAGGGATATTGGTTACCGCGCGCTCGGTAAGGATTGAGTATGCGACGCGTCGTCAGCGAGGGTGCCGCGCTCGAGCTGCTCTTGCTCGGTGAGGTCGTGGCCGTCGCCACCGAGTCCTCCTTTGGCTTGCTAGCGGATGCGAGTAATCCACGCGCCGTGGAGCGTTTGCTGCGCGCGAAGCATCGCGACAGCAAGGGGATTGGGCTGATCGTCCCAAGTGTTCGCGAGTGGTCGCACTGGGTGACCGAAGTGCCTCCGGAGGCGCGTCTGCTGGCTGAAAAGTTTTGGCCAGGTGGGCTGACTATCGTGTTACCCGCGGCTCACACCGTGGACACACGGCTGACTCATGCGGGCACGATCGGGGTCAGGGAGGCGGGTCCGAGTGCGGCTCGCCGCCTCGCGCGGCTCTCTGGACTCACGCTTACGGCCACCAGCGCGAATGCTCCTGGGCAGCCACCCGCGCTCGATCACGCGAGCGCGGAGCGCGCGCTCCCTGCGGTTTGGGTGGCGGTTGGCCGCGCGCCAGGCGGATTGCCATCGACCTTGGTCGCGCTAGATGGAGGCCGTGCGAGGCTGATCCGTGAAGGCGCGGTTCCTCAGCGAGCGCTCGGCCAAGTGGTCGCGCTTGACTAAGACGCCCCCAGTTACTACGCGATGGCCCCGCAGGCCCTTGTCTGCGTGGAGGAAAATGGCCCGAGTAATCAACTTCAACGCTGGTCCGGCAGCGCTGCCATTGGCGGCGCTCGAACGCGCTCAAGCAGAGCTTCTCGATCTCGAGGGCACTGGGATGAGTGTCATTGAGCACAGTCACCGCGGTAAAGCCTACGACGCTGTACATCAGCAGGCGCTGGCTTTGGTGCGTGAGCTGCTGGGCGTCCCGGACACTCACGAGGTGCTGCTGCTGCAAGGCGGCGCGAGCATGCAGTTCGCGATGCTGCCGATGAACTTTCTGGGTGAAGGGCAGAGCGCGGACTACGTCGTCACCGGCTCCTGGTCGAAAAAGGCGCTGAGCGAGGCCAAGCTGATCGGCACCGCTCGCGCCGCAGCGAACGTCGGCGTCGACGGTAAGTTCACGCGGATCCCCAAGGCCGCTGAGCTCGACCTGGATCCCAACGCCCAGTACGTCCACATCACCAGCAACAACACCATCGCCGGGACCCAGTGGTTCGACTTCCCGGAGACCAAGGCGCCGCTGGTCGCCGACATGTCGAGCGACATCATGTGGCGTCCCATCGACGTGTCCAAGTTCGGCCTGATCTACGCAGGCGCGCAGAAGAACATCGGCCCGAGCGGTTTGGCGCTGGTGATCATCGACAAGGCGTTGCTCGCCAAGGAGAAGGAGACGACTCCGGCGATCTTGCGTTACTCGACTCACGCTTCGAACAACTCGCTCTACAACACGCCGCCAACGTTCAGCATCTACCTGATGCGCAACGTGCTCGAGGTGGTGAAGGCCGCGGGTGGGCTGGCCGCAATGGAGAAGAAGAACCGCGAGAAGGGCGCCGTCCTGTATGGCGCCATCGACGCTGACCCCGACTTCTATCGTTGCCCCGTGGAAAAGGACAGCCGTTCGTTGATGAACGTGGTGTTCAATCTCCCCACGCCTGAGCTCGAAGCCGAGTTCATCAAGGCGGCGACCGACAAGGGCATGATTGGCCTCAAGGGCCATCGCTCCGTGGGCGGCGTCCGCGCGTCGATTTACAATGCAGCCGAGGTCGCGTGGGTAGAGACCCTCGCCAACTTCATGGCTGACTTCAGGAAGGGTAAGTGATGGCAAAGGTTCTGGTTTCCGACAGCCTGAGCAAGCAAGGGCTGGAGATTCTCGAGAAGGCGGCCGGGATTGAGGTCGACTACAAGCCGGGTCTCTCCGAGGACGAGCTCGCGGCGTGTATCGGCGCCTACCACGGCCTGGTGATCCGTAGCGGTTCCAAGGTCACGAAGAAGGTGATGGACGCCGCGGAGAACCTGCGAGTCGTCGGGCGCGCTGGCATCGGCGTGGACAACGTCGACGTCAAAGAAGCCTCGCGTCGTGGCATCGTCGTCATGAACACGCCGACTGGCAACGCGGTCACCACCGCGGAGCACGCGCTGTCGTTGCTCATGAGCATGGCGCGGAAGATCCCTGCTGCTTGCGCCACGATGAAGGAAGGCAAGTGGGAGAAGAAGCTCTTCGAGGGCCGCGAGCTGACTGGCAAGACCCTCGGTGTCATCGGCCTGGGCAACATCGGGCGTATCCTTGCGGATCGCGCCCGTGGTTTGCGCATGGAGGTAATCGCGTTCGATCCCGTGGTCACCAGCGATCGCGCAGCGGAGCTCGGAGTGGAGCTGGTCAGCCTGGACGAGCTGTTCCGTCGAGCAGATGCCATCTCGGTGCACACGCCCCTCACGGCGGAGACCAAGAACCTGGTCAACGACGAAACCATCGCGAAGATGAAGGATGGCGTGCTGCTCGTGAACGCGGCGCGCGGTGGCGTTTACGACGAAGCGGCGCTGGTACGTGGTCTCGACTCTGGGAAGATCGGTGGCGTTGCTCTCGATGTTTTCCCTGAGGAACCGCCAGGCCTGAGCGAGATCGTCAAGCACCCCGGCAGCGTGGTGACTCCGCACCTCGGTGCCTCCACCAAAGAGGCTCAGCTGCGCGTCGCCGTTGAGATCTGCCAGCAGGTGATCGCGTACCTGACCGAGGGCACCATCACGAACTCCGTGAACGTGCCATCAGTGCCTCGCGACATGGCTGGAGTGCTCGGACCGTACGTCACGCTGGCGAAGCGCCTTGGCCAGTTCCTGGGCCAGGTGGAGACGCTCCAGCCCCGGGCGGTGGAGCTCGAGTTCAGCGGTGAAGCCGCTGGTCTCAAGCTGGCTCCCGTGGTCAACGCCGCCCTCGCCGGAGTGCTTGACCAGTTCCTCGAGGAAGGTGTCAACCCGATCAACGCACCGATGGTGGCCGGAGATCGTGGCATCGACGTGCGCGAGCTGAAGAGCACGGGCAAGAGCGGCTTCGCGACGCTGGTGTCCCTCACCGTGACCGGTGCAGACGGCGAGCGCGTCTCCGTATCGGGAACGCTGGCGTCGGATCGTGGGCCACGCCTCGTGCGCTGGGGCGACTTCGATCTGGATTTGCTGCTGGAAGGCGCGATGCTGGTGATGAAGAACGCCGACAAGCCCGGCGTCATCGGCAACATCGGAACCATCCTCGGCGAGAACTCGATCAACATCTCGCGCATGCAGGTCGGTGTTCACAGCTCGAGCGAGTCTGCTGCCTCGCTCTGGATGCTCGACTCCGAGCTGAACGAGAGCACGCTCGAAAAGATCCGCGGCGTGAACTACGTGAAGCAGGCCTCGAAGGTGGTGCTCGCGTAGCTGTTCCCGGCGCCTGCGGGCGCTTGGACACGAGCATGAAGGCCCCCGATAGGGGGCCTTCGGCGTTTTGTGGTTTGCTCAGCGACTGGGACTCAGAACTGCCAAGCGCCGAAGCGCGACTTGCGGCTGTGCGCGATGAGCTTTCCGTTGAAGTCCCGTACGCTCGTCGAGCCGCTGATCAACATCGGAAGCGATGCGGCAACCGCCAACCCCCCCACCGCCAGTGCGGCGATGCCAGCGGTCTTCATGCCTTGAGAGTCTTGGTAGTGACCCAAGCCGTAGAGCGCGCCTCCGCTCAACGCGAGCGGTGTCCCCACGGCGAGGGAGATCACTCCCCAGTCGCGCCAGCTCTTGCTACCGCCATCCACGCTGAGCCGCGCCGTACCAACGCCCGGCTGCAGGCGGAAGACGTTAGTCGTCGTCATGCCCGGTGCACGCACCCGCGCTTCCGAGCCGTCGACTTCTAGTGTCTTTCCGCACGGAGCTAAGCAGACGCGCCGCCAGGGTCCGCCGTAAGTGACCGATCTCAGCTCGAGCCAGGCATCCTGATAGTTCACTTTGAGCTCCACTCTCGCCTGGGTCGGGGCCACGTACTGGGGCGGCGGGGCGCTGGCTGCTGACGCTGGGGGCGCCACAGGAGCGGCAACGGCCGGAGCGCTCGGGGGAGGAGCTGACGCTGGCGGCGCCGCAGGCGCGGAGCTTGGTGGCGGCGTAGACGATTCGGGGGCGGGCGCCTCGGATGGGGGGGCGCTAGGTGGTGCGCTTGCGCTGGGTGGTGCGCTTGCGCTCGGCGATGCGCTTGTGGTGGGCGGTGCGCCGGGCCCTGGTGCTGCCGAAGCGGCCGAGCCGGGCGCGCTCGCCGACGTCTGCGGCTTCTTTGAACCCGCAGTGGGCGGATCGGCGTGGGCGACCAGGGTGCCTGCGATCAGGATGCTTCCAACGACGCTGGCCACTCGCAGCTGCATGGGGGCGGAGCCTCCCAGCCCGCACCCCGCTCTGCAAGGGGGTGTTTCACTGCTGCTTGACGCGGGCTCAGCCTAACCGATAACCCGAGAGCCAATGACCGCTCGAGTGTGGCGCTTTGCGTCGCCTGCCATTACCCCCAGGAGGGCGCCGTGGAATCTGCGGTAGTGCTCGCTCCTGGGACTGAACGGAACGCCCTTGCGGCGCGTTTTGCGGACGTGATCCGGAAGAACGTTCAGGCTTCGTCAGGCAAACGGGAAGCCTTCGAGGATCTGCAGGGATCCGTGTTCGTCGTTGTAAACGACCCTCCCTCACCCCCCGATCTCCCGCGAGCTTCGGTTGCCCCGGGTTGGGGCGGAGCCCTCACGCTGCGCTTTGATTTCGGTCAGCTCACGATTCACGACGGACTCGTTGGTGTGCCCGTTGTCACCTTGCGCGGTGCCCCGCAGGTGATTGAGGGACTACCGGATCTCCAGCCGAGGTTGAGCGGACGCACAGTGCGTGGGGCGCTCGCGACGCTGGCCGCCCTGCGCTGGATCCGCCGCCAAGAGGAAGACGCTTTGAAGGTGTACGGTCTCAGTCGGCACCCGCAACTGACGGTCGGAGTACTCCGGGTTCTCTCCCGCCATCGCTGGTAGCACCGGGCGTTCTGAGCCATGGTACGCTCGTCGGGGGGCTCGGTGTTGGCGACGATGTAGGTGAGCATACGGTGCGATTCCGACTCAGGTTTTTATTACAAGAGATCGACCTGTCGCCTGGCGTCACCGTCCTGGGTCGCAGTCCGACCTGTCACGTGACCCTCGATGACCCGCTGGTGAGTCGAGAGCACGCGCAGCTTTCGGTGCGTGGGAGCAGCGTCACGGTTGAAGACCTCGGATCGCGCAACGGAACGCTCGTCAACGGCGAAAAGCTGAGCGGTGCACGGGAGCTGAGGGACGGAGATCGAGTGCGCCTCGGGACCCAGGAGCTGGTGTTCTACCACCTGGATGACTCGGATCGTGCTGCTGGCCGCGCGACCGGATTCATGACGCGCTGCGCGGCATGCGGCGTCCCTTACCCTGCGGAAGCGGGCACTTGCCCCAACTGTGGAAGCGATCACCGCGTGGAGGACGACACGGTCAGCGGCGTCGTTGGCGCCTCGGACCAAAACTGGACGCTGCAGCTCTTGATCGAGGTGCTCCAGCGCGCGGAGACTGTCAACCGTACAGAAGACGTGGAGCGTCTGCTCGAGCGCGCGCGCGCCAACATCGAAGGCCGACTCGCGGCCAATCACCATGTCGCGCCGGAGCACCTGGACGCGGTTGCGGTCAGCGCTTCGCGCTTGGCGCGGCGGCTCGGACAGCCCCGCTGGGGCCGCTGGGCGCTCGATGTGTTCGCGGCGGCGAATCGACTTCCGCCAGAGGTCGTTAGCGCGGAGCTGAACACGTTGCCCCCCGACTCGCAGGGGGAGCTGAGAGGGTCAGTAGAACGTATCCTTGCGGAAGTGACAGAGGAGAGTGCGGAGCGGCGGCAGGCGTTGTTGCGCTTGGCGGCTGACTTTGACGCATGAAATATCGCTTGCGGTACCTCCAGCATGATTTCGAACTAAGCCTTGGGCAGTTCGTTATCGGCCGCGCCGCGGAGTGCCAGCTCTCCCTGGATGATCCTCTGGTGACACGGCGTCATGCCCTGCTGGCCGTGACTGATTCAGAGATCAGCGTCGAGGATTTGGGCAGCCGCAACGGCGTGCTGGTCAACGGCGAGCAGCTCGTTGGCAGCCTGGTGCTCAAGCACGGCGATCGGATCCAGATCGGTAGCCAACAAATGCTGCTCTTGCGCGCCCGAGACGATCGCGCGCAGACCCAGATGCGGATGGAGGCAGCCAGCACCGCTGATGCCGTGGGGTTACTTGGCAACCTGGCTGACAAGGCGTTCGCGCTTGGGCGGGGCGCCGAGGCCGAGCGGATCTTGAGCGGCTACCTCGACGGCGTGGCGACCGATCTGAACGGCGGACTCGAAGTGAGCGACCGCGTGGTGGATCAGGCGGCGGAGTATGCGTCTCGCCTCGCCCTCGCCACCGGTAAAGGGCGCTGGGTGGACTACATCATCACCCTGTACGGAAAGCTGAACCGTCCCTGCCCGGCCTCGGTCGTGGACGGCCTCTATTCCGGCCTGCGGAAGGTCGACAACATCGATCGCACGCGCCTACGTGACTACATCGCCGCGTTGAAGAAGCGGTCGAACAGCCTGGGCCCCAATGAGCGTTTCCTGCTGAGTCGGCTGGAAGGGCTGGAGCGTCTCGCCGCCCTGAAGTGAGCGCGTTTGCGGCGCGGAAAAGTCGCCCGCTACTACCACCGCCCACCTCCAGTCTCCGAACTTGGGAACGGCCGCTCGCCCGAGGATACAGCCTTGGTTGAGACGGCAAGACGGGGTCGGCAAGACGGGGTCGGGCAGGCAAGCGGCGGAGCCCGGGAACGCTGGCAAGCACGCCGAATGCCAGGCGCCGATGTGGTTCGCGATCGCAAACTTTGAGAGGGGGGAGTGCTCGACGTGGCGAGTTGGCGTAGGTAACCTGATCTGAGTGTCTTCAGAGTCCGACAACGGGCGGCGTACCGAACCCCGGATGGCCGTTAGCTCCCCTCGGGGACCGCTCCTCGCGTGGGTGCGATACCGTGGACGCGATCTGAAGCTGACGGGCTTCGAGACAGTGATCGGCCGCTCGGCGAGCTGCCAAATCGTGCTGGACGACGGCCTCGTGTCACGGCGTCACGCGCAGATCACGGTCGAGGACGACCGGGTGATCGTGCACGATCTTGGTAGCGTCAACGGCGTCTACATCAACGGCGTTCGCCTTGAGGGATCGAAAGAGGTGGGCGACGGCGATCGGATCCTGATCGGTAAGCAGGAGCTGATGGTGCGCACTGCCCGATCCGGCGGCGTCAACAGCGTCACCCTCGCGGAGCACCGAGATCGTTCCGCGGCAGAAACACTCACGGGACTCGAACCAGCGCCGTTTGCTGTCGTGCCGCCTGTGTCGGGCGAACCCACGGGTGACACCGAGGCCACGCGCAAGGGCGATGCATTCGACCTCTTGGGAGGCGTAGCGGATAAGGTGCTCGCGATGGGCCGCGGTGCCGAAGCCGAGCGCATCCTGTCGAACTACCTGCGCAACCTGCTGGCCTCTCAGCGCCGCGGCGGGACAGAAGTAAGCCCAGCGGTGATCGAGAAAGCGACCTCGTACGCCATCAAGCTCGCTCGGGCCACCGGCAAGGGGTCCTGGGTTGACTACGCCATTGAGCTGAACCAGCTGTGCAAGAAGCCGCTCCCGGGAGTCATTGTCGAAGAGCTGTACCAGTTCGTGCGCCTGGTTGAGGTCGACCTCAAGCTGCTACGCGAGTACGTGGCCGTGCTGAAGTCGACGGAGCAGAGCTTGGGCCCCGCGGAACGCTTCATCGTTCAGCGCATCGAGGGTCTCGAGCGACTCGTTGCCGCGCGGTAATGCAGCGCGGCTCGCATGGGCGGCCTAGCGGCGCCGCGAGTTCCGCGCAAGGGTGAGCTCGGCCGCCTCGCGAATGCGAGCACGCAGCTCGGGGTCTTCCACCGAGTCGAGGTGCGTGACCAAGTCTCGCGGAAGCTCTGCTCGAGGGATGACGGGCGGGTTGCGCCGCGAGGATGCTTTGACGGGCTGCCCCGGTCGCCCGAGGTCGACGACGCGAAAGCGGAGCTGTTTCACTTGGACGCCAGCTTCGTTCAGCCGTGCCAGGATTGGTTCGCTGAGTAGGGCGAGTTCCTGGGCCCAGACCGGCGACGCTACCTTCACGGTCAGCACGTCTCCCTTTACCCATCCGGCTTCGGAGCGCGCGGCGACACGCGGCCCGACCACCTCTCGCCACAGCCGACGCAGCTTGCCGCCGGGATGGGCCGCCTCGACGCCTTGGAGCAGGCTAGCGAGTTTCGATGGAGGGAGCCGAGGTGCCATGAGGGTTTTGGGGGGAGGCGCGTTGTGTGTCCCACACACCTGTCGCGGGCGCTGAGTCGCTAGGTATGCAGCTTAGCGCAGACGACTCAGCCTAGCGTAGAGTCCCTCGGCGGGCGCGTGGACGACGCAGGCACACGAGAGTAATGAAGATCACAGTCGCATGCTCACGCCTCGAACCGCTCCGTTCCCGTTCGAAGCCGTACGGGATTTGATCGGGATCCTGCGCGCGATGTACGTGGCCGAGCGCGCGGGGCGGCACGACGCGACGCGCCTGAAACGAATTCAGGCGGTCGCCGAGCGCCTGCAGCTGGCTCAGGAGCTCGCGTTGGAGCATGAGCCGGAGACGCTGGGACACGCGGCGGCGTGGCGCCACGCTGAGCGCGCGACTCAAGAACTTGGGGAGCTGGTCGATCTCACCACGCCACTCGAGCCCACACTGGAAGCGGCTTCTCGTCGAGTGACAGACGTGGTTCGCAGCGACGCGCGCGGGCAAGGCCTCAAGAAGCGTCGCTCTCGGGGCTGAACCGCGTGAAGTCGCTGAAATTAGCCGCGAAGATGCAGCGGCGCACACTTGGACTAGAGTGTCGGACGTGAGTGAACCCGAGTCCAACCTCGCGACCCGGCGAGGCGACGAGCTGGCGGAGTCTGAGCCGGCCACCTCTTCCTCCGTCCACGTGTCGGTAGAACTCGAAGAGCCAATCCCGGAGACGCCGCGCAGCGTCGCCACCCCAAGCTCCGACCGTACGACGACCCTGCTCTCGGCGCCGACGCCAGCCTCGACGTTCGAAGTCGAGACCGAGGACCGGCTCGCCCGGCTCGAGCGCGAGCTGTCGTTCCTACGCAGTCGCCTGGAGTCGGTCGAGGCTCAGAGCCGGCTGGCAGAAGACAATCGCCGCCAAGGCTCATCCGCTGACTCGCGCGCACCGTCAACCGAAGCTACGTTCGGCCCCAAGCAGTGGCGTGTCGTCGCGCTGTGGATCTTGGGTCTCGGCTTGCTAGCCGCGTACGGGCTGTTGAAATAGGTCGCAGCAGACGTGGAGCGAGGCAGCCGCACACTGAAGCTCCGCACCCGATAGCAATTTCCGTGAGGATATCATTCGCGATTCAGTGCATCGCCGTGCTTCGAGTGTACTTGCGGCGTCCACGAGTCACCGGAAACGATCGGCTCACCGCCGAGCTCGCCCTTTGTACGCACCACCCGCCTCCGCGGCAGGTCGCGCGCGGCTAGCAGGTCCAGTGCCGGAGGTGAGACTCGAACTCACACAAGGGGTTACCTCGGCGGATTTTGAATCCGCTGCGTCTGCCAATTCCGCCACTCCGGCAGGAGTCCGGAATCACTGGGGTTTTGTCCCAGCGATTCCGGGGGCGTGATTCTTAGGTGATTCTTGGACGCCGCGCCAGAAGTTTCTCGTTCAGGCGCAGGTGACGATTGTGCCTGAGGCGAGCTGCGCCTTGCGCGGGCATGACGCGCCGCGCAAGCTCTACCGATGCACCTCTGGTTCAGCGCCGGCCTCGGCTGGGGGGAGCTTGCCGTCAGCCTGCTGTTGCTCGCGCTGGCGGTGGTCGGGTTCGCCCTTGGGTCGCGCGCTCGACGTCCGCGGCTTCCGCCGCCTCCGCTTGATGCGGTCCGCCTTCAGGCGGATCAGGAGCCGACGGACCGACTCCCAGTCGAGCTACCGCTAGCGCCGCCGCCGCTCGAGCCTCCCGCCAGTGCTGAGCCTCCTCCGCCCGCCAGGCCGCCTCAGGGCCGCGTCCAACCCAGTGCGCACCGCGAACTTTCACCGTGTGCGCCTCTGCCAGCCATCGAGCTCCGTCGCTCGACTCGTCATCCGCTGGTGCTGGTCCACGGAGTCATGGGGTTCGACCGCATGCGCCTGGCGGGGATTCGTGTCGATTATTTCCGCGGGGTAACTGATGCTCTGCGGCGAAATGGCTTCGAGGTCCATGTCGTCCGCGTCGACCCGCTGGCTCCTATACCCGTCCGAGCAGCGCAACTGGCGGAGCAGGTGATGTCTCTCGGTGCGGGGCGGGTGAATCTGGTTGCGCACAGCATGGGTGGACTGGATGCGCGCTACGCCCTCGCCCATTTGGGACTCGAGGCGTTCGTGGCATCGCTCACCACCATCGGGACACCGCACCGTGGCACCCCAGTGGCGGATCACGGCACTCGCTGGCTGGGTGACGTTCTCGGCTTGCGACGCGTCGCGGAGCGCCTGGGAGCTGAGGTGGAGGGCTTCTGGGAACTCACCACCCAACGCATGGAGCGTTTCAATGCGGAAGTGCCCGATGTTCACGGCGTTTGGTACGCGAGCGTGGTGAGCGAGGGACGCACGGCGAATCCGATCCTGCGCATGACGCGCAGCTTGCTGCATCGCGAGCATGGCGCCAGCGACGGGCTAGTGCCTACGGACTCTCAGCGCTGGGGTACCGTTGTCGATCACGTGGAGGCCGACCACTGGGCGCAGATCGGTTGGGGTGTCGGCTTCGATGCGCCGCAGCTCTACGTGAAACTCGGACGGGTGTTGGGCGAACGAGGGCTATAGGTGCAGACGCACGCTAAAGGCTGAGCGCCCAGCGCTGGAAGTCGCGGTCGAAGTCCCCGGGCGCTTTGCCCGTCACCTGGTGAAAGCTGGTGATGCCACTCGGGTCCTTGGCGTGCTGATCGCGCCACAGACGGTAGAACGCCCAGAGCTGCCCCCGCCCATCTAGCCACTGGCAAAAATAGCGGGCGAGGGCGTAGTACAGGTCCTCTGATGCGCCGCGGAACTGCGAGTCGTCGAGTTGAAACAGCCTCGACAGCGTCGCCTCCGAGCGCTCGCTCTGGGAACGGATCGCACGGGTCAAGCGTGGGAGCCGCCAGTTCGTCGCACCGTGGATTTCTCCTTTGCGAGGGACCACTGGATACTCGAACAGCGACGCGATGCCTTCGTTTAGCCATTCTGGTGCCGCGGGGAAATCCGCATCGAGGATTGGATGCACCAGTTCGTGGGTCAGTGTCCCCACGCCTGGGCCGAGGTTCATGGTGATTTGGCGCTCGTCAGGCCGATAGAAGCCGTACGGCGTGGACGGCGGCTCCCCGTAGTGACTCAGACAGTACGCTTCATAGCTGCGGGCGTCGGGGAACAGCAGCACCTTGACGGCCCGAGCGGGGAGGCGATCGAAGCGTTGGTTCAGGTAGGCGTCGAGCACACGCTCCACGAACTTTTGGCTTTGCGCGAACGTGGCCTTGGACATCGCGCGGGGTGCGGCGACCACGAACGTCCCGCGCAGCGTGCTCAGGTGAATCGAGTCTCCCAGGTCGGATCGCAACGCTTCGCGCGTCTCCTCGAGCTCCGCGTCGCTTGGCGAAGTTGGGGGAGGTGGCGGAGGTGCGGGAACAACGTCCGCACTGGCGGTTGCTGCGCTGGCCAGGGGCGTCGAGCTCGCGCTCGACGCTGAGGGAGGGCTTTTGTCCAAGACACCGCCGACAGGTTCCACCCGCGTGCGAGCGTTGGGAGGCACGTCGCGACAAGCGGTGAGCGAAGCGAGGCAGAGCCCGAGCAGCAGACGGCGCATGGACACGCCATCGTCAGCGCCTCGCGATCTGTGACAAGAAAAGTGTCGGCTCAGTGCCAGGTGTGACCGAGATCTGCGCTCTCCGCGAATTCGATACGCAGGTTGTCGCTGCGGGTCTTTCCGCCTGCACGACGCCAAAATACCAAGATCCCGGGAGGCTGCGTCCCAGCCGCGGGCAGTAACAGGAGCTGTGGTTGGGTCGCGTTGCCGAACTCTCCCGGACGAGCCACTTCCACCGGCGCGTCGCTGCCTTCTGGTGTGACGCGCTGGACGAGGAGTGCGCCGCCAACGACATAGGCCAGCAGCGTGGTGCGATCCACGCACGCCGCCTCGGCGCGCAGAGCCGCGTTCCCGTTGAACAAGACCGGCGTATCCACCGGGGTGATCTTGAAGCCATCGAGTTCGCGTAGCGCGAGTCGATCCTTCGTTACCTCGAGGATCCGCGGGGCGCAGCTACCACAAACCAGGTTGGGGCGCGTTCCTTCGGGCAGCTTCCAGCTCTTGGTGACAGGATTCGGGCTATCAGAGTACAGGAGGAGGGTTGCGCCACCTGGGCCGCGTGCCAAGAGCGCGCTCGTCTCTCCGCAGCGATCGCGGCTTTCTACGACTGCATAGTCCCCTGGCAGTGGTGCTGGGGCGGGAGCGTCGGACTTCGTAGCGAGAGTTAGCGGGAGCATTTGCACCCCTTCGTGTCGCAGAAACACGCGCGGCGGAATGCTCGTCGTTGCGAGCAGCGCGCCGGCTTCGGTGCTCGCAGCCTGGGGCTTGCCCTGGGAGTCGAAGTAGGCGATCTCCGTGGACGGTTCTGCCTGCTCGCCTTTTGCCGCGTGGATCCAAGCGAAGGCGTCGCCTCGCAGTGGGACCACCCGCGCCTCTGGCGCGCTTGCCTGGCTCTTCGCGGATGCTTCGGCGGTCACCTGCAGTGCGAGGGTCGCCTTGGTCAGTCCGGCGTCGATGGTGTAGGCCCTGCCTGCAGTCGCGAATGACTCGCTTACTCGTAGACCTTGTTCAGAGCCCAGGAGTTCGAGACGCGGCAGGCTGCGGTCGCTTGGCGCGGGCGGCTCGTCCGGGCTGAGGAGACTCAGGGTACGCCAGGAAGCGCCGCCTCCAGGCTGCGCGAAGGCGCCCGCGACCCAGCTGCCGTAGCGCGCGCGGCGCCCGCGAGCGGCCACGATGACGCGCGGCGCGGGGCTCGCGGCGACGGCCATTCGGTAGTCGGCGATCGGCTCTCCCAGGCTCACCTCGAGCGCGAGTCTAGGCGTGGGGACTCCGCGCGCGGCCTCACCGGTGAGCGGACACGCGCCAACGTCGTAGGCCTTCTCCGCTTGAGCGACCTGGCATGTGAGTTCCAAGAGCCGGTTGGTGTCACCGATCAGGCCTAGAGTGGGACTCTCGGAGCCGTCGCCAGGCTTCTTGGAGAGCTCGACGGCTGACCTCCCATAGTCGAAAGCGCCCAAGCGTTGCGCGATGGTGCGGATGGTCGCGACCTCGTTCGGTGAACGATGGTAGAAATTATCCGCGTGGATTTTAGACTCGTTCTCCACCGCTGCGGCCAGCGGGGCACAAGCCTCCAGTGGCTTGGTACGCGACCGACTCAGCGCCAGGCGCTTGAGCAACAAGGCCTCCAGGCCACGCTTGGCGTCTGACGAGCTTGGATCCGGTGGTCGCGCGTCCACGATGCAGGCTGCGAATTGGCTAGCGGCGCCGTGGAGGCGCGCCGCAGTTTCCGTCGCCGAGCGCCGCGAGACGTACCAGTGGCCGCCCGCCAGTGCGGCGAGGGCGAGCAACGCCCAGCGCCCGCGAGTCCACGCCAGGCTGGGGCGTTGTTTGGGCTCTGGGTGGGTGGCGCTGTGCTCGGCCATGAGGCGCGCATCCTACGCTGAAAGTCGGGTACGGCTGCGCCTCACCCCCAAAAATTCCAAGTGGATTGGGGCGATAGGCAGCGGCATGTCGTCGTTGAGGCGCACAAAAACCAGCGTGCGAAGCCATGTAGGATGGTGTAAGTCAGCCCGCGATGAAGCGCTCCCTCCCGGTGCTCGCGCTGCTTGGCGCATTGCTGACCTCTCTGCCTGCGGGCGCTGCGCCGCAGCAACGCAACATCTACGGCGGACAGCCGACGGCGAGCTGTGAGTGGCCGACCAGCGTGTTCCTGGGCGGCTGTAGCGGCACGTTGGTTCACCCGCGGCTGGTGATCTACGCGGCGCACTGTGGTGACAACATCCCAGAGGTCGCCTTTGGGGAAGACGGGAGCCACCCAAACCGCGTCGTCGCAACCGAGAAGTGCGAGACGTTTCCCGGAGGTAGCCCCACCGGAGGTAACGCTCACGGCACCGATTTCGCCTACTGCACCCTGAAAGAGGCTCAAGACGATATCCCGATCGTCCCTGTGTTGATGGGCTGTGAGACGGAGATCCTCAAGCCCGGTCAAGAGGTGGTCGCGGTGGGCTTCGGAAACACCGAGCAGGGCCAGTTCGGTATCAAGCACGCGGTGACGATGCCGTTTCGGCACTTCGATCAGTATGGCCAAGCTTTCATCGGCGGCGCCGGCAAGGACACCTGCCAAGGTGACTCGGGCGGACCGGTGTACGTTCGCCTCGCGGACCAAAGCTGGCGCGTATTCGGCATCACGAGCTACGGCGACGGCTGCGGCGGTGGCGGCTGGTACTCGGTGATGCACCGCAAGATCGAGTGGGTCGAGAAGAAGAGCGGCATCGACGTGACCCCATGCCACAACGCGCGTGGTGACTGGGAGCCCAGTGCTGACTGTGGCAATTTCCCCGTGGATACTAGCGGCGAGAGCGCGAACTGGATGCACGGCTGCGCACAGGAGGTCGACTCGGGCTACTCCACGACCTGCGGTGGCCCATACGTGCCACCAGCGCCCGTGGGCGGCGCGGGGGGAATGGGCGGCGCCGGGGGAACGGGCGGCGCAAGCGGCGCTGCAGGTGCTGCCGGTATGGCTGGTGCTGCAGGCGCGGCTGGCGCGGGAGGCAGCTCCGCCGGCGCTGGAGGCGCGACAGGGGGACGGAGCAGCGGAGGCGTTGGCGGTGCCAGCGGGGGGGCTGGGGGCGGCGGGCAGGCCGTTGGCGGCAGCGCGGGCGTCGAGGAATGCAACGCTGACGACTGCGAAGAGCCTCCCGTCGACATCGTCGATCGTGGCTGTGGGTGCCGTGTGGGGGCTTCCAACGCAGGAGCTTCTGGGCTCTGGGCGCTTGGCCTCTTGCTGGCGCTCCGGCGGCGACGGCGCTCCCGCTGACGGGTGTGCCAGCTGTGCCAAGAACGACGAGGTGTGTCACGGCAGGCGCCCGCGAGTCGATGCAAGGCGCCTAAATCCGGATGGATTCAGCTGGCATCACCCTTGCTCTAGAGACCTCGACCGCCGCCAAGGTGGTGCTTGGAGGAGCTTCGATGACACCCGCGATCCGCTTGACTGCTCTCACGTGTTTGCTTGCCCCGCTGGCTGTCGCTTGCAGCCAGGACTCTGGAGAGCCCGTAGCTCAACGTTCCGCCGTGCTGACGCGAGCGGCGAGTTGCGACGATCTGGTCCAGCTGGTGAAGCGCGATCAGATCGCGCGCGTTCACCTAACCGCTCAAGAGCTGATCTCCCAACCTTCGTACGGGGGTGGGCGCTTCGCGGGCGGAGGCGAAGAGATGGGTGGCGGTGCTGTGGACAACGGCGCGGCGGACCCCAGCTCGGCCCCGAGCGCGCCTTCCGGTCACTCCGAGACCAACAATCAGGTCGCTGGAGTCGATGAAGCTGACATCGTGAAGACCGACGGCGAGCGTATGTGGCTGCTTCACGGGCAGGAGCTTATGGTCCTTACCGCTTGGCCACCCCAGAGCATCGCGGTGGACCAGTCGCTAGCGATCGAAGGCTATCCCTTCGAAATGCAGGTCGGGGAGGGCAAGGCGCTCGTTTACTCGACGACCTACCTCGATCTAGATCCGCGCGGAAACTCATCTGGCGTGGGTATCGGGGGAGGTCGCGGCGATGTCGCGGCCGGAGCACCCGCCAGCGAGGAGTACTATCCCTCGGGCAGCCAGTTCACGAAGTTGACGTTGGTGGACCTCGAGGGAGCTACACCCCGAGTGGAGCGGGAGTTCTACTTCGAAGGCTACTACACCTCGTCGCGTCGCATCGGGAGCCAAGTGCGCAGCGTGATCACGGGCGGCTTCGGTGTCGCTCCGCCGGAGTACTACGATTTCCCCTACGGAGAGGTTGGCTCCTATGAATACCGATTCGCGGTGATGGGCTGGGAGTCCCGGGCCGTCGCGGCGATTGAACGCACTTCGCTGCGAGACTGGCTGCCCCGGAGCTTCGAGGCTAGCGGAGACACGTTGGTCGAGCTGACCCCGAGCTGCGCGGACTACTACGCGCCAACGGCGGGTTCGGCGAGCGACGGCGTCACTCGCGTGATCAGCCTGGATCTCGGCGGAAACGCGGCTCCCGCGGAAACTTCCGTGTTGGGCTACGCTAACCAAGTCTACGCCAATCACGACGCGCTGATTCTGGCGCAGAACGAGTGGGTCTCGGGCTACTGGGGAGGCACGGAGTCCACCTCGCTCCACGTGTTCAAGCTCGAGCCTGGCAGCGCGAGCTACGAAGCTTCAGGACTCGTGCCGGGTCACCTGGACGACCAGTTCTCGATCGACGAACGCGACGGCGTGGTGCGCGTCGCGACGACCAGCTGGGGCGACGAGTTCAACGGTACGCGGAACCGCGTGTTCACGCTGCAGAGCGCCGCCGATCACGCGCTCACCGTGGTTGGTGACAGCGGGAGCTTCGCGGAGGGCGAACAAATCTTCTCTGCGCGCTTCGTTGGCGACCGCGCCTATGTGGTGACGTTCCGACAGACGGACCCGCTGTTCGTCTTTGACCTCTCGGATCCCACCCAGGTGACGCGTCTGGGCGAGCTCGAGATCCCTGGCTTCAGCGACTACATGCACCCGCTCGATGACACTCACCTGTTGACCATCGGCCGCAACCGCGGGGATGACGGCATCGAGCAGGATGCGCTGGCACTGCAGATCTTCGATGTCTCGGACCCGACCACCCCGGAGCTCGCGCACAAATACGTCTTCCAGCAAGAAGGCTGGAGCAGCGCGAACTACGACCACAAGGCCTTCACGTTCTTCCCCGAGAAGCAGCTCTTGGCCTTCCCGTTCAGCGGCTACAGCGCGCGCGGCTACGAAGCGAGCCTCGAGGTCTTCAAGGTCGGCGCCGACACTGGGTTCAAGTTCCTTGGGGCAGCAGATCACGCGAACTTCATGAACTGCGCCTACGACACCAACGAACCGTGTTACGGCTACGGCGGCGAGGTGCGGCGGGGTGTCTTCATCGACGACTACGTCTACTCGATCAGCGACTCCGGCATCCTGGTGCATGCCGTTGGGGACATGCAGAACGCTGTAGGCGTGCTCCCGCTGCCGTACGCGTCCAGCGACCCCTACTACTACTGAATAAATTCCGTAAGGAAATCAGAGGTCGGTTCGCTGCCGCGCGATCAAGCCAGTGGCGAGCCGGCTTCGTCTTCCATGAGCAGCACGAACGAGCCGATCCAGTGACTGACCATGAAATGCAGGCGCTCCGTGAGGCGCCGCTGAGGTGCCTGGTCGGCTTTGATGAGATCTTCACAGGCGCACTGCGCTAGGCCGAACTGACGATGTGCGCGCGCGTTGTCCAAGAGTTCGTCTCGCAAGGCACTCGCTGGCAGGCGCTTGGCGATGCCGAACAGCATCCACGCGCGGCTCAGGTTGAGGCCGATCAGATGAGCGAGTTTTCCGTCACTTGGGTCGGGGCAACGCGTCGGGCGCAGCTGCTCCTCAGAGTCGAAGTAGCGTGAACAGAAGTCTGCGAAGGCATCTGTGTCGAGCGCGCGGCTGAGGACAAAGGCTGCGCCGAGGGCTGGCGAGAGGAAGTCGTTTGCAGACGGCTCGAAGCGCAGCGCCGCCGAGTGGTCGCGTCCGTAGAGCCTGAGCGCGGTCTCCCGTGCGCCCGTACGGTAGCGTTCGCGGAGCGATTCGGCGTCGCGCGCCCAGTCCATGAACAAGCTCAGTGAGAAGGCGCTCTGTCCGTGTTCACCGCCGCGCGTGGGGTAGGGCAGCGACTCGAGCCACATGCTCAGGTTCCCGGCGCACACTCGCTCTATGGGCTTCATCGCTGCGTACGTCGCCTCGAGCCCGGCGGTTCGTCCAAGCGACGCGCACAGGCTCAGCGCCCAGGCCCAACCGTAAGGACGCTCGAACCGCGGGTGCTCAACCAGAAAATCGTGTTCTGTCTGGCAATTCTCCACGGAAAGAGCCGTGGTCAAGAGCTCGCTGATGCGGTGGACCCGGTCACCGTCGAGTCGGAAGCGCGGCGACGTCCCCCGCCGCCTGAGCAACTCGACCAGCAGCCAGTGGGAGTGAACAGCCGAGTGCCAATCGAAGCAGCCGTAGAATGCCGGGTGGATGTCCTTGGGGGTGAGGGGAGCGCCTTTGTCCAGCGGGCGCGGCGTCGGCCCATGGAAGTCATAGCAGTGGGGCGTCTCCGTGCGGATAACTTCGAGGGCCATGTCTGCCAGTCGCTCCGCCAGGCTCTGCATCACTCCACCTCCGCCACGACCACTGCCGTATCCAACACGTACGCCGCGCGCTTGCTGTCGCCCCCTGAGAGGTAGGGCGCGCGGCTCAGCGTTTTGACGCGGAAACCATGCTGCGGCAGCACGTCTGAACACAGGCGCCTAGCCGCTTCTGACCACTCGGAGCCAGCTACGTCCAGTGCTTCTAGCGGGTCCAGCGTGCGCGCGCCCGCGTAGTACATGGGTTCGAAGGGCAGCGGCACTGAGAGCAGCAAGCGCCCTTCGGGCGCGACCAGGCCACGTATCGTGCGCAACAGCGACTGGGGTTTGGGACAGCGGTCGAGCACGTTGAAGCAGCTCACCAGCTCGTAGCGGTCGTTCAGCCCCTCGGTCGTCTCGGCCAGATCGAGGCGTAGGCACTCAAAGCCCAATCGCCTGAGGCGTCGCGCCATTCCCCAAGAGCGCTCGGTCGTCGTCAGCCGTTCACACCAGGGCGCAAGCTTGCGTGTGACGTCTCCTGAACCGGCTCCGACGTCCAGCGCCGAGGCCAAGCGGGTCCCCTCAGTCAATCCGAGGAGCGTCCCCAGCTGAGCCTGGCTCAGCAGGAACATGGGATACATATCGAGCAGCGCGTTGGCGTCGAAGTCCGAGATGTACTCTCTCAGCAAGCGCTGCAAGAACGTCTTGAAGCCGGTCTTGCGCTCGCGCGGCAGCTCCCGCAACCACTCCAAGGTCTCCGCGTCTGGTGAGAGTTCCCAGGCGCGGAGTCCCGCCGCGGATGCTTCCTCGGGGATCGCCTCATCCGGGATCTGGTAGCGGAGGTCGAGGCTCGCTGGGACGAGCTCCAAGCACTCGGCTACCAAGTCGGAAGAGGGCGCTCCCGAAGCTTCCATGCGATTCGCGTGGCCAGAGTCATGATGGCTTGCTGAGGGTTTACTCCGAGGCTGCTGGGGACGATGCCGCCGTCCACCACGTAGAGCTCGTCCAGCTCCCAGGCTTGGCCATCGGGATTGACCACCGAGTGTTCTGCAGTGACCCCCATTCGCGTGGTGCCGAGGGGGTGCTGGGACGAGCACTCGTAGCGCTTGGCGGGGATACTCCGAAAGTTGATCTTGTTGAGTTCGTCCATGCTGCTCACCGGCGCCATGCCCAGCACCGGGAGGTAGACCTCGCGCGCCCCGGCGGCGAAGTACGTCTCAGCCATCACGCGAGTGATGGTGTACATCGCCTCGCGGTCTCGCGGGCTCATGCGGTAGGTGCTGAAGGTCTTGCCGAGCACGTGGTGCAGCTGGCCACCGGGATCGTCATGGATCATACCGCCAAAGATCGAGAGGTTCGGGATCCCTTCCGCCTTCTCGATGTGTTCCCGCCCGATCCCCTTCATGGTGGCGGCCAGCACTCCTGGGGGAACGTAGAGAGCGGTGAGGGTGATGCGCTGATCCTCGTATGCGTCGGCGAACGCGCTCTGCAAGGCGCCCTTCCAGCCTTCGAGCTTGCGATCGAAGCGCGCCATCATGCGAAAGCCTGGGTGCACCGTCATGTTGCGCCCCAGCTGGCCACTCTGCTTCCCGAGGCCAAAGCGCCGCAAGAGCCCGGGTGTGTTGTATGCGCCCGCCGCCATCACCACCCGCTTGCCGTGAATGCGGAACGTGTTGCCTGGCTTGCGCAGCCCCGGCGCGTTGTAGATCCGTCCCTCCACGCCGGCTGCGCGCGCGCCCTTCGTGATCAATGAATCTACGCGGAAATCAGAGAAGACGCGGGCGCCGGCTCGCAATGCTCTGGGGATGTAGGCGATGTCGACGCTCATCTTCGCGCCGTGAGGGCAGCCGAAGTTGCAGCGGCCGCAGCCGTTGCAGTCTTTGGTGTTGCGATGCATCGGCTTCAGCTCGTAGCCCATGCGTTCGGCGCCCAACGCAAAGACATTGGTCGACTCCGAGCGCATTTCGAGCGGGACGCGCTCGATGTGGGTGGCCGCCTCGACTGCCTCATAAGCCGGTTCCAGGGCTTCCTCGGTGAACATGCTGAGGCCCTGCTGGTCCCGCCAGTTCTTGAGTATGAAACCAGGGATCCGAAAGCACACGCCACCGGTCAACACCGACGAGCCGCCCACGCAGCGCCCCATCGTCATGTTGACCATTGGCGAGTCTTCGAGCCCGACCACGAAGGTCAACCCGCCGTCGCGGAACAAGTGACGCAGCGTTTCGCTCGGGCGCATCGCGCCGTACTGCTCGGGCCGGTAATAACCTCCCTCTTCCACCACGATGACGTCTTGCCCGGCCTCCGCTAGTTCGCAAGCAACCGCCGCTCCGCTGGCTCCGGACCCAACGACGACGACGTCGCAGCTCAGCTCGACGTCGTCCTTGAGGAAACGCCCCTGGGTGATGGCGTCGCCTCCGCCGTCGGACTTCTTCATGGGACGTTTTGCCGTGCGGTTCACCGACTCATTCATCGACTCGCTCCTGATCCGCACGGTTGCGTCCTCGTAGCAGCGACTCGGGAGTCGCGAGCATGCAGCGTCCATCGAAGCCGATGCTCTGAGCGGCATCAGGATGCTCGTAATAGATGATGCAGAGCATCGCCTTCACCGCGAGCAGCAGTCCCGACGCGAAGCTAGACTCTACTCTTGACAGGGCGCGGGCGCGTTGTTCGAGATCCATGCTCCGCAGCGGCGTGACGCTGAGGCTGAGGAGCGGGCCCAAGACACTGAGCGCGAACAGGCCGAGCAGGTAGGAACTTCGCGCATCTGCCCCGATCCGCTCCAGGAAGTCGTCCAGCTCACGGCCTAGCCAGTTCAGGCGTGCCTTCGGCGGGGGGCCCGAGCTGGAGACGAACAGACACTCCGCGATCGCCAGCGCTGCAGCGATGGCTCGGGGGCGCGTCAGGTCCTTCGGGGGTGCGAGGTCCGCGTCTGGGACCCCTCGAGCACTCAGCGCCAGGGTTTCGGCGTCGAGTAGGCTTGGCTGGGGCTCGGTCACGGGTCGGAGGTTGCCCCGAGAGCTGCCGCTCCACAAGGGCGGCGGCGTGCGACCGATGCCTGCCGTCCTTGATGCGCTTGCAGCGGAGATTGTGCAGCGCGGATTCCGGGGAGCCCCGCGGCTCAGTGCGGGGGCGGAATGCTGGTGCTGCGGTCCCCATCGACGGCGGATTCGCTGAGCGGTACGCGGTCCCCCTGCTGCGAGAGCACATCTCGCAGCACGCTGCGCATCAGCGCATCCATCGAAGCTTGTCCCGTCTTGCGCAGCAGTCCTCGAACCTGGCTCTTCAAGGTGTTCTCGCTGATGCGGAAGCGCGCCAAGAGCTCGCTGCGCCGCACTCCCTCGAGCCCAGCGGCGACGAGCGCGTGTTCCCGGGTCGTCAGCTCATAGTCTTGACCGAAGCGCGATAGGTATCCGTCCAGTTCCTCTCGCTCCACGGGACAGAAGCTCAGAGCTTGTTGGATGAACCGCCGCACGTCCGTCGGTTGGAGGGGAGCTAGCAGGCACTGCGCTCGTAGCGGGTGAGCGAGGTTGATCCACTGCGGCTGGTCGGTGGGGACCACGACCAGCAACGGGAGCAGCGGCCAATCCGCGCGGATATGGATGAGCTGTTCTCGGACCCCAGGGATCCGCAAGTCGACGATCAGACCCTGCACCGGCTGTGCCTTCAGACGACCCAGCGCCTGTTCAAGGTTCGTGAGGCAGACCACCTCATCCCGGACGCGACATGCCTCGCTCAAATGGTGAGTGGTGCCGGCGGCGTTGAACTCGAGGGGCAACCCTGTGGGAACATCAGCATGGAGAAACAGAAAGCCCACGCTCCAAAACCTACGAAAACGGGCGGTGATGGCAAGCTGGGAGCTACACTGGAGCGAAATTTCTCCCTACCAGCTTTGAAATCGTGGAAACCGCGGCGTCACAGTCATTGAGTGACGTGCAAGGGTGAGGTGACACCCGCATCCCACCACCGGGGCGAAAATCCACGTCGATGCCGGCTCCCGCGAGCTCCTTGAGCAGTCGTTGCTGCGCGGAAACTTCTAGCTCGCTGAAGTCTAGTGTGATCGTCCCACCGCGGGCGGCGTCGCCTCTCGGAGTCAGAACCCGGAGCCCGGCGGCTTCGGCTGAGGAGAGCAGCCTGCGTGTGAGCTCGAGGCTGGCTGCGCGCAACGTGTCCACGCCGTGCTCGAGCGCGAAACGCAGCCCAGCGAGTGCACCGTACATCGGCTCTACGGCAGGCGTCCCTTGCTGAAAGCGCCTGGCGCCAATCCCGGGGCGGTACTCGTTCGAAAACGCCGGAAAGCTCGCTTCGCCGATCCACCCTGGAGCGGCGGGTTCCAGCGTGGAGGAGAGCGCTGGATCCACATACATGAACGCCAGCCCCATGCTGGCGGCACACAACCACTTGTGATTGCCGCCGACGATGACGTGCGCGCACTCCTGAGGCTTGCCCAGGTCGAGCGGCACGATCCCAACTCCTTGGTACGCGTCCACGATCAGCAGCGCACCGACCTGGCGACATCGTAACGCAAGCTCCGGAAGGTCGACCAGAGCCCCGGAGTAAGGAGCGACCCATGGCACGACCAGCGCACACGTCCGCTCGTCCAGCTCGAGGATCTGGTCCGCCCCCCGCGCGCCACCCTGTGTGAGCTCTTGCTCGACGCGGATGATTTCAAAGCCGCGCTTCGCTTGTGCTTGCCAGACGAAGCGAGATGACGGGAAATTTTGAGCGCTCAGCAGGATCCTGCGTCGCTCCGCCGTGGGCTCGAGGGCGAGCGCGATCTGGGCGAGGCCCGCGGTCGCGCTGGCCGTAAGCGCTACGTTGTCAGGGTTGGTGTTGAGTAGTCCGGCCAGAGCTCCCCTGACGCGTTCGATGGTCTCGATCTGTGCGGGGATCCCTGCGCATCGCAGCAGGAGCGTCTCCTGATACTCGGCGAGATCAGCTAGCGCGCTCCGTGGCATTGGCCCAAGGGCGTGGCTAGCCAGGTAGTTGCGCTGCTCCAGGATGGGGAACTCCCGGCGAGCGAGCTCAAGCTCAGGGCGGGTCATGCTCGCTCGAGAGCCTAGTCGAAAGTGAGCCGATACATTTCCGCGAAGAACCTGTTCGACGCATTGGCAATGTGTTCGGCGCCAGCGAGCGCTGCCTCCTCCGCCTCGCCTTCAGGAATCAGAGCTGCGATTTCTGCGGAGTCGTCTGCGTGGTCCACCTCGAGCACGGTGTGGAGATCCAGCCACTCGAGCGTGTGCCCAGCTACCTGCTTTTGCCGCGCAAACTGCGCGGCGACGAAGGTGTCCACCTGTTTGCCGAACACCTCGACGAGCAGCGACGCGCCGACGCCAAACCAGGGATCTGCGCTGACGTACTCGAACTCCAACGCGTCGGACAGCGCTCGGGCGGGGATAAGCGGATCCTGGACGTCGGCGCGATGCGCTTCGAGCCCCGAGATCAGCCGTGCGAACAGCGCCTTGTGCGCCTGAGTGAAGTCTCCCCCACCGAGCTCGTCGTGGAGTTGTTTGGCCAGCAGTGCCCGAATCGCGTCGCCGGGCGCGCGCGCCACGAGGGAGGCTAATCTGCGGGGAAACTCCTGGACGATCGCGACGTCGAAGTTCTTCATCAGGAGCCACAGGCGCTCGAGGCTCACTGGCTCGCGGCTCATGCGGCGGAAGTACGGCAGGTGAACCAGGGAGTGACGCTCGAAGCGCTGTACCAGCTCTCCGACGCGCTCACGGTGCTTGGCTGCCCGCAACCGTCGCTCGCTGGCGTTGTCCCGACCGAAGGCGAGCGGCGAAAAGTATACCGTCGAGCGCGCGACGTCTTGTTCTTCACGGAACGAGACGTAGCTGGTGAGACCATGCAGTTCGTCCAGTGGAGCCGGCGCGAGGCCGCGCACCGCAGCCTCGAGCTCTGTGGTGGGTAGGGCAAATTCTCGATTGAACTCCAACACGCGGCTCAACGCCAACGCGTCGGTGTCTACGTAGCTTTCCAAGGGGAAATAGAGCGTCGCGCTTACCGGCTCGCTGCGAGACTTGCTCGTGAAGGCGAAGCTACTGACGACTGGGCGCGCGAGGTAAGGTCCTGCGCCGACGCCGAGGGCTTGCGTGGCTTCCTTGACGCTTTCTTTGCGGTAAGAGCGAGCGCTGCGAAACAGTCCGTCGAGGTGTTCCGCGCTCGCCGCATGGTGGCGCAGGTAGAGTTTGACTCGGGCATGAGGCGAGTCCTCCACGTCGATGGAAAAGTACGCTAGCTGGTCTTGTTGCCTGTCCCGACGGGTCGTCAGTTCTCCGAGTACGGGCCAGGCCTCGGCGAAGCCGATCTGGTGCAGGGCGGCTTCGGTCAGGGCCGGGTGCAGCGCCGGTCCCCAGCTTGCGAGATCGAAATAGACCTTCACGCTGGGGGTCGGGCGAGCAGGGTGAAACTCGAGGGCATGCCAGATCCCGAAGCGCCCGGCGGCTGGATTCCCCTCCGGGGACTCTGTATCCAAGAACAGAGCTTCCAGTTGCTCACAGCGGGTCGTGTCCAGGCCCCAACGCTTTCCGATACGCTGAGTCAACGCGCGCCCCGCCTCGGCCTGCGCGGCGCGCGTGGGCGCCCGACCTTGCGCTTCGACCAGGATGCGAACGACATTGCCGCGAGGAGATAGAGCGATGGAGGGTTCGAACGGGGAGTGGTCCGAGCACACGTCGGACTCCCACGCTGGGTTGGCGGGGATCGCCTCTTCGCCCCACCCTTCAGTAAGCAGCGCGAAGGCTTCGATCACCTCGTCGAGTCGACTCTCGAGCCCCGTCGCCGCGCACAAGGGGGTGAGCACATCCCGACCGAGTGAATTCCACGAGCCATTCGCCAGTTCGCCGCGGGGCGCCTGGACCAGAGAGGTTTTTGTCATGGCGAGGGGTCCTTGAGGTGAGGGTTAGCTGAGCATCAGTCGACGCAGCTCCGTCGCGAGCCGACCGCTGTCAAAGTTCTTTTGAATCCAACCGTCCGCACCTACGGCGCGCGCACGCTCGCGCAGCGATTCCAAGTCGGCAGCAGAGTGCAGCACTAGCCGTGTGGATTTTTCGGTGACCTTGCGCAGCAAGCCCAGCAGGCGGTCTCCCGACAAGGCTGGGATATGCACGTCGAGCAAGACAACATCTGGGCTGAACGCCCTCACGAGGTTTGATGCTCCGATCGGCTCCGATGTGGTTGCCACCTCGAATCCTTCTGAACGCAACATGGACTCGATCAGCCTGAGCTGTCGTTCGTCGTCGTCGATCACGAACACCCTCGGGGCGTCGCTTTGTCGGCTAGGATTTGGCATGGCTGCGACCACTGATATATTTCCGTATGGTTTTGATTAGCAGTTCTCGGTCTACGGGCTTGGTCAGGTAGTCGAGGCAGCCAGCCTCCAGAGCGTGTTGTCGGTCTTCCGGGGACGCATGCGCCGTGAGCGCGACAACGGGGATGGTGCTCCCTTGCTCACTTTGCTTGAGCTTGCGTGTGACGTCCCAGCCATCCATGCCAGGCAACGAGAGGTCCATGAGCACTAGGTCTGGCTTCTGCGCCAGCGCCATTTCAAGGCCCGTGCGTCCGTCCTCCGCCTCGAGCAGTTGAGCGACGCCGGTGAGATACCGACGCACGATCTCTCGGTTCTGCGCGATGTCCTCGACGTAGAGCACGCACGGAAGCGCTTCCACTCCTGCATCGCGACGTTGAATCACCGCGCGCTTCACCTGTTCCACGACGCGATCTACGGAGACCCCGTTCTTGGCGATGATGTGGGCGAATCCGTCCCGCAATGAGGATTGCTCTTGGGGGGTGAGGGTCTTCCCGGTGAGGACGATGACTGGCGTGCTCGAACCGTCTTTACGCATGCGTCGCAAGACTTCGAAGCCGTCCAGTTCAGGCATCATGAGGTCGAGGATCACCAAGGTCGGAGGCGATGCGGCGATGCGGTCGAGTGCCTCGCGACCGGAGGCCGCGGTATGCACCCGGAGGCCTTCGCCGGTGAGTCGTCGGCTGATGAGCTCCCGCGTGTCATGGTCGTCATCGACGACCAGCACGTCACCCGTGGGGCGAACGACCCGGCGGACGGCTTGACTCAAGCGTTCGGGTTCGACCGGCTTGATCAGGTAGTCACATGCACCGAGCGCGAAGCCGCGCTTGCGTTGCTCCTCGACGCTCACGATCACCACGGGGATGCTGGCGAGCGCTTGATCGTCATTCAGCGCGGACATCACCGTCCACCCGTCCATGCGGGGTAGATGAATATCCAGCACGATCACCGACGGCTTCAGGTGGCGCACGAGCTGAATGCCCTCAACGCCATCGTTGGCGGTATACACGCGGAAACCTTCGCCCTCGAGCTGCCCCCGCAACAGCTGGCGCACGAGCGGGTCGTCATCGATGATCAAGACGGAGGTGGCGTTCGGATCCAGATCCTCAGCTACGGGCTCGGAGGCCTTTTGCGCACCCTCGCTGACCAGCGCGCCGGGCAACTCCACCAGGAAGCAGCTGCCTCGACCCTGAGTACTCGTCACGCTCACCGAACCGCCGAGCAAGCGCGAAAGCTCGCGCACGATGGCGAGCCCAAGACCGGTGCCGCCCGCGACCCGACGGCTCGAGCCATCCACCTGGCGGAACTTCTCGAAGATGTGCTGCAGATCCTCTTCGCGGATCCCGACCCCCGTGTCCTCAACGGAGAGCAGTAGCCCACTGGAGTGGAGCTGGAGCCTCAGCAGGATTTCGCCGACCTCGGTAAATTTGGCCGCGTTGCTCAGCAGGTTGAGCATGATTTGACGCAGCTTTAGGCTGTCTGACTGCAACGTGGCAACCCGAGGATCGATCTCGCACTTCAGCTCTACGTCCTTACCCTTCAGTAGCTCCGATACCGTGCGGCAACATTCGCCAACCAGCTCGTAGGTGTCGACGGTCTCGGTCATTACCTCAGCGTGGCCGGACTCGATCTTCGAGAGGTCGAGGATGTCATTGATCAGCGCAAGCAGGGTGCGCGCGTTCGATTTGATGGTGCTGAGGTCACGACGGCCGTGAATCGTGAGCCGATCGCCTTCTTCGCGCGCCAAGAGGTCGCAGTAGCCGATGATGCCGTTCAGCGGGGTGCGTATCTCGTGGGAGAAGTTCGCCAGGAACTCACTCTTCAAGCGCGCCGCGTTCTCCGCCTCACGCGCGTGCGCCTCCGCCTTCAGCTTCGCCTGCGCGAGGTCTGCTGTCAGTCGATCCAGGTCCTCGTTCTGTTGGCGGATGATCTCCATGTGGAGCGCTCGCTGCTGGTAGCTGGCGAGCGCTTTCTGCGCGAGCTGGCTCTTCGACGCGACCTCCGCCTTGAGGCTTCGGTTCTCGGTCTCCAGCTCGCTGATGCGCTGTCGCAACGCCGTGCGGTCGAGGTCCGAGTCAGTCATCTGAACCAAACGCGAGGGTGGTGAGCGTGGTGTTGATGTGAAAGCCGCAATACAGCTCGAAGTTGCAGTTGAGCCCTACGGAAACGGGCGCCTCGGCGAATGCCTTGGAAAGCTCTTCGACCTGATTCTTCGCTTGCGCGAGGATGTAGCGACCAGAGCAGTGAAACAGCATGGCGGCCTGGGGATTCTTGACCCTGCGCGGCAGCTCTTCCGCGAAGAATGCTCGCGTCACTTCGGGCATCGAACCGAGGTTCATGAGCTCAAGCTCTGTCTCGTCCTCGAGAAAGTTGGCAAACTGAATCGAACCGTCCGGGAGGGGCATCAGGGGGGAGCGAATGAAGTATTCACGACCCACCCTGAGCGCCAGCGTAGAGCTGCCAAACCCTCGAGGCTTGCCGAAGTCCAGCTCTTCGACGCCGACCTGGGTCAACTCAGCGTAGCGCTTCACCGCGGGCTGACCGTCGATCTCCAGCGCGCGCTTGCCGGTCTCATCGGTCTTCGTAATCATCAGGCGCTTGCCAGTTGGCTGGTAAGCGTGAGACCGCAGAGCTCCCCACGGTGCTTCCGTGTGGAACATTACCATGACGGCCGAGTTGGTGCTGACCCGGTCGTCAGCATGAATGATCGCGCTGCCTCCGAATGGGCTCTGGTCGTTCGCGCCGCCGCCTACCAGGACCGTGCCCTGATTCTTCGACAACACCCCCAGCAACAGCTCTTCTTTCTTCTGCTGGTATCCGTCGTCCATCACCATGCCGAAGTAGTGGCGCAGGTCGAGATCGGCCTGACGCACACCAAGCTCCCGACACGCTTGGCGCGCGGCGTCTTCGCCAGCTTGGAGCGCGTTCTCCTGCAGTTTTTCACCGAGTCCGATGCCCACCTCAAAGTCACCCGACAAGGCGCCGAGTACGATGCTCCCCTGATGAATCCCATCGCGGTCCACCTCTCCGCCGGTGGTCGCACCAACCAGCCGAGTGCCCTTGGGGAGCTGCTCGCGCAGTGCTTGGTTCAGCGCGGCCTGATCGACTGATCGCGCGCTGAAGAAGCACACCAGCTTCGGGTCGTCGCCCTTCAACTGGGAGACGAGGTGGGCGGCGGCTTCAGTCGCCTCGAGTTGTGTGGTTCGAACCGACTCTAAACTTACCGATGCCATGGTCGGGTTTCCTATTCGAGGCTCTAAGGGCGTTGCCACAAGGGTCAGCAACAATGGATGCTGAGACTAGAGATGGCTGCCCGGGTGGTTCTGGTGACAGGTAGACGTGCAGTTGTCGAAGGATTCCGTGTCGCCGCCGACGTACATGCTCTGGATGGGACCAAAGGCTTCGACGTGACTATCTGGATAAGAGTCATGACAAGACAGACAGGCTGACTTGCTCACGCGCTGGATGCTGCTCTTTTCCTTGTGGCAAGATGAGCAGTCGCTCTTTGGCCTGTCGAAGCGTTCTGAACGGGAGTGGATGAAGTGAGTGCGCACGTAGACCGGCCCCTCTAGCTCAAAGCCCAGGGGCACGTGGCAGCCATTGCAAGCCGCTCGATCGGCGTTGGCGTGCAAGACTCGCGAGAGATCCCCAGCGCCGCTATGACAGGTGTTGCAAGGTCCTGTCGGGAGCGACGCCGTCGTGTGCTCCCCGGAACCAACCTGGATTTCTTTGGTCACGGTGCGCGGGATGTCTTGGCCCATGAAGGTCCGTCGCGCCTTCATCGTGATGCGATACGTTCCTGGTTTGGCGTCGCTCGGTACGTGGAACGTTATCTGATCGCTAACCGGGGTCGCCCACGCGCCGCTCTCGGGGAAGAAGGCGCCCCCGAACAAGACATGCGCCGGAGGGAAGAGCTGAGCTTCGGCGTACATGCCATCGCGGTCTTGCGTGCCGAGGAGCAACGTGTCTGACGGGACCAAGAATTGTTCCAACGGAGCAACAGTTCGAATCGGCTGGATGTCTTGGGCGGGCCCGATCATTTGGATCGCCATCATTCGCTCGCGGTGCTTGCGGCGGTAGTACGTGGTGGTCGGATCGAAGAACGCGTTGTAGTAGTCAATCCCGGCCGGATTCGGACCAAACACGACATCGGCGTAGCTAGGCAATGACCCTTCGGGGTGAAGGCGGGCTCCGGAGCCGTCTACGAGCGTGAGCGACACAGGGACGTCGTCTCCGGGCTGAAAGACCCCGTCCTCAGGCTCGTCTATATCCATAAGGATATTGAAGTTGTAGTCATACCCGGGATCCGCGACCTGCTCGACGTCCACTTTCCAGCGAGCGGAGGGCAGCTCGGACCACAAGAGCTCGAGCTTCGCCGTATTGGGAGCAAAGCGCCGCACCTGATGTGTCCACGCACTATGTCGCAGCTCCACCAGACCCTCTTCTTCGAAGAGCGAGGCGCCGCTGCAGTCCTCCTTGCTAGGACAATCGTAGGTCCACTGGATGGCCCGCGTGCGTCGGATGAAGAACGTGTCCAGAGGCGAGCGGTGGGAGTCCGCGCCGAGATTGAGGATCCAGGGCACAGCCGTGGGACGACCGTGACTGTCGAGCTGGTTGACCACCATGATGCTCGGCCGCCGCATCCAGCGCGCCCCCGTGAAGAACCGCCTTCGAGTGAAGGTACCGTCGGGGTTGCCCAGACCCACGAACTCCTGGTCATCTAATTCAACGCCGCGCCAATCGAGCCCGGCCAGGGAACCTCGGTCATCCAGCCCATCGACGCCTTCGTCGGTCGTCGCGTCAATCGCGCCGCGCAGGTCCAGCTGCTCGATAAAGAACTTCTGTCCGGCGCGGACGCGTAGCGTTGGACCGGCGCCGTTCTCGAACTCGAGCGCGAGCCCCACTGGCGTGGAGGTGGTCGTGGGGCCCAGCGTGTCGATCTCGGCGTTGAGCTGTAACGCCTCAGTGGTTCGAGCAGCTTCCGGTGCTGGACTTTCGTCGGTCGGACTGGCGCATCCGGCCACCGTACCTATAAGCGAGACGAGGGCAACGAGGGTACCGCGGTGTGGGGCGACGTACGCTCGGCGAGGGACGTCAGCGTGCGGGCGACGAAGAGCGCGATCGATCACTGCATGCGTTTCGGTCATGAAACAGCTCCCTGTCAAATGGTTCGAGACAACGGATCGACGCACCTTCGCTCATGCACGCTGTGGCTCACGCAAGAGTACGTCGTACAAGACCACCAACCACTGCCTGCCTGCCAAACTGGGCGGCTGCACCGACGTTGCCGCGCGTCGGGTCAGTCCGCAGCCCAGAGGGCGAACACCCAGCGATCCGCGCTTTCAGGCGCGAACAACCATACAAGACATGATCTCCCCCAAGTCCCCCGCTCGTGTTTGCCATCGAACGAAATGGAGAACCCGATCACGACTTTTCCCAGCTTCACCATGCGCGCCTCGGAGTGTCGTGTAAACTATCCCTGAGGGTGTACCCCGAAGGATGAACGGAAGGCTCGGAGGCTCACCCACAGCGTTGCTCATCGTCGCATGCAGCATGACCCAAGTTTCGCCAGGTGTGTTCGCCCGTGGCCGTTTATCGTGGGTTTTCGTTCGCTCGAATGCGCCCAGTCATGATGCAGCTCGCAGGCGCTGCGCGGAGCTGGCTAGTCTGTTTAGTTTCCGGGCGGCTAGCGCCCGGAACCGCCGGGAAGCCGATGCAACTGGAGATCACCAACGCTTCGCGCGTCCGCCCGTCAAGTATCTACCGCAGCCGTGCAGTAATCGCGACTTCAGTGATCGCGACTTCAGTGCTCGCGACTACCGAGCAAGACGTGTCGAGACATACGGCACCGTGCTCTCAAGCGGGCTCACAGCGGCTTGAGAGGTGGGCCTTGATGGCAGGCCGCGCTTGTTTGCACGGCCGCGTTGGTTTGCAGTTAGAAACACCCCCCACTTGAAGCAAGCGCTAGCTTGGTAGATGATAGACGTGCGGAAATGTTTGTTTTGCAAGATAACCTCGTTGGCGCGGTCGTGGGGGAGGCACTGTCCCCGCTCTGGGGTGCAGCAAGCGTCAGCTCGATGTCGGGTCGAGAAGGAATCAACCGGGGGCCGGAAGTGCGTCCAGGATGAACAGTAAGAAGGGCTTCTTGATCGTCGAAGACGACGAAGTTTGGATCCGCTTGGCGCGCCATGCGCTTTCGCCGTTCGCTCCCGTGGAGAGCGCTGGTGATCTCGCAAGTGGGCGTCGCGTGCTAAGTCAGGGAGACGTGCACGCGGGAGTACTTCTGGATCTGGAGCTTCCTGACGGTTCTGGTTTTCAGTTGTTGCGAGAGCTTCGCGAACGCGGCTTCGGCGCACCGGCGTTGATCTTGACGAGCCACACACGCGCGGAGTTCCTGAGGGAGGCAGGACGCTTGAACGCGGAGTTCGTGGTCAAGCCGCCGGAGCACGAGTTCCTCGAGCAGTTCGCGCGGCGCTGCATCTCGTTCCATTGGACCGGCGATCTACGTATTGGCTGGTTGGTGGACGAGCTCGCGCGCGCAGAGCAACTCTCACCTCGCGAAGTGGAGATCGTGGCGGCGAGCGTGGCGGGGATCCCCCGCGAGCTGATGGCGCAAGAGCTCGGCATTTCCGTCAACACCTTGAAGTCGCAGATCCGGCGCTTGCTGCTGAAGTGCCGAGCCACGACGTTGGATGAGCTCGCTCGCTCTCTGCTCACCCGTGCACTTGCCGGATCCGATCTGGGTCCCCGTCGCGATTGACTCACCAACGCAAGACGGGCGACCTCGAGGGAGCGACTCGGACACTCAGTCCTTCATCGTCCGCCCGCGGTCGCCCGTGCTTGGTCTTGCAGGCTGGCAACCTCGCTATCCGCGAGGAGACGCGTGGCTATCAGCCGGCCAGGTTCTTCGCCGCAAAGTCCCAGTTCGCGAGGCTCGCGAGGAACGTCTCGATGTACTTGGGTCGAGCGTTGCGGTAGTCGACGTAGTAGGCGTGCTCCCACACGTCGATGGTGAGCAGCGGCGTCACGCCGGCTTTGGTGAGGGGGGTCTCCGCGTTCGCAGTCTTCATCACCGCGAGCTTGTCGCCCTCCTTGACCAGCCACGCCCAGCCCGAGCCGAACTGTGTTGCGGCTGCGGCGGAGAACTCCTCCTTGAACTTGTCGAAGCTGCCGAAGCTTCCGTTGATCGCGTCAGCGAGCGCGCCGCTCGGAGCACCGCCGCCCGCGGGCTTCATGGAGTTCCAGTAGAACGTGTGGTTCCACACCTGGGCCGCGTTGTTGAACACGCCACCTTCGGCCGCCTTTACGATCTCTTCCAGGCTCTTTCCGGCGAGGTCGGTGCCGTCGATGAGTTTGTTCAGGTTCGTAACGTAAGCATTGTGATGCTTGCCGTAGTGGTAGTCGATCGTCTCTGCGCTGATGTGCGGCGCGAGGGCATCCTTCGCCCAGGGCAACGCCGGTAGTTCAATCGCCATCAGTCTCTCCTCTTGTTCCCTGTCGAATATCGAGTTGGGGTGCCCGGCTCTCGCCAGATCTTCCCCGGGGGTCTGGTGTGTCTAGGCAGCGAAGGCTCGGGACACAAGGCCATGGACAAAAACGTAGAGCTTTGACGCGGGATTGGCAGATTCAGGCGCGCTGAACGCGGCTCGTCTGCCGGGTCCTGCCGCCACGATCGGGGCAGCTTGGGTTGGGGGAGAGGCGCGCTGCTTGGTCGCCGCGAGCAGCGCAGCTCGGTTTGCGGCGGATGTGCTCTCCCCCAAACCCCTGCACGCCAAGGACATGGCCCGCTACGCTTGATTCAGCGGCGCCAAAGCGCTACGGCCGCGTCGCCATTATGACAGACAGCGAGCTTTGCCCCTGTGGATCCGGAAACGCTTTCTCCGCCTGTTGCGGCCCCATCCTGGAGGGCAAGCAGGCCGCGCCCACCGCTGAGGCGCTGATGCGCTCTCGGTACGTCGCGTTTGCGAAAGGCAACGTCGACTTCATCCTGAGCAGCCACGACCCGGAGACCCGGGAGGACGTAGTGCGCGAAGAGGTGGAGGTCTGGAGCCGTGAGAGCGAGTGGATGGGACTCGAGATCCTGCGGACCGAAGCTGGTGGGGCAGGGGACGAAGAGGGCACCGTCGACTTCGTGGCGAAGTACAAGCTCAAGGGGCTCACCACCCAGCACCGCGAACGCGCGGAGTTCCGCAAGCTCGACGGCAAGTGGATGTTCGTCGATGGGAATGATATCCCCGCGGAACAAAAACTGAAGGCCGCGGCGAAGTGGGTCGGCGGTAAGAAGAACAAGAAGAACAAAAAGAAGTGACCCGTCGCGCGCCAGAGCAGTCGAGCGCAGGCGCGAGCGAGTTTGCGCGCAGAGACGCGGAACTACTCTGGCACCCAGCGACCCACTTCCAAGACTTGGAGCTGCTTCCGCCGTTGCCTATCCGCGCGGCACGAGGTGCCTACCTCGAGACCAGCTCGGGCGAGCGGATCCTGGACGCAATCAGCAGCTGGTGGACCTGCCTGCATGGGCACGGTCATCCACGCATCGTGGAGGCGATCAGTCAACAGGCGGCGCGGCTGGATCACGTGATGTTCGCTGGCTTCACTCACCAACCGGCGCTGGAGCTCGCCGAGGCGCTGGTAGCCCGCGCACCTGGTGGCCGTGGCGCTTACGGCCGAGTCTTTTTCGCGGACTGCGGCTCTGCGGCGATCGAAGTCGCGCTGAAGATGAGCTACCAGTACCGCCAGCAGATGGGGGAGGCTCAGCGCCAAGGCCTGGCTACCCTGACCAATAGTTACCATGGGGAAACGCTGGGCGCGCTGGCGGTCAGCGGCAATCGCGCGTATCGGGAGCAGTTCGGACCGTTGTTGTTTCCGGTTGTCGAGCTGCCGGTGCCGAGTCACCGCGAGCACCAGAACGCGGACTTGCTGGCCAACCAGGGCGCGGATACCCCGGAGACGGCGCAAGCGATTAGGCTGTTGGAAGAGCACCAAGATCAGCTGACTGCGCTCTTGGTCGAACCGGTGATTCAGTGCGCTGGGCGCATGGTGATGCCCGGGGTCGGCTTCTACCGCGCGCTGGTCGATGCGGCCCAACGCCTAGGGATCCACGTGATCGCCGATGAAATCGCGGTGGGCTTCGGGCGCACTGGTCGGCTCTACGCTTCGGAGTGGTGTCTGCCGGCGGTCGCGCCCGACTTCTTGTGCCTCAGCAAAGGCTTGAGCGGGGGGGTGCTGCCCCTCAGTGCCGTCTTGATCCGAAATGGCATCGACGAAGCGTTCAAGGGCGACCCTAGCCGCACCTTCCTGCACAGCCACACCTTCACGGCGAATCCGATCACCTGCAGTGCGGGTCTCGCGAGCCTGAGCCTGTTCGACGACGAACACCCGATGGAGCACCTTGCTTCGCTGGCGAACCAACTCGAGGTGCTCTCGCGCCAGGTTGCGGAGTCGCTGCCGCAAGTCGTCGCGCGCCGGCAGGCGGGGCTGGTGGTGGCGCTGGAAGTACAGCCTGATGCGGGCTGGGAGTCGCCCCTAGGAAAGGGCCGGCTCTCCCTCGGGATCCGTAGCGCCGCGCTTGAGCGAGGCGTGCTGCTGCGGCCGCTGCACGACACCGTCTATTGGATGCCGCCGTACTGCGTTGCTCCTGCGGATCTGGAGCGACTCGCCCAGGTCACACGCGATAGCATCCGCACCGCGCTCGCGGGGTGAGCGACAGTTTGCTAACGCTCAGTCTCAGCGCTGAGTCCGCGCGGAACTGATACGCGCCTCGACCCGTGACCAGCCACGTCACAAAAACTGAGCGCTTGGGGGCTTTTGTCCGCTGAGAGCGTATGACTTCGCGCCGGCTGACTCTTGCCCTCGCGGAAACGAACGCGAGCCAAGGTCGGCTTCGCAAAACCATCGAACCCCGTCCACCGCTCGATCCGCGGTGTGCTCGCGCCCGGTTAGACCCGGTCAGCCGGCAACCGTGGACTCTCAGTTACACCCACCAGAAGGCACCCGTGAAGTTCGCACCACAGTCTCGCCCTTCCGACCGGTCAGTGGGACGAATCACGGCGGTTATCACTTGGCCTGGACTTTTTTGCGCTTCGAGTGATCGGAACGCGGTGGTCGTGGCGACTCACAATCCGTGTTGGGGCGTCTGGGTTGGGCCAAAATAGCTGGCACACCAATTGCTCCTGAATGCGGCGAACCCTAGAACCTGACCTCTTTTCCTTCGATTGGCACATCATGGCGCAACTTCCGACTCTTCGACGCACTCCTCAACAAGCGCGGTCCCGCGAGACGGTGCTCACCATCCTGGTCGCCGCGGCCCGCGTGCTCCAGCAGCACGGTTTCAAGCGGCTCTCCACGAACCGCGTCGCGAAGGTGGCGGGGGTCAGTGTTGGCTCGCTCTACCAGTACTTCAGCGGCAAGGAGGATCTGCTTAGTCAGCTCGCCGAGCGCCGTATCGAGGTGCTCACGGTGGAGCATCAGACTCGCGCCCATCGCGCCGACTCTCTGGAGGAAGCGTTTGCAATCGCGGCGGACGTCGCGGTGGAAGCGGCTTCCCTCGAGCTGGATCTCGGCAAGCTGGTCCCCGGATTCGTCCCTCAGCCGCTCCACACCTGCCAGGTGTTGCTTGGCAGCTGCCTCGACACTGGGCGCGGCGAATTCCGTGCAGACAAGCTCGAGCTGGCCTCCACGCTTGGCGCTTCAACCATCGTGCGCGCGATGAGCGCTTCGCCTGGCGAGTGGCACCAGAGCGAGTCGCTTCGCAAGGAGCTGCGCGCGACGTTCGCGCGCCACCTGTTGGCGCGGGCACACGAAAGCGGGATCCGTTCGAGCATCCCCTTGGCGCACACCGCCTGATCCCAGAGCGTCGCCGCATCGCCGCACTCGCCGCATCTCCTCACTCGCCGCACTTCGCGTGTCCTCGCGGATGCGCAGGGTTCGCAGCTAACGACGCGAACCGGATCCTCCAAGCACCTCCTCAATCCCAAGACACGCAGGGCCCCAAACCCTGCGTGTCGCCTTTTTGTGGCCCCCACACGCGACTGGGGTGCACTCCAGTGTTGCGTGCGCAACCCAAGCGTTGCGCACTGGAGGCCGCAGCCAGCGGTCGATTCCGCCCTGCGTTCGATTTTCCCAGCTAGTAGCTCGAGTCGTCGATGCGCGTCTTACCTCTGAAGATCCAGTACACCGTGGTGGTGTACGTCAGGATCAGCGGGACGCCGATGAACGCCACGACACGCATCAGTCGCAGCGTGGTCTCGCTGCTGGAGGCGTTGTAGATGCTCAGGCTGTGTTCCGGAGCGGGTGTGGAGTGCAGCAGGTTGGGGAACATGGCCATCCCGAACAGAAACACTAGCGAGGCGATGGTCGCAGCCGACGAGATGAACGCGTAGCCCGCTCGCCCCTGATGGATGGCTCGCGGGATGTTTGCGATCGCCAAGACGTTGAGCGCGACGAGCGCCCACGCGGCCGGCCAGCGTTCGAAGTTCCTGAGCGCCCCTGGTACACCGACCAGGGTCACTATCGTCACCCCGACGTAGCCCACCAAAAACAACCCGAAGCTCGTCCACATCCAGCTCGTGACCCGCTTGCGCAGTGCGCCCTCCGTCTTGAGCGCGAGGTAGATCGAACCGTGCATCGCCGAGGTCACCACGGCGAACCCGCCCACAGCTGCGGCGTACGGGTTCAAGAGCGTCATGAGCGTGCCCGCGTACTCGCCATCGGAGTCGATTGGGATCCCCCGAATTGCATTCCCCACGGCAACGCCAGCGATGAACGTGACCAACGTGCTCGCGGCGCTGAACGAGAAGTCCCAGTAGGCTCGCCACCAACGCTCCGGGCGCTTGGAGCGGAACTCGATCGCTACCGCACGCCCGATTAGCGTCACCAGCAGCAACATGAACGGCATGTAAAAGCCCGACAGCGCCGTCGCGTAGGCGCGGGGAAATGCAGCGAAGAGCGCACCACCAAAGGTCACGAGCCAGACTTCGTTGCCGTCCCACAAGGGACCAATCGCGTTGAGCAAGATGCGCCGCTCACCGTGCTCGTCGCTGTCTTTGCTGAACTCGCTCTTGGCGAAGAGATGCAGCGTGCCAACACCCAAGTCGAAGCCATCGAGGATCGCATAGCCGGTGAGCAACAAGCCAAGTGCAGTGAAC
>JBFXBK010000013.1:0-54922 GCA_050183255.1 Polyangiaceae bacterium | reverse complement strand
GATGTCGAGCATTGGTGTTCCTGGCACCAACGGCTTCGTGGGTGAGTTCATGGTGATCATGGGCTCCTTCACCTCCAGCGTGCTCGGTAGCCACGGCAAGCTCCAGGGTGGCCTGGCCGCGTTCGGCGTGATCCTCGCCGCGGTTTACATGCTGAGTATGGTGCAGAAGACCTTCTTCGGTCCGCTGTCCAACCCAAAGAACAAGCACCTCAAGGACCTGAATGTGCGCGAGACGGTGGTGCTCGCTCCGCTGATCGCGATGGTGTTCGTGCTCGGTCTGTTCCCGAACCTGTTCTTGGATCGCATGAAGTCCAGCGTCTCTGGCGTGACCGCGCGCTTCATGGATTCTACCCGGGAGTTCCGCAACGCGATGGATACGAACCCGGACCGCGCGGTGTTGCTGCCGCGGCTCTCTGGAGCACTCAGCTCGGGTTACCCCGAGGATCCGAAGAAACAAACCGAGGCTCCTCAGGGTGCGACCGCCGCGCTCGACAAGGAGAGCGCACAATGAATCTGCTGTTCCCTCTCTCTCCGCTCCTGGCGGTCGGTTTTGGCGCGCTGCTACTGATGCTCGCCGAAGCCTTCGGCAAGCCTCAGGTCGACAAGGAGTTGCACGGCACCGAGCACATCGTGGACGCGGGTGCAGGCCGCAGCGGCGAGCTTGGCCTAGGCGCTGCGGTGATTCTCTTTGCCGGTGCTGTGCTCAGCGTCGCCGTGTGGATGGTCGGGCCGCAGAATCTCCCGGAGCTGAAGCTCCTCGAGCCGTGGCTCGTGATGGACCGCGTGGCGCTCTTCATGAGCTTCGTGCTCTGCCTTGGCGGTGCCTTCGCGGCCCTGCTCGCAGGTGGCTACCTGCCCGAGCACAACATCGATCGCGGTGAGTTCTTCCCGCTGGTGATCTTGGCGACTTTCGGTGCTCAGGTGCTCGCCGCTTCCGGCGACTTGCTCAGCCTGTTCATCGGGCTCGAGACGATGAGCCTTGGTGTCTACGCGCTCATCGGCTTGCGCCGGGGCAGCCCGCGCGCCGCGGAGGCGTCGCTGAAGTACTTCTTGCTCGGCAGTTTTGCTGCTGCGCTGATGCTGTTTGGCGCGGCGCTCCTCTACGGCGCCACAGGCCACACGGATCTCAAGGGGATCGGCGAAGCCGTGGCCAGCATTGGGCAGCCTGGCAGCACGGTGAATGCGGCGCTCGTGGTGCTTGGTTTGGTGCTGAACCTCGCTGGTCTGGCGTTCAAGGTGAGCGCGGTGCCGTTCCACATGTGGACTCCCGACGCGTACGAGGGCGCGCCGACTCCGGCGACAACGTTCATGGCCGTGGCAGTGAAGACCGCCGCGTTCGCCGTGATGATGCGCGTGCTGCTGACCAGCTTCGGTGACGAGCGCCTGATGAGCTGGGGCACGGGTTGGCCGCCGGTGCTGGCGTTCCTCGCCATTCTGACGATGACGGTCGCGAACCTGATCGCCGGACGTCAGGAGTCGGTGAAGCGCATGCTCGCGTATTCATCGATTGCTCACGCGGGCTATGTGCTTGTCGGTCTTGTGGCAACCATGCGCGCGCCGGCTGAAGGCCAGGCGAGCGTGATGTTCTACCTCCTGACCTACACGGTTTCGACCGCGGGTGCGTTCGGTGCGCTGATCTTGTGCGGCAGCCGCGGCGCAGAGGCCGTGAGCTACGAAGACTTGGCGGGCCTCGGCAAGCGCCACCCGGCGGCGGCACTGGCCTTCACGGTCTTCCTCCTGTCGTTGGCGGGCATGCCGCCGACGGCTGGCTTCTTCGGCAAGCTCTACATCTTCCGCGCGGCAATGGGCAGCGAGCTCTACCTGTTGGCGGTGCTCGGCTTGCTCAATAGCTTGCTCGGTGCCTACTACTACCTGCGGGTGATCGTGTTCATGTACTTCCGTGAGCCGGCGCCCGGTGCACCGCTCGCGGTCCCAATGCGCTCCGGAATGGTTACGGGCGCGCTGGTGATCGCCGGCTTCCTGGTGCTCGCACTGGGGATCGCTCCAGGAACGCCCCTCGCCATGGCGCTAGGTGCGGTTAGCCCCTGACGCTGCCTTTTGGAGCGTGCGCACGCAGGGAGTCCGCTCTCCCCCCAACCAACGCCAGAGATTCGAGCCGCCTCAACGACGGAGGCGGCTCGCTCGCATGTGGGGTCCGCGCTCTCAGCGGCTCGCTGAGTCGGCGGTGGTCGGAGACATCCCGAGATCGAACTCCAGGGCCTCCGGGCTCTTGAGCTGGGGGTCGTAGCGGAGCGTGAGGCGTCCTGTGGCCTCCGGGATCTCGAAGGTGATGTAAGCGCGAACGCTCTCCTCGGCAGCGAGCGGCGTGTGTCGGAGATCTGGCTCGCAGCCGCCGAACACCGGGCGATAGGCTTTTCCCTCGGGATCCATGAGTCGCGCGTAGAACGGATTGGCGGGGACGCGTTGGGAACTCGATTTGCCACGCAGCTCGACCTCGACCCCCAAGCGCGTGTAGCCGGCTCTGATGTGATGCCACGCTGGCGGAGGACAGGTCTTCGCGCCGAGCAGCACCATCTCGTAACTGGGCGCGTGAGCGACCTGACCGATTCCGCGGGGTTTGCCACCGACGTCGTTCGCGGCGGCGGAGCTCGGCGCAGCGAGCTTGGTCTCGCTGCCTGCGTCCGGCGGCGGCTCGACTGGGTCAGCTTCGGGCTCTCGCTTGCAGCCAATGACCCCGAGCAATAGCGCGCCACAAACCAACGCGCGCGCCCAGTTTGGACGCGCGCTCGGGTGTGTTCCGTAGGTGCTCATGACCGCTAGAAGAGGCTCTAGCATTGGCCGCACCCAGCGGAAAAGTTCAGGGTTATTTGGCTGCGGCGACCTCGCCGATGTCGAACTTCACGTTCTGCTTCGGCCCCAGGATCGCGAAGTGATCGTAGGCAAACTTCAGCCCCTTGGCGCTCTCACCGACTTCGAAGGTGACCCAGCCCTTGGCCTTCTCACCCTTGTTCAAGCTGCCGCTTTGCAGGCGCGGCTCGCAGCCACCCATGTAGCTGTATTTGTAGGTGAGACCCTCGTCGTCGACGATCTTCATGTTGTAGGTCGCGGGCGTGACGGGCTGATCCGCGATCGCTTCGAATGTCATCTCGACGGCGATCAAACGATGCCCCGCCTTCTTGAGCTGCGCCTTCTCGTAGTAACGAGGCTTGCACTCTTTCGCCTCGGTCACCTTGATCTTGTAGTCGAGCTGAGTGGCTTCTTCGCCCAGCTTGAAGGTCTTGTCCGCGGCCGGTGCTGCAGTCGCGGTAGTGGTGGCGGTGGAGGTCGCGATCGGATCTTCGGTAGCGACAGGGGCATCCTCCTGCTTCTTCTTGCAGGCGAGGAGGCTCCCCATGACGATTAGGGTAAGGACCAGTGTGTCTCTGCGGGTGTTCATTGCTCGACGCTCCTTTCGAGAACGGCATGACGAGCCGCCGGAGCTTATGCGAGCCAGGCCATACCCCGCTACGGGGCAAATGCAGGGCGACGCTCTGGGTGCACAAAAAGAGAAAGGGCCGCGATCGCTCGCGGCCCTTCTCCTGGCCCCGCCCAAGGGCGAGGCCGTAGTCGCTCACTTACCGGCGGCGACGTCCCCAAGCTCGAACTTCACGTTCTGCTTCGGGCCCAGGATGGACAGGTGATCGTAGGCGAACTTGAGTCCCTTGGCCTTGTCACCCACCTCGAACGTGACCCAGCCCTTGGCCTTCTCGCCCTTGTTCAGGGTGCCGCTCTGCAAGCGGGGCTCACAGGTGCCGCGGAAGCTGTACTTGTAGGTCAGCCCCTCGTCGTCGACGATCTTCATGTTGTAGGTACCAGGCGTGAACTGCTTGTCGCTGATCGACTCGAAGGTCATCTCGACGCCGATCAGGCGGTGGCCCGCCTTCTTCAGCGAAGACTTCTCGTAGTAGCGCGCCTTGCACTCCTTCACCTCGCTGACCTTGATCTTGTAATCGAGCTGGGTGGCCTCCTCGCCAACCTTGAAGGTCTTGTCGACCACAGGTGCGGCCGTGGCGGTCGCGGTAGCGGTAGCGACCGGGTCCTCTGTGGCGACGGGAGCAGGGGTTTCCTTCTTCTTGCAAGCAAGCAGGCTGCCCATCACCAACAGGGCAACGACCAATGTGTCTCGGCGAGTGTTCATTTCCTCGAAGATCCTTTCTCGACAGTTAGGCGAGCCGAGCGACCTTACACGACCGACCTAGGGCAGGAAACCCATGCACGACCGTACGGCTGCAAATTTTTGTTGCGTTCCTCAGGGGCGACACAAATCGGCCGGCAGCCGCGGGTACAAATCGCGGATCCAGCCGAAATCACTCAGTTTGCGGATCGGAAACAATGTTTCCGACGTTGCGTCCCGCGCAACTGCACGCTTCGAAGCTAGGGGAGTGGAAGTGCCTCAGGGCGTCGGGCACGAAAGGGGAGATGGTGGGGAAGACAGGCCGCCCCGTCCTGTTGTAAGCCGCACAACCAGTCGACTTCAGGAAAGCCGACGCACCTACTACGAGAGCACACCAAGTGAGCTTCCCTCCCACCTTCGTCCGCCGCGTATTTCCACAGGTAATTGGCGTGTTTGCTGCTGTGATCCTGTGTGCTTGCAATCACGAGGAAAAGGCTGCGCCGAGCCCGAGCGCTTCAGCGAGCTCCCCCCCTGGCGGGCTCGATCCCGCGCTGCTCGCGAAGTCCTTGAACCCTAAAGGGCTCGCGCCTTACTCCGGACCGACGGGGAACGTGAAGGGCATCGTTCGCGTCGAAGGCGATCCACCTCCCGACGCGGATCTGCAAGCCGACTTTACGCCCAAGTGCGAGTCGGCGCGGGCAGTTCACGCCAAGCAGTTCCGAGTCGCCGAGGGTGGAGGCTTGGTCGACGCGCTGGTCGCGGTGACGGGCTACGAGGGCTACCTTCCTGAGAAACAACAGAAGGTCGAGGTGATCGGCAAGGGTTGCTCCTGGGGCACTCAGACCATCGCCATGACGTTCGGGCAGCAACTCGAAATCAAGAGTGGTGACGACTTCAGCTACATCCCGGAGCTGCGTCCAAACCGCATGGGTGTGGTGTTCGTCGCGCCGCCGCATCGTGAGGGTGTGCTCCTGACTCCCGAGCATCCTCGCAGCTACAAGCTAGTCGACACCTCGCACCCCTTCTCCACCGCTGCCGTGTTCGTGCTTCAGTACCCGACTCACGACGTCACCGACGAGCGTGGCGCATTCGAGATCAAGGGGATCCCAGCGGGCAAGGTCAAGATCAACGCGCTCTTGCCTCCGACCATGGAATCCGTGGGGAAAGACATCGAGGTCAAGGCGGGGGAGACGCTCCAGGTGGAGCTCGTGATTCAGCACCGCGCCGCGGCACCCGCACCTTCGACCTCCACGGCGCCTTCGGGAGCGCCGTCAGCTGCGGCAGCGCCGTCAGCTTCGAAGTGAGCCCGTCGCCGGATAATCCCTACGGATTTTTGGGGGGGGAGACGCATCAGGTGCCTCTTCATCCACCCGATCCGCGTCGCAGCTCGTGAGGCGAATCTGTGATTCGCCGAACGAATCAACACAGCGTTTCCTCGTCTCAAAAGTAGCGCGAAGGCGCAAAACTCGTGCGCCCACACCCTCAGGGGGCGGGCGAGTTTTGCCGCGACCTACGGAGACAGGACACTAGTTCGTCACGTGAGCGAGCTCTGCTTCGAGCAGCTGCCGGACGCGAGGGCTCAGCGCGTCCGGCGCCGCCCAGAGCTCCGTGGACGCCGCTTCGTCACCCAGCAACAAGAGCAGCGCACGCGCGTCTGAGTTGCTGGGATCGGCGCTGAGCAGGAGCTGCGCTTGGGTCCGGGTGAGCTTGAAGTTTCCGCGGAGATAGCTCCGGATCGCGACCTCTACCGCCGGCAGGTGCAGGGCCACGCACGCGCGCCGCGCCGCGTCGAGGTCGCCGCCAGCGATCGCGTTGTCCAGCTCGTCCTCGGGTGGCTTCCCGCTACGAGGCGCAGAGAGCGCTGGCGCGCGCATCGGATCTTGATGCAGCTTCAAGGCTCGGCGCGCGCGGAGCTGATTGACCAAATCACCCTCGCGCTCGGCGAGCTCGAGCAGCGCCGTCCAGCCGATGTCCGAGCTGGGGTGCAGCACGACCCAGGCGTTGAGCCAGGTGCGAGCGCGCTGGCTGTCTCCCCGTGCCTCGTAGATTTCCGCGAGGAGTAACGTTGCGCGCTCTTGTTCAGGGTCGAGCGCCACAGCCCTCTCGGCGGCGGCTTGGGCCGGCTCGAGCTGCTTGGCCCCTAGGTGACACGCGGCCTTCGCTCGCCACGCGGGCTCGTAGTCCGGGGCTAAGTCCAAGGCGCGCTTGATAGCCGAAATACCGGACATCGCTTGGCGGCGGCAGCGCAACGCCGCTAGGCGCGTCCACATCTCCGGGCTGCGCGGGTCATCTGCCAGCGCGCGCATGTAGGCGTTCTCGGCTTGCTCGGGCTCCCCCGTGGCCTCCAAGTAGGAGGCAAGGGCGTAGTCCGCGTACGCCGTGACCGGGATGTAGCGCCCCTCTTGGGTGCGGCCGTCTACGATACGCGTCACGCCGCTTCCGTACGGAGAGCAGCCGGAGACGAGCCAGACACAAGCGGCGCCAGCGCTGCAACGGAGCCATCGCGCAGCCAGGCGCGGCCGGCTGGTCCTGGCCCCGTTCGTCACGCGTTGCGGATCCTTGCGAGCGCCTGCTCGGCGGCTTCGACGTTGATCTGGCCAGCGTCCGCGATGCTGTGGGCGACGGCTTCTACCTCTGCGCCAGCGGCGCCAGCAGCGATCGCCACGCTGCGCGCGTGCAGCGACATGTGGCCGCGCTGGATGCCCTCGGTCGCCAGCGCACGCAGCGCCGCCAAGTTGGACGCAAGGCCAACGCTCGCCGCGACCTGGCTGAGCTCCGCTGCGGATTGCACCCGCATCAGCGCGAGCGCCGCGCGCGCTACGGGGTGCACGCGCAGCGTTCCGCCGACGATGCCGAGCGCTAGCGGCATTTCGAGCTCTCCGATCAGGTCCTCACCATCGCGGCGCCACACGGCGAGCGGCGCGTAGCGACCGCTCCTCGCGGCGTACGCATGGGCGCCGGCCTCTACCGCGCGGAAGTCGTTCCCCGTCGCTAGCACCACCGCGTCTACGCCGTTCATGATGCCCTTGTTGTGAGTCGCGGCGCGGTAGGGGTCCAGCTCTGCAAAACGCGAAGCCTGCACGATACCATCCAGCACTTCTTCACCAGGGACGACGACTTCGCCGCCGCGAGACAGCGTCAGTGCCTTCGCGTGCACCCTGCAACGCACGTGCACTCTCCGACGGTCGCACAGGTTGCTCAAGATGCGCAGGCCGAGCTTGCCGTTGGCAAGCTCGGCGGCGCGGGGCCCGATTTGTTCGGCCATTCCGTTGACGAGGTTCGCGCCCATTGCGTCGCGGCAGTCGACCAGCAGGTGCACGACCACGCAGCCTTCTCCGAGGTCACGTACCTCGATTTCCCTGGGCCCCCCGCCGCGGGCGATCAGCCCGCCTGCCGCGGTCGCTGCGAGTTCAAGCAGCTCCTGCCTATGGCTTTCCAGTTTCCGTACGGCAAGTGCCCGGTCGGGGACGTCGTAGAGCTGCACCTGGCTGATCATCAGGTCTTCAGCCATCTGCGCCTCGAAGCCGCCGCCTGCGCGGATCATTTTCGCGGCGTTGGACGCGGCGGCGACCACGCTGGGCTCTTCTACGACCATCGGCACCAGGCGGTCGTGGCCGTTCACGCGCACGTTCAGCGCAACTCCAAACGGCAATCCGTAGATGCCGAGGACGTTCTCCACGACCTTGTCTGCGGTGTGGAGATCCAGGCCGCCGCTGGTCAGCGCGTGACTCAGATCGGCTGGATCGAGGCCCGCCGCATGACATACACGCTCGCGGCGCTCGTCGATGGATAGCTTGTAGAAGCCTGGAAATCGTGAACCTTGACTCATGGTTTGAACGGAACCGTAAAAGCTCAATCAGGGGCGGAAGTGGACGCCGCGGGCACCCAGCTCGAGGGGCAAGCGCTGCGCGGAGCGCTCGATAGCAGAGGGCGGCGCAGCAGTCGACGCGGGGTGGCGATAGCGCAGTAGCACGTCGCCACCGCCCGCACCGGCGGGCAACCAGACTTCGTCCCGAGGATCGAGGTTCTTGCTGCCAGCCACTAGCTCGGGACTCACGATGGGCGCGTTCGCGGCTTCTCCCAGCGCCCCGAGCGCGAGAAACTGCGCGTGAAAGCCGGCAAGCAGCTCTTTGAGGTTCGCTGCTTCGATGGCTCTGGCAGTGCGCTCGGCGGCGTCCGCCTGAGCGTTGACCAGGCGCGAAAAGCGCGCGGGATCGCTGGCCTCGAGAGCGGCAACCTGAGCGAGCAGCGCGGGCGTGCTCGCAGGCACGCCGGTCCACCAAACCTCGACGCCCAGTTCGGCAGGCAACTGGACTGGGCGAAGCTCGAGCTCGCCGGAAGCCGATCGCGTTGCTCTCAACGTTCCGCCAAAACTGGCGGCTGCTACGTCAATGCCGCTTCCGCCACCCTGCGCCTCGCGGTGGGCTGCGAACGCGACAGGGAAGCACTTCGCTGCGAGCTCGGCGTCGGTCAGCGTCGGAGCAGCCTCGAGTTCCCAGAGTGCGACGGCGCTCACGGTGATCGCGGCGCTCGACCCGAGCCCAAGCTTCTTGTCGCCACTTCGCAACTCGGACGCGTCGAATCCAGGGATCACTCGTCCGGGGTAGCGCCGTGCTGCGGCTACTACCTCGGGAGCCTCGAAAGTTGATTGCCGCGAGGAATCAGAGACGACATAGCGGTCGACCGCGGTGACGACTGCGGGGGCCCCATAGAGCACGGCGTAAGCCCCCGAGAGCACCAGCTTGCCGGGTGCGGCAGCCTTCACGGCGCTTCTACGATTTCTACGCCGGGGCCCGGCGTGCAGCGCAGGACATCGAGCACACCCGCTACGCTCTTGAGCGCGCCAACGACTCGCTCAGCGTCCGCCGTCCGGGTCAGGACCTTGACGTGGGGACCTGCGTCCATGGTGAAGAACGCCTCCACGCCTGACTCGCGCAGGGAGCGAACGCAGTCGATGAGCGCGATGCTCGCCGGAGCCAGATAGAGCACACCTGGGTCGGCTGCGAGCATCGACGCGTGCATCAAGAGCGTGCTGTGCTCCATCGCGTGACCGAGGGCGGACAGATCCTTCGCCAGCAGCGCCGCCTTGCCGCGTTCGAACACGGCTGGCGCGGCGTCGACCCAGGCTGGGTAATAAGGGCTGGTCTCCAGCGTGTGCTGCATAGCCGCGGTAGACCCGATGGGCTTTGGCCCTCGGCGGGTCACAGCGACCAGCATTTCGACATCCAGGTGGTTCCGTGGGGCAAGTTCCTCGGCGCTCTCCGCACCCAGGCGAAGCTGTACCCAGCCGCCGTAGACGGAGCGGGCAGCGGAGGCGCTTGCCCAGCGCGCGAGGGAGCTTTGCTGAGCGTGATTCATCCCGATGCCGAGGGCGGTCGAAGCCGCCGCTACGAGAGCAGCAAAACCTGAGGCGCTCGACGCCAAGCCCGCTGCCGTGGGGAAGTGGTTGTGAGAGATCACGCGCGCCTTGGCGCTGGAATCAGCCTGCTCACGCAAGCGATCGAGGACTCGCTTGATGCGGTCGAATGGCTTGCCACTCAGCTGAACGTCATCGAGCGTGGCGTGATCTTCGCTGAGCTTGGCATCGAACTCCACTTCGGTGCGTGTCGACAGCCCATCGAGGGTCAACGACAGGCTCGGCACCGCAGGTAGGTTACGGGCGACGTCGGCCTTTCCCCAATATTTGATCAGGGCGATGTTGGCGTGGGCAATGGCAACCGCTCGGCTCATGGTGTGTTCGATTTTGGGGGTGAGGGGGAGGCGGCGACCTCCGCTGCAAAAGCCTGGATCCCTTCCCGTGACCAGGCATCTAACACGGCCTGAGGCGACGCGTCGCACAGTGCGATCACGGCCCCGCCACCGCCGGCGCCAGTGAGCTTCGCGCCGAACGCCCCCGCACCGCGTGCGAGGTAGCAGGCCTTGTCCAGTTCTGCGGTGCTCACACCGAAGCCCTCTAGCTCCCGCTGGTTCTCGTCGAAGCAGCGTCCGAGCGTGGGAAGATCGCCCTCGCGGATGGCGCGCCTGGCCAGCTCAGCCAATGAGTTCACACGCTCGAGCGCCTGGTCGAAGCTGATCGGGCGCTGCTCGCGTAGCTCCGCTACTAGTTCGACCATCCGGTGGGTCGCCGCTGGCGGCCCAGCGAGCGCTACCGCGAGGCAAAGCGGCACGGCACACTCGAGAGGCTTGGGCTGCGAGCCCCTCACGAACCAGATCGGTGCTTGCGCCATGGCGGCCGCCACGTCGACTCCGGAGGGATTGCCATGAAACACGCTCTCCCAGGCGTTCGCGGCGCGCAGCAAGAGCCGCTCGCTCGGCTCCACGCCGAGCGCGCTGCAGGCGGCGCGTGCGATCGCAACGGCGATCGCGGCTGACGCGCCGAGGCCGACGCCTGCCGGCAGGTCCAGCGTTACCTCCACTTTTAGCGGGGCCCGCTGGCGACCAGCCTCGTAGATGGGCTCGAGCAACGCGCGAAATGCCTTCGACGTCTCGCTTGAGTCGTCCGCAGTGACTTCGCTCACCCCCAAACTCAAGTGAGACTCGGAGTCCGAACGAGTCGCCCAGGCACGTGCGCCTTTATCGATCCCCGCGGCAATGGCGGGACAACCGTACACCACCGCGTGTTCCCCGATCAGGATCAGCTTGCCGAAGGCGCGTGCGCTGCTCATGCTAGTTGCGCCGTGCTGCGAGTGCGGTCACTGCCCCGGACAAGAGCTCCTGCCCGGCCCTGCGCATCCCGCCCGCTTGCAGCACGGCGCGCGCTTCCGCTTCTAGCTCGGTGATGCGGCTCTCGACGACCGCTCTGGCACCGCATTTCTCCAGTACGTCGATCGCGCGCGCGACGTCTGCCGGCGTAGCTTGGGGGTTGCCGTGCACGCGCTTCAGCAGGCGATGTCCCTTGCCCTTTGCCCTGCGGAAACCCGCAAGGACTAGCGGTGTGCGTTTGCCTGCCGTTAGATCGTTGCCTGCAGGCTTGCCGGTTTCCTCCGGCGTCCCGAACACTCCGAGCAGGTCGTCTCGAAGCTGGAAGGCGACGCCTGCGGGAGTAGAGAACTCACGCAGGGCCTGCAGTGTCCCCGGACGTGCCCCTCCCAGTAGCGCGCCTAGCAGCAAGGGGCCCTGCACGGTGTAGCTCGCGGTCTTCAGCGAGTAGGTCACCTCCGGATCCGCGCTGCGGCTCAAGAGGTCGAGTTGCTGGCCGAGGATTGCGTCGACTTGCATATTGGCGAACGCGGTCAGGAACTCGGCCTGCGCACGAGGGGGGATCTTCAACGCAGCGACCAAGCGCTGCGCGAGCGCGACTGCGAAGTCGCCCGCCAAGATGGCCGAGGCTGCGCCGAGGTGTTCCGAGCGAAAGCGGCGCCCTAGCTGGGCATGGACGCTTGGACCGCCGCGCCTTACCGGGTCACGATCCATCCAGTCGTCATGAATCAAAAAGTACGCTTGAACTAGCTCTAGCGCGACGCCGACCTCGATGGCCTGTTGAGTGTTGCTACTAGCACTTGCCGCGCGGAAACCGGCTAGGACGAGCCCGGGGCGCAGGCGCTTGCCTCCGCGCAGGCAGAGGTCGCGGCAGGCCAGCACCATCTCGCTAGTGTCGCTGCCGAGTCCACGCGCACGCTCGAGTTCGGCTTCGAAGATTTCTTCTAGGCGCCTTTCGACGTCGCGCTTCAGGCTGCCCAAGAGCGCGACGAAGGGATTGATCGGGAGGGCCTTCGGCTTTGATTGACTGGCTTGCCCAGCGTGGGGAGCACGGGCGGATTGCTTGCCCGACCTGGACGCCGTTCCACGTGCTCGTGGCTTCGCCTTGGCTCCCCGAACCGGTGCCGCCGCGTCGGTCTTTGAGCGACCCCGCGCGGGCTTCTTGGGATGGGCTACGCGCGTCTTGGCAGCGGCAGTAGCCTTCGAGGGCGCGGCGTCGTGGCGTCCCCGTTGAGACCCGGCTCGTCCGCCCGAAGTGCTTGTCTTCCCTGCCATTTTTGTGAGCGGAGCGTAGGAGCGAGGAGGCGCTCTGTCAACGCGTGGCCACCCCGGAGGAGCCTTGCTACTCGAGGGTCACTTGGGCGATACGGCAAGAGACCGGAAGCGTTTTGGTGCCGGCATCGCGGCCCGTGGGATGCAGGAACGATCGGAAATGACAGCTCAATGACAGACATTGCCCAGCGCAAGGCGGACCACATCGACCTGGCGGTGAGTGGAGACGTCGCGTTCAAGCAGACCACCACGCTGTTCGAGTGCGTTCGCCTCGTCCACGACGCGCTCCCAGACCTCGACTTGGACGAAATCGATCTGAGCACCGAAATCCTGGGCAAGCGGCTATCGGCCCCAATCCTCATCGCTGGCATGACGGGAGGCACCGCGCGCGCGAGAGAGATAAACCGCCAGCTCGCTGGGATCGCCGACGCCCGCGGCTATGGGTTCGGTCTCGGGAGCCAGCGCGCCATGCTTCGCGACCCAGCGCACCAATCGACCTACGAGGTGCGGGACGTCGCGCCCAGTGCGTTGCTGCTCGGAAACATCGGAGTGGTGCAAGCGCGCGAACTCGGCGCCCAGCAAGTCGCCGAGCTGGCTCGTCGCGTGGGTGCTGATGCGATCTGCGTTCACCTGAACCCCGCGATGGAAGTCGTGCAAGAGGAAGGTGACCGCGATTTTCGCGATGGCCTAGCGACGCTCGAGCGGTTGGTGGAAGAGGCGGGCGTGCCCATCGTTGCGAAGGAGACTGGCTGCGGTCTGTCGGACTCCGTCGCTCGCCGTCTCCACGGCGTTGGCGTTCGGCATGTCGATGTCTCCGGCGCCGGCGGCACTTCCTGGGTCGCTGTGGAAACCCAGCGCGCTCAGAGCGCGAAGCGCGCCCTGGGCGAGACGTTTTGGGAGTGGGGGATCCCCACGGCGGTGAGCGTCGCTTGGTCGGCTCGCGCGGGCTTCGATACGGTGTTCGCGACTGGGGGCGTGAAGAGCGGTCTCGACATCGCCAAGGCCATCGCCCTGGGGGCGACCGCTGGGGGGATCGCGCGTCCGGTGCTTCAAGCGCTCGAGTCGGGCGGCGTTGAGGCGGCCACGCGTTTCTTGGACTTGGTTGAGCGTGAGCTGCGCACGGCGTTCCTGCTCGTTGGTGCGAGAGACGTCGAGGCGATGCGCCGCGCGCCGCGCGTGCTGCTCGGCGACCTGCGCGCGTGGCTGGAGCAAGGTTCCTGACGACGCGAGGGTTCGCGAATGCCCCGCATGGCGTGGTAGGTTCCGCGAACCTTTGGACCTGACTCTGCGATGAAGCGACGCCTCCTCCTGATGTTCCTGCTCGCCCTCGGGCTCGCACCCGGTTGCGAGGGAGGCTGTGGTGGCTGCGGGACTCCTTCAGCTGACAAACCGGATGCAGCAGCGACGGATGAGGGGCGCATCGAGCTGCTTGATCCTGGTAAGGAACCACGCGTCAAACTGCAAGTCGGGCGCTGGCAAGGTCTCACTTATCGCTGGCGCGTGAGGAACGAGAGCTCTTTCGGGCTCCAAGGTAACAAGCCGGTACGCGCTCCAACCGTGATTGCGCTGATGACCTTCCGCGTGACTCAGGGCAGCGCCGATCCCGTCGTGCGCGATCGCAACGGCAAGAACTTCAAGCTCGTGGAGGAGCGCGCGACGGTCGACTCACTCGAGGTGGACTCAAAAGGGATCCCTCCGGAAACTGCCAGAGCGATGAATCAGGGTTTGGCGGCCTACGCTGGCACGCGCACCCGCATGCTGGTGGCGGAGGACGGTGAGATCTTCGAGATGAAGACGGAGCTCGTCGGTGGCGTCGAGCCTGCACCGGAAGAGAAAGAGGTCCTGGACCGCTCTTGGGAGGTTCAGCGCCGTTTCCCGTTCCGGCTTCCGCCCGAGCCAGTCGGTGTCGGAGGCAAATGGCGCTTCAGCGAGACTGTCGAGCTCGGAGACGTCAAGGCGATTCAGATGGCAGAGATGTCGGTGAAGAGCGTCTCCGACCGTCAGGTCGTGATTCGGATTTCCGTAAGGCAACACGCGCCGGTGCAGGAGTTTCCACACCCATTTGCACCCGGGAAGACCGCGCTCCTGGAGCAGTTTCGCGGCGACGGCGAAGGCCAGCTGACGATTGATCGCCTCACCGGGATCCCGGTACACGGCAAGCTCAGCGTTACCGGCCGTCTCACGGTCAGCACCCTCGGCAATCCTACGGAGCGAGCTTCTTTCATCTCGGCGAGCGTCTTGAACTCCACGGCCGTCATCCTCGGCGATGGCGGCTCGGGGGACACGGAACTCACCTCGCCGGATGCGGGCGACGAGTGGGACAAGCCAGACGCAGGTGAGGGCGGCAGTGCCCTCGATGGTGGCAGTGCCGCCGACGGCGCAGCGGCGGCCCCGAGCGCATCTGCCTCCGCCTCGGCACCTTCGGTTCCGAGCGGAGATGGCGATGACTGAGAGCGCGAGCTCGCTCGAGCTCGAACAGCAGCCGCGGGTCGTCGACCTGCTTGGCGTTGCCCTGGTGAGTGGCGCAGCGATCTCGGCTCAGATCGCCCTGACTCGGGTGCTGAGTATCACGCTCTGGCATCACTTTGCCTACCTGGTCGTTGGCTTGGCTCTGCTCGGCTTCGGCACCGCCGGAGCCTGGCTGAGTGTGCGCCGCGTGCGCTTCAGCGCCAGTGACCTCCAGCTGACTCTGGCGCGGCGCGCTCGCTGGGGCGCTGCGCTGAGCGTTGCCGCGGTGTTGACCGCGCTCTTGATTCGGGTGAACCCGCTCGAGCTCTTCCGCAGCAGCAGCACGTTCGTGGCGCTAGCGCTAGTGATCGCCCTGTGCACCGCGCCGTTTCTCGCGGTCGGAGTCGTGCTCGGGACCGCGCTCGGCGCTTGGTCCCAGAGCGCAGGCCGCGTGTACGCCGCCGACTTGATCGGCGGCGGCGCGTTTGGCGGCCTGGCGGTCGTGCTGATCCCGCGCTTGGGAGCCCTTGGCTTGTTGCTCTTCGCGGGCTGCGCGATCGCCGTCGCGGCGCTGCTGTTCGCCGTCGGGAGCGCTGCCGCGCGTCGCAGCGCGCTCGTGTGCGTGGTCCTGATCGGTGTTTGCTTCCTACTGGGACGAGACGAAGACTCTTGGATCACGCCCGCGGCGACCAAGGAGATCTCGTTCTACCACCGCCCCGACGTCGGGATCCGCAGCATCGAGCATCGCGAGTGGACGCCTCACGGCCGCATCGACGTTTCCTACCCCTTCGATGGCCCGCCGCTGGTGGCCGGTGAGGTAAATACTCACACACGCCTGTATCGCGTCCGCGCGGTAACGCAAGATGGCTCCGCGCCGACGACCATCCACCAGATCAAGCAAGACCCGTCAGAACTCGAGTTCTTGCCCCACTCGTCGACGGCCGCGGTGTGGGTGCTGCGGGGCGCGAAGTTTGGCCCGACCGCCGAGCGCGCGCCGGGAGGGCCGCGGGTCTTGGTGATCGGTGTTGGTGGTGGAGTCGACGTGATGCTCGCACTGGCCCATGGGGCTAGCCACGTCACCGGCGCTGAGATCAACCCGGCGATCCTGCGTCTGCTGAAGTCGCGCTACCTGGACTTCACGGGACACCTGGCTGAGCGCCCGGACGTCGACCTCGTACAGTCCGAGGGGCGCACCTTCATCCGCGCCAGTCACGAGCGCTACGACGTGATCCAGCTCGCAGGAGTGGACACGTTCACCGCGCTGGCGAGCGGTGCCTACAGCCTGGCGGAGGCCTACGTTTACACGGCGCAGGCTTTCGACGACTACCTGTCGCACCTCACGGAAACGGGCTGTCTGTCCGTCTCACGCCTGATCCTGGAACCGCCCCGGGAGACCTTGCGCCTCACGGTCACCGCCAACGAAGCCTTGACCCGCCAAGGTGTGAAGGAGCCTTGGCGTCACCTGGCGGTGCTGCGCACGAAGCAGTGGGCGACGCTCTTGGTGTGCAAGCAGCCAATCTCCAAGGAACAGCGCGACCGCTTGGTGGACTTCGCCAAGCGTGAGCGCTTTGGTATGGCGTTCGATCCGGGCGCTCCGGCGGGCCCGTTTTCGCAAGCAGTCGTACCCGATCTGAAGCGTCGCGCCGCGTTCCTGGACGGCTATCCCTATCGGCTCGCGCCAGCGACCGACGAAGCGCCGTTCTTCTTCGACTACTTCAAGTGGACGAGCCTGTTCGCGCTGCCCCAGATGAAGAGCGAGAGCCTGTACGGCACCAACGTGCCCATCGGGCACGGCGTGTTGCTGGGGACGCTACTCATCACGTTGCTGCTTGCGTTCATCGGCATTCGGCGGCCGCTGCGCATGCTCGAGCTGCCCGAGCAGCTCTCGCGGCGACGAGCGGGGATCTACTTTGCGTGCCTCGGGGTCGGTTACCTGCTGGTGGAGGTCGCCCTGATCCAGCGATTGAGCTTCCTCTTGGGGCATCCGACCTACGGTCTCTCGATCGTGCTGAGTGGACTCCTCGCGGCGAGCGGGGTCGGTGCGATGGTGTCTCAACGCCTCGCGAGCGCCCGTTGGTTGCGGTTTGCAGTGCCCTGCGTGGTGCTGGCGGTGGCTGGCCTCAGCTGGAGAGTGCTCCCGACCTTGGTCGGGCAGGGGTTTGGCGTGCGGGTTGCCGTGTCGCTGTGCGCAATCGTTCCGCTCGGCTTCTTGCTCGGGATGCCGTTTCCTCGCGGGATCAAGCTGCTCGGCGCGCGGTCTGTCCAGCTCGTTCCCTGGGCGTTTGGAGTCAACGCCTTCTTCACGGTGCTGGCGTCGGCAGTCGCGCCGATGTTTGCGCTGGTCATGGGCTTCTCGATGCTGTTCGTGCTCGCAGCGCTGAGCTACGTCGCAGCCTTCTGGGCGCTCGGTCGAGGCGACTTCGTGCGCAGCCAGAAAAACAACGGGGCGCCCAACCCTGGGCGCCCCGCGTCGCTGGAGTCAGAAGCTTCAGCGTCGCTTGCGTCGGCGCCCGAGGACACCGCCGAGCAAGCCTAACCCCAGCGCTGCTGCCAGCGGAGCCGTCTCAGAGCTGCTGCTGCCGGGCACGCTGCACGCGCAGCCGGTGGTCGAATCCGAGGCGTCGCCGTTTAGGTTGCTATTGCCACCCCATGTGTTGCCCCAGGGATTCGTGCCAGCATTGCCGCCTGCGTTGCCGCCACCGAAGCCGGTGCTGCCGCCGCTCCCGGCCGGAGGCCAGTCTTCACCCGCGTTGTAGGCCTTGAGCTGTGCGTCGATCTGGTCCTTGTTGTCGACCAGCACGATGAGCTCACCCTTGTCCGTGTACTCCTCGATGCGCTCTGCCCAGGGCATGTTGGAATCGAAGGTCGGCCAACCGCCGCCGCTCGGGAGCCCCACCTGGCGTCCATCGGGCAGGGTCATGCCAGACTGACTATCGCAGGTGATTCGCTGAGTCGCAGTGCCCATCGGGCCAACGCTCGGCAGCCCCGGTGCGGCGACGAAGATTGGGTCCTCAGTCATTTCCGCGGGGGAAAGTGTGGTGTACATGCGCGTCAGCACGGGGTACAGCGAGAGCACATCCTTGGCGTGCTTGCCTGGCTTGATCAGGCGTTCGTCCAGGTCCGTGGCGAAGGCCGCTGGGTCCCAGGCGTTGGGGTCCAGCTGATCGGCGAAGCAGCTGACGCAGCTGTAGAAGTCGTCGTCCAGCACGCCCTGCGGAGGTGGCAGGTGTGCGCTCAGGATCGAGCGCAGGAGCGGGTGGTAGTACTCGCAGTAGCCCGGGTAGCAGTACATCAGGTTCTGGGACGTCAAGGTGTCGACCACCTGGTCCGCAGCGATGTTGGTGAAGGCGCCGGCGTTCCACGCGGACTGATACAGATCGCCCGTGAACACCACGCCGGAGCTGCCCGCGTACTCCGTCACGAAGCCGTGTCCATTGGAGACGGGGCTGTCCACCGATCGGGTGACCCACGACTCGTAGTTCGAGCCAAAGTTCAGCCAGTCCAGGCGCACCGGGTTTGGAACGATGTGCTTGTAGTTCGTGGGCATGAAGCGGTCATCCCCCAGGAAGAACGTCCGCACGCCCATGTTTTCCGTGGCGGCGACAGCGGTCAGCTTGATCGGCACACACGGCTCATCGCCGGCGTAGCGGAAGGTGAGGGGATGGATCTCGTTCACGTCGGCGTCCGCCGTGAGCTTGATGGCGACGAACACGAAGCCGCGCGCGACGTAGTCCTCCAGCAGGCTCGGTGCCGCGGGGATATTCTGGTAGCCATTCATCGACAGCCAGTCCACGACCTCTTGCGCCGTGCCACCCTGGAGCGCGGTGACCTCGAAGGCGCCGACCGTCTTGCTGAAGACCACGTTCGGTCCGCCGCCTCCTCCGCCTGTTCCGCCGGATCCACCGCTCCCCCCGTTGCCACCCCCGGTGCTCCCGCTACCGCCCGTGCCGAAGTCACCGCAGTCGTCGAAGCTCGTGGTGTAGCCAACGTTCGGGACCGTCGCGTTGAGCAGGTTCGTAAACAGCTGCTGCGAGCCGACGGTCACCTCGGGGATCCCTTGCATCGGCACAATCCAAGCGAAACGCTCTGCGTCGCCCTCGTACTGGATCTGGACATGCGCTTCCACGTACCCCGGCGACATCACGAACAAGATATTCTCGCCGCTCTGATCCACGGGCATCGCCGTTGGACCGCTGTCGCAGAAGGTTCCGCCACACGCCGCGGCGAGTCGAGGTTGGAGGGTGAACGAGAGCAGCCCCGTCAAAGCGATGGAGGCCAAGTGTGCGGTTTTGCGCATGGCAGAGCCTAAGCAAGGCTTATGCCGCCTGAGAAGACACAGCTTTTCCCCGGGAATATTTCGGGGGGAGGGGCAAGGCACAGCCTGGCACAGCAAAAGCTGCGACGAATCAGCCGGCAGTCAGCTGCGCCGAGAGCCGTCGCTCCCAACGGGCGAGGGCCCAGAACCCCAAGGCGTAGACCACCACGGCGGACACCAGGACGGCGTTGAACCCGAGGTTCATGCTCAGGATCACCGTGCCGATGGAGCCAACGACCGTGGCGGAGCCGTTCACAGCCCAGGCCCAAGGCACGAGTGCAGGGTGCGTCTTTCGAACCTTACTGATTCCGTAGGAAAACGGAATGCCCAGGGCGAAGGCGATCGGCGCGACGGCAATGCCTGCGACGAGCATGCGCACGGCTGTGCCGGAGCCGATGAAGCTATCCACGAGCTTCGCGCCGAACAAGAGCCAGAGCCCGATGTAGAGGGCTATGCCAAGGGGCACGAGCCAAGGTCGTGGCGCACCCCGCTGAATCCAGCCTTCGCTCAGCATGCTCCCGAGCCCGGTGAAGATCAGGATCGAGAACAGCGTGACGACGATGGAGTAGAGCGGCGGCCCGAGCAGCAGCGTGAGCTTCTGCATCAAGCTCACCTCGATCGCGATGAAGCCGATGCCGATGCTGGTGAAGAAGGCGAGGGGGCCGAGCTTCGAGAACGCCCCGGGACCTTCATCGCCGCTGCCAGCCTTGCGTCGCCGGCGGAAGATCAAGAGCGGCGCCACGATGAACGCCCCCGCGAGCACGGTCGAGAACGCAAACTGGCTCAAGATGAAGATGGGGTTGCCCTGAGAGACTTTGGTTGGCTCGCGAATGAACTCAGCGGAGCCGAACGGCTTTCCCCAGCGCGTGAAGTTGAAGAAGTACGGCTTGTCGTCCGTCGTGGGAGTGATGTCGCGGGGAAATGCATCGACGAATGCCTGCTTGTGGTCGCTGGCCAGAAACTGCTCTACCGGGTTTCCGTAAGTCCGGCCTGGGAGGTACACGCGCTTCATCGCGTGGGCCTTCGCGAAGTCATCCAGGGCCTGCACTTCCTTTTCGCTGAACTCACCCTTCTTCAGCAACACGGCCGTGAGCTGATCGGGTGTCGCGAGCGCCATCACGGAGTGACTGATATCGGTCTTGCCCCGCTGCTCGAGCGCCGTGCTCAGGTTGTTCACCAGGCGAAGGGTCTCCATCTCGGCGGCCATGCGCGTGATCTGGAGTACGCCACCCTCTTCGAGGTGGTCATACATCTGACCGAATGCCTCGACGGTGTAGAGGTAATTTTCCGCGAGGACATACGCTCCGGAGGTCAAGGACGTCCAGGTGTCGATGCCCGTCATCTGCACGACATCGTACTTTTCGGGTTCCCGCATCAGCGCGGTACGCCCTTCGTCCTGCAGGATGGTGATGTTCGGGTCTTCGAGGATCCCCTTCGAGTACTCGGGGACGACCTTCTTGTGGACCTCGATCACGCCAGCGTTGAGCTCGACGGCCTTGATCTTCTTGGCGCCGTGGATCTTTGCTGCCCAGACGTCGTTGCCGCCGCCCATGCCGATGATGAAGACCCGCGGCTCAGTGCCCTCTTTGAGCTTGAACGTCGCAGAGTACAGCGTGCGCTTCAGTACTTCGAGGCCTCGTGGGTCGCCGCTGAAGTCGCTGATGATGGTGCCCGCGTCACCGTCCTGCAGGATGAACTTCTGCTGGGGCAGGGGCATGTACAGAGCCGCGGCTCCGCGACAGAACATGAAGCGCCACTGTACGGGGAGCGGGAGTACATCGATGCGACTGTTCGCGCTCCAGCGCGAGTACTGGTTTGCCCGTGCGAAGTTGGCGCGCACCGTGTCGGTCAGATCGAGGTACGCCTTGCCTGGCACCGGGAGCCAGCCGTCCAGCTTGGGCATCAGCCCGATGCACACCACGCTGAGCACCCCGGCGACTCCGATCGCCCGCTTGCGCTGCGCGGTCGGCGCCACGACCGCGAGCGACAGCAGACCGAGCACAATTACCACGAGGAAAGTGCCGCCCGCGCCGAAGTTCCACAAGAGAGAAGGCACCACCACGCAGCCAACGCCAGCGCCCAGCAGATCTGCGGCGTAGACGCGGTTGACCCGCGCGGCGTTGGAGCTCAGCAGCAGGCCAACCGCGGCCCCTCCCACGAAGAACGGCGCCGCGGCGACCAAGTTGAAGGTCGCGAAACGCAGCGCCTCGCCAACGCCGGTGAAGTTCAGCGTGTCGGGGACGGAGTACGTCAGCAGGAAAGCCCAGGTGAACACCAGCGAGGCGAGGTACGCGAGGTTCAGCTTGTAGATCCAGGCACGCGGGTTCGCCGCCCAGCGCTGCTCGGTTAGCGACAGGATCGAGCCACTGGCGCCGATCCCCAGCAAGCAGTTGGAGATCACCAGGAAGCCAAAGTGAAAGTGCAGCCTGAGCGCACACACCCGGGTGAGCAGCACCTGATAGGCCAGGAGCGAGGCGGAGATGAGGGCGATACCCAGGAGCGCGTAGGGTTCGACGCGGGTGTTGGGCGGCGGGCTGGAATTCGATGTCATGGACAGAGGCGTTCTGCTGGCGGGAGCCGCGCGCAGCATGCCCGAGCGCCGCGCGAAACCGCAAGCTCGCGGGGCCGCTGGAGCCGCCCTCGTCGGCTTTTTCGACCGGTTCTGGTCAACGGTGCGCGGGCTGAGGTAACCAGCGGAACGTGCGCACCGCGGATCGCCAGATGGCAGGCCTTTGGTGGCTTGGAGTCGTGGGGGCGATCGTGGCTGGAGTGCTGCTCCGGGTGCGCGTGCTGTCGACTGGCTTCATCCTGGATGACTACGTCCAGCTGGAAATGAGCCGCACCCTCGGGGGCGAGCCGCTCTGGACCGCGGCGCCGAGCTACAAGCTGTACGCGTTCGTCGCTCAAGGCACCGCGCCCGAGCTGATGGCTCGGGGCAGCCTGCCGTGGTGGACCGACCCGGAGCTGCTGGCCGCGCCGATGCGCCCGCTGGCGAGCCTATTGCTCGCCCTCGAGTACCGCGTGTTCGGCGCCGAGCCGTTCGGCCCACACTGCGTCTCCGTTGCCCTATGGTCGGCGATGATGCTGGTGGTCGCGGGGTTCTATCGCCGACTCCTCGCGCCGGGTGCTGCCCTATTTGCCACCTGGATTTACGCGCTGAGCCTCGCGCACAGCATGCCGCTCATCTGGATCGCGAACCAGTGCGCGATCCTGGCTTGTGGCTTCGGCGTCGCTAGCTTGTGGGCCTTGCTGGCGTGGCGTGAAGGCGGCTGGCGACCTGGCGCCGTGGTCTATCCGCTGCTGCTGGCGCTGAGCCTGGCTTGTGCGGAGTACGGGCTGTGCGTAGTCGCGTTGGTGGTGTGTTATGAGCTAGGATCCGTTGCCGCGAGGAATAGGACGCTGGTCCAACGCTTGAGCGCGCTCGCGCCACCGCTCGGGGTGTTGACCTTGCACCAGCTTGCCTTGCGATTCCTCGGCTATGGGGTGTCCGGCAGCTTGCTCTACATCGACCCGCTGCATGATCCGAAGCTCTACGTGGTGCGCGTCCTGCAGCAGCTACCGTCCATGCTGGTTGACGGTGTGCTCGGCCTGTTCGCTCCTCCAGGCAACCCTTGGGTGGTGCTGTTCTCGGTGTTTGCGCTGCCGATCTTGGTTTGGTTTTGGCGTGTCGCTCGTCGCAAAGCCGGGGGAGAGCGCGACCTCGGTTGGTTGGTGCTGGGTAGCCTCGCGGCGTTGCTGCCGCTCTCTGCCTCCGGCTATTCCACGCGGCTCATGATCGTTGCTGGCGTTGGGCTCTCGGGGCTCGTCGCTTCCGCTGCGCTTGGTGCTTTCCAGGCGCTGCGTCGTGGTGAGGCCGGGCTGTGGCGCTTCCCGAGCGCTCTTGTTGCTGCGGGCTTGGCCTTCTCTCACGTTATCCTCTCCCCCATGGGAAGCGCCGTTGAGACGATGCTCGGCGCGGATCTCAATCGCAGCCTGCGGAACGCGGCGCTCGACGCGAAGTTCGGGGCGCGCGACGTGCTGATCCTGGGCGCCACCGACACCTTTAGCTTTCACTACCCACCGCTGGTGGCGAAGCTCCACGAGCAGCCAGTTCCGCGCGGATGGTGGGTGCTCTCGGCCTCCTATCAACCCCAGGCGGTCAAGCGTGTGGATGCCAGCACCATCGAGCTCGTCAGCGCCAAGGGCGATCTCCTGACGAATCCAAGCGCGCTGGTGTATCGCCGCCCGGATCGCCCGCTCGACGTCCATAGCCAGGTGCGCGTCGGGCCCATCGAAGCGACGGTGCTCGAGGTGGGTGACACCGGGCCAAAACGGGTGCGGTTCCACTTCGAAGGCACACTGGACGACTCGCGCTACGCGGTATACCTCGCCACGCCCAAGGGCTACATACCCTACCGACTGCCTGCGATAGGCAAGTCGCAATATATCCCCGCGGCAAACGTGCCGAGCGAGGTCAAACACGGACCGGGAGGTCTGCGATGAGCGCTCCTGAAGCTGACTCCCATGATTCTGTCGCCCCCGATGGGGGGGAGGGTGAACCGCAGACCGCCGTGAGCGACGCGAGTAACGCTGCCTCCTCGACCCCCGTGAGCCCAGCAGGGGCGGCGCGGGTGGGGCGGATGTTCTGGAGAGCGCTGGCGGGCTTGGTGCTGTTTCACTTGGCGGGCGTGATGTACTTCGCGCCTCCCCAAGTGATCCTGGCGAAGCAGCCAGTGATGACGATGGACTATGCCCTCCACGTGTACCAAGTGGTGCGCGCACGGGATGCCTTCAAGGAGGCCTCTCAGCTCTGGGGTTACGACCCGCTGCAGCTCGCGGGGCAACCCGCTGGTGTGGTCGAGGACCTGACCAGCAAGGGCACAGAGCTGTGGGTCATCGCGTTGAACAAGCTCGGCGTTCACCCAGCGATCGCGTTCAACCTACTGCTCTGGGTGGTCCACCTCTCCATCCCCGCGCTGGGCTACGCCGGGGCGCGGCTGTTCCGCCTGTCCCGCCCGCAGAGCCTGGGCGTTGCCTGGATCTGGTCTTGGTGCTGGTTTTTTGACTCCTTCATGCACTGGTCTTGGTTCATCGGCATGATCAGCTGGAGCGGTGCGTGCGCGCTGAGCGTGGTCTTGGTCGGGTGCCTATTCCGATTCCTCGAGGAAGCGAAACTGCGATACTTTGGCTGGTTCACGTTGGTGGCGGCGACCCTGGCGATTCTGCATCCCTTCGCCGTGTTTGCCGTGGCGGTGCCCTGTTTGGCCCTCTACCTGCGCTCGGCCAAGACACTTGGGGTCAAGGGACATGGCCTCCTGCTGTTAGCCGTGGCCGTCGCTGGTTCGACGGCGCTGATTTGGATATTCCCCACGCTGCGCTTCAAGCACTACGTCGGCGACGTCGACACGTTCTTCAACACCACCGCGTCGTACTTCCTCTACGACTCCTTCGACTTGATGAAGGATGGCAGGAACACCGGTGGCCCCGTGCGCACACTGCTTCGGACCGTGTGTTTCGCAGCGGCAGCCGTTTGGTTCTGGAAGAACCGCAAGGCGGGTGACCGGCGCTGGTTGCCGTTAGCTAGCTTCATGCTGGCGGGCTTCGCCTTCACCTACTTCGCTGGCTACTTGTGGCTCGCCCGGCAGACCCAGCCCTACCGTCAGATCGGGCCGGTGATCTTGATGGCGGCCATCCCAGCGGTGCTGATTTTCAGCGAACTCCTCAGCGCTCCCGAGCGCGCGCGATGGACCCCCAAAGTGAAGCTGCTGATCGGGCTTGGGTTGGTGCTGATCGTCCCGCGCGTGTATCGCACGATGGCCTATTACGTCGTGCACTTGCTGCCCGAGCAAGTGATCCGTTCGGATCGCGATGTGCGTGGGTCGCCGCTTGTGTCTCTGAACGAGCCGAGACCGGTTTGGCTTGGTCACGCTCCAGCGGCGCCCCAGCAGCAGGCGGTGCGTGACTGGCTGATCAAGCACCACCAGGGCAGAGGGCGGGTCGCCATCAACGAGTGGGTGCTGGGGGAGTACATCGCTGCGAGCACCGAAATCCCGGTGCTCGGCGGGATCCGCGAACGCAACGTGCCGCACGTGGACGCTCACCCGTATCGCCAGCTCGACGACGGAAAGCTCAAGTCTAGCGACTTGCCAGCGTTCTTCGAGCGCTATGCAGTCGGCTACATCATCGAGTCCGGTTTCCGCTCACCCATCGAAGACCAGACCAAGCTGATCGACCCCGTGGAAATCGTTGAAGGCTACCGCATCTATCGCGTGCGAGCGGAACCCAGCTACTTCCTGCGTGGTAGCGGGCGCGTGACGGCACAGCGACTCAACCTAATCCGGGTGGAAAATATGCGGGCCGCTGCTCAGGGGGACGTCGTGCTGCGCTTCCACTACATGGAGAGCCTCGGCTGCCGTCCAGACTGTCAGGTTGAGCGCGAAGAGGTCGCCGGCGACCGCGTGGGTTTCATCCGCGTGAAGGCGCCGCCAGCGAGCTTCGAGATCTTCAACGTGTACTGAGTGTCTAGTTCACGCGCTTCGTGACTTCGAGCCGGCCGCCGCCGTACCCAAGCTCGAGCAGGCGTTGCATCCAGCCGAAGCGCTCGAGCTCGTGGTCCACCACGTGCGCCAGCGCTTGCTGGATGTAGCTGCGTGCCGCCTGGGGGAAGCTGATGCGCCGTGCAAGCTGGTGCTGATAGCGACGAGCGTGCTCCGCCGTGACTTGGCCAGCCTCCTCGAGCGCCAGCGCGCAGCTCTCTGCAGCGAGGCGACCTGAGAACAAGGCTTGGTAGATCCCTTCGCCGGTGAGTGAGTCCACGCTGCCAGCGGCGTCTCCGCAGCACACGATCCCGGGCCCCGAGGGAGGTAGCTGCCAACTCGACAAAGGCAGCTGCCAGCTGTGGAGGTTCCCCTGTTGTTCTGCGCCTGCGAAGCGCTCTGGGTTGTGTGCGATGAACTCTTGCAACAGCGACTTCAGCTTGCGGCCGCTCCGCTTGAAGGTGTCCGTTCGCTGATACACCCCGACGTTGCTCCGCCCAGCAGTGGCTGGAAACACCCAGAAGTATCCGTGGGGTAACGCCTTGCTGAAGTAGTGTTCGCTGACATGGTCTTCACGCAGGCGTACTCCGCTGAAGTAGGCGGTCGCCGCGACGCCGAGGTGGCGCTCAGCGGGGTGCTCCAAACCGAGGGTACGCCGCGCGACACTTCCCGGTCCATCGGCGGCGATCACCGCACGTCCCCGCAGCGTCAGCCCGGCGCTGCTGCCATGCGCGGCCGCGCGCGTCTTCAGACGCTGCTCCTTCGCACCCCGATCGATCTGCTCGACGTGTTGCCCTTCCACCAGCTCGGCGCCAGCGCTGACCGCACGCTCAACGATAGCTGCATCCAACTGCAGGCGCGGCAGGATGCGACCCGGGAGGTCACCGTAATCACGACTCACCGCGTAGCCGTTGGGAAAGATCGCCACGGCGCCGCGCACTGCCGCACCCTCCGACTCCAGGGGCTCCCTCACCCCCAAATCGGACAGCTCTTGGAGCGCCAAATTCGAGAGCGCGTCGCCGCACGTCTTGTTGCGCGGGAAGCGACTGCGGTCGATCAACGCTACGCTCAGGCCGGATCTGGCTGCATGAGTGGCCGCTGCCGCCCCCGCCGGCCCAGCGCCGATCACCAGCACGTCGTAGCATCTTGTCATCCGAGCGTCCCTCGGCGAGAGCGTGGAGCGATGATCCAGCGAAAGCAACGGGGAAAGCCCGGCGCTGGATGATTGAAGGGGTGCGTTTCTCACGCGTCGGGGCTTAGATGAGGTGTGCTCGAGGCGGCGCTCGCGTCGCTTCGGAAAGGAGAGCCTGAGTGGTTGATCACGCGGATGCGCTGGTGTTCTTCGGAGCGACGGGAGATCTGGCCTACAAGAAGATCTTTCCTGCGCTGCATGCGCTCGTGAGTCGGCGTCAGCTCGACGTTCCGATCGTGGGTGTCGCGCGCTCCGGGCGAAGCTTGGAAGCGTTGAGAGAGCGGGCGCGGGAAAGCGTCGCTGAGCACGGGACGCTCAAGGACGACGCCGCGCTCGACAAGCTACTCGGCCTCTTACGCTACGTCGAAGGCGACTATCACGACGCGCAGACGTTCAGCAAACTGCGCGAGGCCCTCGACGGGGCGAAGCTGCCCGTTCACTACCTCGCGATTCCGCCGAGCCTCTTTCCAGGGGTGATTGCGCAGCTGGCGGAGTCCGGATGCGCGAAGCACGCGCGTGTCATCATCGAAAAGCCATTTGGCCGTGATGAAGAATCTGCGAGGAAATTAAACGAGACCATCGCGAGCGCTTTCCCCGAGTCGGCGATCTTCCGTATCGACCACTACCTCGGCAAGGAGACGGTGCAGAACCTGGTGGTGCTGCGCTTTGCGAATACGTTCCTCGAGCCCCTCTGGAATCGCCACTACATCGAGAGCGTCCAGATCACGATGGCCGAGCGCTTTGGTGTTCAAGGCCGCGGCAGCTTCTACGAGGAGGCTGGAGCCATCCGCGACGTAGTGCAGAATCATCTCATGCAGGTGGTGGGCTTCCTAGCGATGGAGCCACCCGCTACTACGTACAACGAGGCCTTGCGCGATGAGTTGGTGAAGGTGTTTCGTCAGGTGCGACCGCTCGGCGCGGATGACGTGGTGCTCGGTCAGTTCGATGGTTACCGTGAGGAAAAAGGCGTCGCGTCCGGCTCAAAGGTCGAGACCTACGCCGCGCTGCGCTTGCGCATCGACTCGTGGCGCTGGGACGGTGTGCCTTTCCTCATCCGTGCGGGTAAGTGCCTCGCGACGACCGCGACCGAGGTCGTCGTGGATTTCAAGCGGCCGCCGCTCTCCAAACTTGCCCCGGGGAAAGGTAACTTCCTGCGCCTGCGCCTCAGTCCAGAGCTGAACATCTCTCTAGGTGCGCGCATCAAGCGTCCCGGGGACGCGATGGAGTCTGAAGCCACGGAGCTGTCCCTGGTTGACCGCCCGCCCGGGGTGGGCATGAGCGCGTACGAACGCCTGTTGAATGACGCCCTCGAGGGCGATCCGACGCTTTTTGCTCGTCAAGATGCGGTTGAAGCGGCGTGGAAGGTGGTAGACAGCGTGTTGGCTGCTCCCCCAAAAGTGCGCCCCTACGCCCCAGGTACCTGGGGACCGGCGGAGGCGGAACAACTGGTCGCTGACATCGGCGGCTGGGAGTCGCCAGAGGAACGGACATGACCACACTCAGCATCGACATCGGCGGTTCTCACGTAAAAGCGCTGATCCCTGGAGAGAGCAAGCCTCGGAAGTTCTCCTCGAATGACGAGCTGACCCCCGAAGAGTTCGTGCAGCAGGTCCAGCAGCTCACAGCTGGTTGGGAGTACGATCGGGTGTCCATCGGTTACCCGGGCGTCGTGCGCGACGGCCGTATCACCGCGGAACCAGTCAACCTCGGCGAGGGCTGGGTCGGATTCGACTTCGACACGGCGTTCGGCTGTCCCGTCAAGTTGATCAACGACGCGGCGATGCAAGCCGTGGGGAGCTACGAGGGCGGTCGCATGCTCTTCCTGGGCCTTGGCACGGGCCTCGGCTCTGCGATGGTGATCGACGGCCAGGTGATTGCGATGGAGCTCGCGCACTTGTCGTTTCGCAAGGGCAAGACCTACGAGGACTATGTTGGCGCGGCGGCGCTGAAGAAGCACGGAGCCGACAAATGGGGCGAGCGCGTGCGCACCATCGTTGAAGCGCTGCACGCGGCGCTCCTCCCCGACTACATCGTGCTCGGTGGCGGGAACGCCAAGGACGCGCCGGAGCTGCCTGAGTGGGTGCGGATTGGCGACAACAAACACGCGTTCCTGGGTGGCTTCAAGCTGTGGGAAGGCGTGCCTGCGACAGTCAGCCCGAGCGGTCCGCCGAGCCGTAAGCCGGGTCAGCCTGCGCACACCTTGGGCATGATCGGGCTGGGTCGCATGGGTGGCGCGATGGTGCGGCGCCTGCTGCGCGGTGGTTGTAACGCGGTGGTGTACGACCACGAGCCCGAGGCGGTGCAGCGCCTCGCCAGCGTCGGCGCGATGCCGAGTGAGTCGCTCGCTCAGCTGGTCGAGCAGCTCCCGCAGCCGCGAGCGATCTGGCTGATGGTTCCCGCGTCGGTCGTCGAGGCAACGCTCGCTGAGCTGATTCCGCTGTTGTCCGAGGGCGACGTCGTGATCGACGGCGGAAACTCGTACTACGTGGACGACATCTTCCGGGCGAAGCGCCTCAGCAAGCGTGGCATTCACTACGTGGACGTGGGGACGAGTGGCGGCGTTTGGGGACTCGAGCGCGGCTACTGCCAGATGATCGGAGGCGAAGCGTCAGTCGTGGAGACGCTCAAGCCGTTCTTCGAAGCCTTGGCGCCCGGCGTGGACGCCGCGCCTCGCACCAGCGGGCGCGAGGGTGATCCGATCGACGCGGAGCGCGGCTACCTGCACTGTGGCGGGCCGGGCGCGGGGCACTTCGTGAAGATGGTCCACAACGGCATCGAGTACGGCATCATGGCTGCGTACTCCGAGGGGCTGAACGTGTTGGAGCACGCCGCCGTTGGCAAACTGGAGCACGCAAGTGACGCTGAGACCACGCCGATGCGCGACCCTCAGAACTATGAATACGAGCTTAACCTTGCGGAAATCAGCGAGCTATGGCGTCGCGGAAGCGTGATTGGTTCTTGGCTCTTGGACCTGACGGCGGCAGAGCTCGGACGTGATCCGAAGCTTGCTCACTTCGCCGGGCGGGTGTCTGATTCCGGCGAGGGACGCTGGACGATTCAGGCGGCCATCGATGAGGGCGTGCCGGTCCCGGTGCTGAGCGCGGCGCTGTATCAGCGCTTCTCCTCGCGAGGTCAGGCCGACTTCGGCAATCGCGTGCTGTCTGCGATGCGCCACGCGTTCGGCGGCCACGCCGAGAAGCAGGAGTAGGATGTGGAACCGCGAGCGCTGACTGGGGGAGCGCGCTTGCTCGTGCTTCCGGATGCCGCGCTCGCCGCCGTCGCTGCCGCGGAGGCGATCGCCCGTGCGCTGCTTGCCTCGCTCAAGGAACGCGGGCGCTTCAGCTTGGCGCTGAGCGGCGGCAGCACCCCGGGACCGATGTTCGAAGCGCTCGCCAGAGCAGAGCTAGCCTGGCAACACGTGGACGTGTTCCAGGTGGATGAGCGCGTCGTTCCAAGCACCGACGCCGCCCGCAACGCGCGGCAGCTCGAGGCCGCGCTGCTCTCCCACGTCTCCATACCGCGCTCCCAGATCCACCTGATCCCCGTGGAGTCGGCCGGGGTGGTACGCGACTACGCGCAGACACTCGAGGGAGTCGTCGGATCGCCCGCGGTGCTCGATGTCGTCCACCTCGGCTTGGGCGATGACGGCCACACCGCGTCTTTGGTTCCTGGCGATCCCGCGCTGGAAGTCAGCGACGCGGATGTCGCAGCGGTCGCGCCGTACAAAGGGCACGCCCGGGTGACCCTGACACTCCCAGTGCTCAACCGGGCGCGCCAGCTGGTGTGGCTCGTTTGCGGAGCTAGCAAGCAGAGCGCGCTCGCGCAGCTGATCGAAGGGCGCTCCGCAGCTCCCGCTGGTCGCGTCGCGCGAGAGCGCGCACTCATCGTGGCTGACCGCGCCGCGCTACCCAGCTGAGCCGGTACGCGCTGCAGCGGCATCCGCTGTGGGCTGGAACGCACTTTTCCCGCGAAATCTCGGAGAAAATCTGCGATGCATGAGCCATCCGCTCGTCGCGAGCAGACGCCACCGCCCCCTCGCACGCCATGCCTGCCGCCTTTCGAATCGTCATCGACGTCGTCGCGTATCGACTGCGACGCCTCGAGATGGCGAATCTGGTTGCGGCGGTGGCCATCATGATCGCGCTCGGGACGCGCCCCATCGATCTGGTGATCCGCACGGCGTTCGGTGCTGGACTGAACGTACTCGCCTACCTGACCAACGACTACTGCGACGTCGAGCAAGATTTGGCTGAGGGGCGTGGCCCCGCGAAGTTTCTCAGCGAGCACTTGGGAGCGGCGCTTGGCGCGCAAGTTGGCATCGCGCTGATACTCGCGAGCGTTGCGGTTTGGTACGACGCAGGGCTCCTCGTGCCGCTGGTGCTTGGCGCCGGGATCTGCTGGGCTTATTCCGCGCGGCTCAAGGCGCGCCCGGTGGTCGACATCTTGAGCATGGTGCTGTGGGGCGTGGCCATGCCGTTGGTCGCGTTTCCGCTGGGGAATAAGCTCGGCTGGCTACTCGTGATTCAGCTGGGGCTGTTCAGCGCGTGCTTCGAGACGATCCAGGTGCTCCGCGACCGGGATGAAGACGTGAGGGCTAGCGTGCGCACGACCGCAGTGGCGTTCGGCGCCGAGCGCACCCGGTTGCTCGCACGCCTCTTCATGCTGGTAGCGATGACGTATGCGCTGCTTGTCCTGGATCGCTACGTTGGGCTGTTGCTGGTCGTGCCGGTTCTGGTGCCGATCCCTCGCGAGTTCAGCGCGGTCGCGATCAGCCAGTACTGGAACCGGATCCGGCTGACCCAGGGGTTGAGCTGGCTAGGCTTGCTCGCTGGTGTCTACTTCCGTGGCACCAACCACGGGTGGCTTCTCTCCGGTGCGGCCTAGCGGCCGCGTGAGGAGCGCGATGGCGGGCAGCAAGCACAGGTAGACGCCAGCCGCGACCAGCGTCAGGTTCGTCAAGCCGAACATCAACGCGACGATGATCGCGAGGCTGGACGCGAGCACGCTACCGACACCATTCAGGCCCCAAAGCCAAGGGGTCTCCCGGCTGAACTCGCGACTGACGAGGCGCATTCCACAAGGAAACGCCATGCCCATGGAGAGACCGAGCGGCGCGGTAATGGCTACGGCAAAACCGATGCGCGCGCCGAGCACCGCTGAAGCCACGCCAGGCGCAAACCGCGACCAGAGCAAGGCCACCGCGATGAGCAAGCCGGCGATCAGCGCGGGATAGACGTAGCAGTAGGGCCGTCGATCGAAGGGCAGGCGATCACTAAGCAGCGAGCCGACGCCCGCTGACGCGACCAAGCTCGCGAGCACCACAATCAAGCTGTAGATGGGGTGTCCCAGCACCACGCTCAGTCGCTGCAAGAGCGCGATTTCCGCGAGCATGAAGCCCACGCCAATGCAGAAGAAGTAAGCCAGCGCCGCAGCGAGTCGACCGCGTCGCCCAGGTAGCGGCGCCTCCTCGGACTTGAGCTGACCGCGCATCCGCCACAACGGAATGAGGATCGCGCCACTAACCAGCAAGAGCGACGCGAGCAGCGCGAGCAGCAGCGTGCGCGTTGCGACCAGGTTGCCTTCGATGGTGCCCTGGGTGAGGGCCGGAGGCGGGTGCCACAGCGCTCGCGGCCGAATCACGTTGAAGAAGAACGGCCGGTCATCAGTGGCCGGGCGGAAATCAAGCTCGGGTAGCAACGTCACGCGGTCGAGCTCGGCGCGGTCCTTGACCGAGAGGATCTCCTTGAGCCTGGCCGCGGAGGTTGGGTGCGTCGGGGAGACCACGACGGCGAAGCCTTTTTGCTTCGCAACTTGATCGAGCGCCTCGCTGTCTGCCTTGCTCAGCGGGTCTCTCCCCACGAGCAACGTGCTGACGAGCCCAGAGCTGATGAGCGCGATGTGGTCGCTCGGCGTCGTCACCCCTCGGCGCTGAAGCGCTGCGACGGCGAGCGCCATGACCCGCGCTGTCTCGACCGTAGCCCAGCGTGAGACGGTGAAGATCCCATCTGGCTCGAGGTGATCGAGGAAGAGGTCCCAGGCTTCGACGGTGTAGAGGCCGTTCTCGCCGAGCGCGTGGGCGCCCGCGCCGGTCGCTGCCCAGGTGTCGATGAGGGACATCTGGATCACGTCGAAGTGCTTGCTCGTGCGAGCCAACACGCTGCGCGCCTCGCCGTGCACGAGCTGCACGTTGGGATTCTGAGGCACCAGCGTGGGTTCGCCGAGCGGCCCCTCGAGGATCTCGAGCAGCCGCGAGTTCAGCTCGATTCCCACGACCGGCTTGTGCCCACTGAGCAGCGCTGCCTGAAGATCCCGCGACCCGCCCACGCCGATGATGGCGATCGAGCCGTGGGGTCGCACGCGATGGATCACGTTGGTTACGTCACAGTCGAGCCAGCTCAATGTCTCGAGCTTGCCGCCCGCGTCGTAGAGCGGCGTCATGGCGTGACCATCAATTTCGATGCTGCGCTGGGTGACGACGGGTTGCGGACACAACGTGCCTTTGCCCCAGAACGACGCCGGGACCTTCCCCGCTGGGCCGACGACCACGCGCGAGTGGCTATTCCAAAGCTCCTGTTCGACCAGCGCCCGAACTTCGGGGCGCCCCTTGACCCAGAGCGGTGCAAGCCCGGAGTGAGTGCGCGAGTTTGCGAGTCCAATGAAGAGTAGCGCTAGGCCGAGGATCAGGCCCTGGCGAACCGCCGGTTTGACACCGCCCGCATATGCGAACGCTGCGGAGGCGAGGCCACACAGCGCGGCCACGAAGATCAGCGCGCTGCCCGCGTCGGACACGCTCAAGAGCAGCGGCACCGCCGGCGCACCGAGGGCCGCACCGATCAAGTCGACAGCGTACACCCTTCCCACGGGGAAACGCGTCTTCGTCACAGCCGCGGCAACCACGATCCCGGCCGGATAGAACGGCAGCGCGATGGCTGCCGCGAACACCAAGAACAGCACCACCGTCGTCGCCACGGGATCCGTGCGCAGCGGCACTACCAGGAGCAGCACGTAGCTGGCCGGGATCGCGATCGCGAGCCAGCGCGTGTCCCGCGCCAGCGACGACGCGAGCCGAGACTCGGAGTACTCTTCCGCACGGAAGTACACCCTGAGGGCGCCGGCCGTGAGGCCGAAGAGGCCCATGGCGATCACCAAGAAGGCGAGGGAGTACCAGGTGAGTACCGAAAGCAGCCGCGTGTCGAGCACCTCGAGGGCCAACGTCGAGGCGGTGACCAGGAACAATCCGACCAAAAACGGCGCCTGGCGCAGGGTCGATGGGGACGATTCGGGGGTGCTCACCGGCTATGCCGCTACCACGACGAGCCCACTGCGGGGGCAGGATTTGCTACACCTCTACTGGAACGCAGTCCTGCGTTCAGACTGGTTGGCGCGCCGCCGGAAAACACCGCGCGGTGTTCGGCCGCCCGTTAGGATCAGGCTCCGAGGAAGTCACGGTTCAGCTCTTGTCCTTCGGTGGCCCAACGACGACGCGAGGCAGATACGGATGAGAGTGCGACGGCGAAGAACTACGCGCGCCGTACGCCTCGTCCGAGCAGCGCGTGTACAGTTCACGAGCACCCAGTGCTTGAGGATGTTTGCGCATCAGCTGCACCAGTCGCTGCATCACCCGCTCGGGCGGGTCGTCGCCGATCTCCAGTTCGAGTCGCAGGATCGCAACGTCACGTCCAGGACTCTCGGGTAGCTGACCAGCCGCCAGCTTCGCTTGTTGCAATTCCCGTGCGGTGATCAAGCGATGCACTTCCGCCAGCGCTGGGTCGCCCTGGCAGGCTTGCTCGAAGTCTACAGCCATTGCCTTTGATCGTACGGGACTTGCGGGCGGAGCATAAGCCCCCAAAAAAGCCGGTGCGCGGGGTTGGACCTGGCGGTTCATGGCACCCGGGGTCAGCTCAGGCGTTGATTCTGACTCGTATCCACAGCGTCCTGCGCCGCCAGAGGCGCTTCAGAGCCTTGGCAGGTTTGATCGCCAAGAGCCCGCAAACGAACAGTAAAAACGGCGTGCTGCGGTCCAGTGTGCTTGGTGGTCCGAAGGCTGAGTGATACCGTCGGACGGGTATCCTCGGGGCAGACCAATGGCTGTCCTGGTCGCTCGACTCGGACCGCTCGGAGAGGTCGGCGCCTGCGGGGCCTCCAGCTCATCATGACCGAAGACGATCGGACGAAATCAAGCGAAGGCGAAGACAGCGTCCCGGCACGCACGTCCGCGCAGAGCGACTCGCCGCCACCCGACCTGCGCAAGCAGCGCGATGAGTTCCTCCAGAACTTCTCCCGCAGCGCTCGACTGACCGAGCAGTTCATTCGTGACTACGAGGAGCTGGCGGAGCGTGTGCACAAGCTCGAGACCGAGAACGCATCGCTCCGCGCCAAGGTCGAGGCAGACGACGCGATTCGCGAGCTATTGCGCAAGATCGAGGAGCTCGAACGCGAGAAGACCGATCTGCTCTCCCGCTATCGCGAAGCCGAGCGCACCAGCAACGGCCTCTCGGAGCGCTTCGCGCAGTTCGAGGAGGAGTTCAGCAACCTCGCGAACCTGTTCGTGGCAAGCAATCAACTGCACTCGTCGCTGTCTCCCCGGCGGGTCACTCGGCGCATCAAGGAAGTGCTCGCCCAACTGGTTGGTGCCGAGCGCTACGCCGTGTTCTTGATGAACGGCGAGGGCACCGAGCTCGTGCCGATCGCCTCTGAAGGCGTTTCCGGGGACGATATCGCTCCCATCAGCGTCGAGCGTGAGCCGATTAACGAAGTGATTCGTACAGGCTCCGCTTATGTGGATGAAGTTGGCGACCCGAGCCAAGGCAGCATCGAGCAACCCCCAGCGGTGATCCCACTTCGAATCGATGATGATACGGTCGGAGCCATCATCATCTACGCAACCCTCTCGCAAAAGACTAGCTTCGCTAATATCGACTTCGAGTTGTTCAAGCTGCTCGGTCAGCACGCCGCGGCAGCGTTGGTTAGTGCGAGCCTCCATGCCCAACAAGGGCCCAAGCGACCCGGCCTCGAGGCCTTCGTCGACCTCAGTGTTTGAAGCTTTCCATGGCTGAATACTCCTGCTTGATTGTTGAAGACTCGCCGATGATGCGGCAGCTCTTGGTTTTCGCCCTCGCGCGAGTCAAGAACCTGCGCGTGACGGAGGCGGACGACGGCGTTGACGGGCTGCGCAAGCTCGCGTCGGCGCGCTACGACATCATCGTCACCGACATCAACATGCCCATCATGGATGGCTTGAAGCTGGTGAAACGCGTGCGCAGCGATCCGGTGCACAAAGACACCCCGATCGTGATCATCACCACCGAGGGCTCTCAGGAAGATCGCCAGCGAGCGCTGCAGCTGGGAGCGAACGCCTACATCACGAAGCCGATTCAGGCTCCGCAGGTGATCGCCACGGTGAAAGAACTGCTCAAGATCGAGTAGTCCCGTGTACGTCAAGCTCTGCGGCATCACTGACGCCTCGCAAATTCCAGCTCTGGTCGCTTGCGGCCCTGACGCGCTGGGTATCAACCTGATCCCCAGCTCGAAGCGTCATGTGTCTCTCGAGCTAGCGCAATTGCTGATTGCTGCGATCCGCGCGGAAAACGAATCGCAGGGTAAGCACGTCGAGTGCGTTGCGGTGGTCTCCGCCGAGCAGCCTCCGCCCGAGCTTTCATCCCAGGGTTTGGGGGGGAGGGTCGAGTCCCTGCTCAAAGACCCAAGGTTCGACCGTATTCAGCTGCACGCAGCGGACCCACCGGCCACCTGGCAAACTCTAGGCAACCTCGGCGGCAGTGCCTCCGCCAAGATCTTCCTAGCCGCGCAGATCGCCGAGCCCGACGACGTCGAACGCGCCTCAGGTTTCCCCGGGGCACCGCTCTTGGTCGACGCCAAGGTCGGCAACAGCCTGGGCGGTACGGGGCACTCCTTCGACTGGAGCTTGGTCGAGGCGCTGGCCGCGAGTCGCGACCTGCTGCTCGCAGGCGGCTTGGACGCTGAGAAGCTCCCCCGCGCGATCGCACAAGTGCGGCCCTGGGGCGTGGACGTGGCGAGTGGCATCGAGAGCGGCACCCCCGGGATCAAGGATCTGAAGCAGTGTGAGGCGTTCGTCGCTGCGGCACGCGCGGCGAGTAGTGCCGTGGAGAAATGAAATGACGCGGACTTGGTGGGTCTTGGTCGCCTGGGGGTTGACCGCTTGCGGGGGCGCCAGCATCGAAGGGGGCGAGGTGCGGCCGTTCGACGGCGAGGGCATGCGGCTGGTCCAGCGCTTCGACGTCAGGGCCTGCAATCCGGCGACCCAGCCCGCCACGACTCAGGTCGAGGTGTGGAGTGGCGCGAGCGGCGGAGAGCGCACGCTGGTAAGCCTTGGGCCCGACCGTCAGGCGCTGGTGGTACATCGCCGCTTCGTCGTCCACGGCGAAGAGCGCTTCGAGGTCGTCCTGGAGCCGAGCGGCGGTGCTCCCATCTTGCAGCGCTTTCGCCTCGGAAAAGCGCCTATGCTCGAGTTGATTCGCAACGCCGACGCCCCAGACGACGCTCCCTCCCAAGGTGGATCGTTGGTCCAGCGTTGTAGCTTACGACCGAGCGTGAGTGGGTGAATTTGCGTGTGGAAAACACGTTGTTCAAGAGCCCCGCCGCAGCACCGCCAGTAGGGGAGTCAACAGTTCCGGCGGCGCGAAGGCTACGTCCTGCCCGCAGAGTTCCGCAGGCAATCCAGTCTCGGTATCGGTGTAGTGGCCGCGGAGCACGCCCGATTCGCGCGCGATGAGCCCGGCGGCGGCGACGTCCCACGGGCGGAGTGTCTCGTACGCGGCATCGAGTCTGCCGGTCGCGACCCAGCAGATGTCCAGGGTCGGCGCGGCCAGGCGCCGCAGATCGCGACAGCGCCCGAGCACCGCGGCGAAGCGCGACATCATCGCTTCCAGGCGCGAGTGGTCGTGGGGGAAGCCCGTCGAGATCAGCGCTTCGGCGAGCGCAGGCGCCGAGCGCCTCGGCAGAGGAGAGCCGTTGAGCGATGCACCCTCACCGCGCACGGCGACAAAGGTCTCGCGCTGAAACGGCGCGTGGACCACGCCGAGCTGCACCTCACCCCCAACCACGTACGCCAGCGAGATCCCGACGTGGGCGTGGCCGTAGAGGTAGTTGACGGTGCCGTCCAGAGGATCGACCACCCAAGTCGGCCGCTCCCAATCCACAGCGGCGGCGCGCTCTTCGGAGAAATACTGCGCGTGAGGCGTGTGGCGGCTGGTTGCGTCTCGGATCAGCTCGTCCGAGGCCATATCCGCGTTCGTCACCAGCTCGTGACCTTGTTTGAGGTGAGCGCAGACGTCGTGGCTCTCTCGCAGTGTCCGAACGAGGGCTCCGGCGCGCTCGGCGACGCCTTCGGCCCAAGCGGCCAGCTGTGTGAGTTCACTCATGCTCGTGTGGGGCGCATATTACCGTAGGGATGCGACGTTAGGTAGTCTGAGCCCCGCGCGCCTCCCACGCCACGGCTCACCCGCGAATCGTCGCTCGCCCGGTGCTGAGGGACGCCGCGCGCGAACCGCGCCGAGCCACGCCAGCGCGCCCCGTCTGCGCGAGGGGTGGGAGGCTCTGCTCGCGCCTTCTGGACGCGCTGGACCGGGCCCCGGCCATTTGCCGTGGACAGCTCTGCTCATTGCGGCAAGCTTCCCCCGCAAATGGCTGACACAACCTCCAGCGCTGCGGGCGACCGTCCGGGCTATTTCGGTGAGTTTGGCGGGCGCTTCGTCGCCGAGACTCTGGTCCCCGCCCTGAGCGAGCTCGAGCAAGCTTATCAAGAGATTGTCCTCTCGACCGAGTTCCAGGCGGAGTGGCGCGGCCTACTGGAGCACTACGTCGGGCGCCCGACATCGCTCACCCTCGCCGACCGTCTGGCCCGCGCTCTGGATCCCGACGGAAAGATGATTCGGCGGCTGTGGCTCAAGCGAGAGGATCTCTGTCACACGGGCGCGCACAAGATCAACAACGCCCTGGGACAGGTGCTGCTCGCGAAGAAGCTCGGCAAGACACGCATCATCGCCGAGACCGGCGCTGGGCAGCATGGCGTGGCCACGGCAACCGCTTGCGCCATGCTGGGGTTGCCTTGCGAGGTCTACATGGGCGCGGTCGACGTCGAGCGCCAGGCGCCCAACGTCGCGCGCATGCACATGCTCGGCACCAAGGTGGTCCCGGTGGAGTCAGGCTCGCGCACGCTGAAAGACGCAATGAACGAAGCGCTTCGCGACTGGGTGACCAACGTGCGAACCACGCATTACTGCGTCGGCTCGGCGGCGGGACCCCATCCGTACCCTGTGCTGGTCGCCGAGCTGCAGCGCGTGATCGGTGACGAAGCGCGCGCCCAGGTGCTGGAGCGCGCCGGCAAGCTGCCAGACGCGGTCGTCGCTTGCGTCGGCGGTGGCTCGAACGCCATCGGCACGTTTCGGGGCTTTCAAGCCGATCTCGACGTGGCGCTGTACGGCGTCGAAGCCTCCGGTGAGGGGATTCCTAGCGGAAAACATGCTGCGACTCTGACCGCTGGGCGGGTCGGCGTACTCCACGGTTCGCGCACCAAGGTTTTGTCTGACGACAACGGGCAAATCCTCGAGGCGCACAGCATCAGCGCCGGACTCGACTATCCTGGCGTTGGACCGGAGCACGCTTCGCTCCAGGCGGCGGGGCGTGCTCACTACCTGGCGGCTAGCGACGAGGAAGCGCTCGCGGCAGCTGCGGAGCTCGCGCTCACCGAGGGGCTGATCATCGCGCTCGAAACCGCTCACGCCTTTGCGCGCCTGGGGGATATCGCGCGGCTCGAGTTCGAACAGCGAGGTCGCCCCGTCGACTTGCTGGTGACGCTCTCAGGGCGCGGCGACAAGGACTTGGCTACCTACACCGCCCATGGTCTCGGGCGTCAGCCGGCGGGTTCTGGAGGTGCGGCGTGACTCTGGCTCGCATCGAGGGCCGTTTCAAAAACCTAGCGGAAACGCAGCGCACGGCGCTCGTCGGCTTCTTGACGACGGGCGACCCCAGCGTCGAGGACAGCTACCAGTGTGCGAAGGCGCTGCTCGAGGCGGGGGTGGACGTGCTGGAGCTCGGCGTACCCTTCAGCGACCCGACGGCAGACGGCCCCGTGATCGCCGCTGCGAGTTATCGCGCGATTCAGAACGGCGGTTCGCTGAAGGCGGCGCTCGATGTCGCGCGGCGTCTACGGGCAGACTTCGACGCGCCCATCGTGCTCTTCACCTACTACAACCCGATCGTTGCGTTTGGTGAGCAAGCGTTGCCGGGGGCGCTGGTCGACGCAGGCGTGGACGCGGTGTTGGTCGTCGACTTGCCCCCGGAAGAGGCCCCGTTACTGCGCCAGGGCCTGCGCGAGCGCGATTTGGGGGTCGTGCCGCTCCTCACCCCCACGAGCGGATCCGTGCGGGAACAAGCCGTGTTAGCCGACGCGCGCGGATTCATCTACTACGTGTCGGTGACTGGGGTGACCGGCGCGGTGGACGCCAAGGCGCAGGTCGCTAGCGAGAACCCGCTTCGCGCAGCAGGCCAAGCAGCCAAGGCGCTCAGCGCACGCGCTGGCATGCCCGTGGTCGTGGGCTTCGGCATCGACTCGCCAGCGAAGGCGCGTGAGGTCGCCGAACAAGGCGTGGCTGGCGTGGTGGTCGGTACGGCGATCGTGAAGCTGGTCGCAGAGCCAGGCAGCAGCGAAGCACGCCGCCAGCGAGTGTTCGAGTTCGCGAGTCAGCTGCGTCAAGCAATCGATGCGTAACGTCAGCTCTTGACCGGAATACGGGACTGGCTGTGCTTCTCGTGCTTGTGCGGGCAGTCTGGCGTGTTGCAGCTTCCGTACAGCTCGAGTTTGTGGTGGCCCAGGCTGAAGCCGAAGCGCTCGGCGACACGCTCCTGTAGCTCTTCGATCAGCGGCTCCTCGAACTCCTGGATGAAGCCGCAGTCCGTGCAGATGAGGTGGTCGTGGTGGGCGTCGTCGTCCGCTAGCTCGTAGCGGGTGATGCCGTCGTCGAAGCGGCGTTCTTCGACCACACCGCTCTCCGAGAGCATCTTGAGCGTGCGGTAGACGGTGGCGTAGCCGATGCGGCTGTCCGCTTTGCGCACCTCGCTCAGGAGCTCGTCGACGGTGGCGTGCTCCCCCAGCTCGAAGAAGGTGTCGACGATCAATCGGCGCTGCTCGGTCGAGCGCAGCCCGCGCTCGTTCATGTACGTGTCGAGCTGCTCGCGCAGTCGGTTCTGGTCGGGATCCCGGGCAGGGCTCCCGGCAACGACGGAACCGGCGTCTCGCGTTTTCACCATTTCAGTCTTCCTCTAGCCCGGCCATGGGGTCAAGCCCGCGGCGCGGCAACGCCAAGCGTCGATAAACTACCCGCTTGCTGGAGCCTGCCGCGCTCGGGGCGCGCTAGACGGGCAGGTCCTCGTCGCTCAGGCTGCGGTAGTCTTTGCGATCCTTCAGGGCCCGAGTGGCCGCAAAGACGTCTCCTGGTTGCTCGAGCTTGCGGTCGGGCCAGGCGGCCTGCACAGCGCCCGCGAGCTCTGGTTGATCGAAGCGCAGAAACGGGTTCGTCGCGCGCTCGAGGGCTATGGTGCTGGGCACGACCGAGCGCCCCTCGCCGCGCTCTTGCCAGGCCGTGCGAATGCGCTCAGCCAAACTGGGGTTGCCCGGCTCGACGCTCCACGCGAAGCGCAGGTTGTCCTGAGTGTATTCATGGGCGCAGCACACGTGGGTTTCGGGGGGGAGATCGCGCAGTCGCGACAACGAGGCATACATCTTGGACGCGGGGCCGTCGAAGAGGTAGCCGCAGCCCGCAGCGAACAGCGTATCCCCACAGAAAAGCAAGTCCTCGAAGATGTAGCTGACGTGGCCGTTGATGTGGCCCTCGGTGAGCCAGACCTGGCCCGTGACGTCCCCCAGGGTGACGCTGTCGCCGTCGTCGACTCCGCGGGTGAGGCCCGGGACGTCGCCTGCCGCACGCGCGGGGCCGATGACCTGCACGCCGTCGAGCAGTCCGCGGTCGGCGAGGGCGCGATTGATGCCGACGTGATCACCATGGGTGTGGGTGTTCAGGATCGTCGTCAGGGTGAGGTCGTGCGCCTCGCAGTAGGCGAGCACTGCGTCCGCCTCTGGGCCATCCACGACCGCTGCTTGCTTGTTTCCGTACGCAATCAACCAGATCAGGTTGTCTTGCCACGCGGGGATCTGATGCACCTCGAGGGCGCCGGAGTGGCTCTTGAACGGCGGGGTCGGTTGGCTCACGACGTGCTGCATGCGGCGAGCGTATCATGGGGATCGGAGCGATCCTCCCCGTTGTGCAGCGTTGCGCAAGTTGCACAAAAAAAGCGGCCCCGTGGCGTGCTTGCACGCGAGCGGTTGTGTGCGCGGTTGCGTGCCAAACACCACCCACCATCGTGGCAGCACGCGCTCGGGTGCACACCAACGCGCGCAGGAAACGCATCAAGGGACTGGTCGGTTGGTCGGTGTCCGGTGGCTGCGTTATCCCATGTAGAAAAAATGCGCATCCGATGGTCGGTATTCGTCAGCCTGGCCGCTCACGCTGTGGATCATCGCTGATGATTGAATCTCTGGGGAAACGAAACTGGAGAACGAACTGGTCGCGCAAATAATCCAAACTAGGGATCGCGCGACATGCCCTTGCTCGCCAAGCTCTGGTTGTCGCTGTGGCCCTCCCCATCCCACGCGGCCTCGGAGGTAACATGAGACGTTCGACCTGGACGCTGATGCTCGCCACGCTCTTCGGCGCGGGTGTGGCCTGTACGGGCGTGGTGGAAGACCCCGCCAGTGGGAATTCGAAGCCTGGGTTTCCGGGAGGAGGCGGGCAACAACCCCAGGACGGTGACGTCGGTCGCGTCACGATCCACCGCCTGAACCGGGTCGAGTACAACAACACGGTGCGAGATCTATTCGGCACGTCGCTCAGGCCCGCCGATGACTTCCCCGCCGACGACCACGGCTATGGCTTCGACAACATCGCTGACGTGCTCAGCGTGTCACCGAGCCAGCTCGAGCTCTACGAACGCGCGGCAGATCTGCTCCTGGCGGAGTCGCTCGCCTTGCCGACGCCGGACGCGGAGCTCAGCCAGGTGGAGGCGGAGACGCTGAGCGGGAGCGTCGGCGCCGCGACCTCCAATGGCTGGAACCTGTGGTCCAACGGGGAAGTCAGCACCACCTTCAGCCTGCCGAGCGATGGGCGCTACGTTGTTTCCGCGCGGGTGTGGCAGCAAGCGGCTGGGCCCGACGCGGCGCAGGCCACGCTGAGCATCGGTAGCGATAGTCTGGGTACCTTCGACGTCAACGCAGGCAGCGACGCTCCCCAGGTGATCTCGGGTGAAGCCCAGCTGAGCGGCGGCAGCAAGGTCGTCAGCGTGCGCTTCGAGAACGACTTCTACGACGAAGCATCCGGGGCGGACCGCAACCTGTACGTCGACTGGCTGCAAGTCGAAGGGCCGTTCGGCACCAGCGCACCAAGCAACGCCCAGCGCGACGCGATCGTCCCCTGCGACATCCAAGTCGAGGCAGAGAGCTGCGCACGCCAGGTGCTAACCGACTTCGGCAAGCGTGCCTGGCGGCGTCCGCTGACCGCTGACGAAGTCGACCAGCTCATGGGCCTCTACCAAGTCGCGGTCGACGAAGGCCAAGACCCCAACACCGGGCTCACGCTGGCGCTGAAGGGCTTGCTCTTGTCGAGCCAGTTCATTTTCCGCGTCGAGCTGGACCCGGACCCAGCGTCTGTCGAACCGCACCCGCTTGGGCAGTACGAGCTCGCGAGCCGCCTGAGCTACTTCCTCTGGAGCTCGACCCCTGACGACGAGCTGTTGAAGGCAGCCGACGACGGGCTGCTCAGCGATCAGGGGACGCTAGAGCAGCAGGTTCGACGCATGCTGGGCGACCCGCGCTCCAGCGCGTTGGTGGAGAACTTCGCAGGCCAGTGGCTGTTCATTCGGGCGCTGGACGCTCATGAACCGGACACCAACTACTTCGGAGACTACGACGACGCGCTGCGAGAATCCTTGCGGCAGGAGATGCAGCTCTTCTTTGAAGATTTCCTGAGGGAAAATCGGCCGGTCACCGAACTGTTGACGGCGAAGTACAGCTACTTGGACCAGCGGCTCGCCAGGCACTACGGAGTCCAGAAGAGCGGTGGCGGCTTTCAACGCATCGACTTTGGCGATGACTCAGGCGGGGGCGCGGTACAACGCGGCGGCCTCTTGCGTCAGGCGGGTCTGCTGACGGTTACGAGCTACCCGACGCGTACTTCCCCCGTGAAGCGCGGCAAATGGGTGCTCGAGCAGCTCCTGTGTTCCGCTCCACCTCCGCCGCCTTCAGACGTGGTCACCGACATCACGTCGGACGACATCGCGGGCAAGACACTGCGCGAGGTGCTGGAAGCCCACCGGGCGAACCCAGATTGCGCCGTGTGTCACGACGCGATGGACCCCATCGGGCTTGCCTTCGAGAACTTCGACGGCATCGGCGCCTATCGCAGCATGGAAAATGGCAAGCCCATCGACCCCACCGGCCAGTTGCCGGACGGAACCCAGCTGACGGGGGCGAGCGACCTGGTCGCTGCGGTCGCCGCCGATCCTCGCTATGTGGGCTGCGTCGCGGAGAAGCTCTTCACCTACGGCCTCGGTCGTGGTCCCAAGAAGAGCGACCGGACCCGGCTAGCAAACATCGTGGAAGCGGCTGGCGGAGAGCAAGCCAGCCTGGAGAGCTTGATCTTGGGCATCGTGACCAGCGACGCGTTCCGCATGCGCCGCGGAGAGGAGCAGCTGTGAAACTTTCCAGACGTCACTTCCTCGGGGGTGCGGCGGCGACCGTTGCGCTGCCGTTTCTTCCAAGCCTGTTCGGCCGAAGCGCTCGCGCGGGCGAGCCTGGCACCGCGAAGCGCTTCTTGGCGTTCTATGTGCCGTGCGGCATCCACATGAAGAAATGGACGCCCAGCACCACCGGCGCCGACTACCAGCTGACGCCCATCCTCGAGCCGCTTTCCGCGGTGAAACAAAAGTTGCTGGTGCTGAGCGGCCTCGGCAACGCGCCGCTCAAGCCGGAAGGGGCGGGGGACCACGCCGCAGGCACCGCGGGCTTCCTCACCTGTCGACACATCGCGAAGACCTCGGGGGAGAGCATCCGCAACGGCATCTCTATCGATCAAGTGTTCGCCAACGCGCTCGCGGAGCAGACTCGCATCCCGTCGCTACAGCTGGGCATCGATGGGGGGGGCGGCATTGGCGACTGCGACTCCGGCTACAGCTGCGCGTACGCCCGCAACATCTCGTGGGCCAGCGAAACGCAACCGCTGCCCAAGATGACCAACCCGAAGGTCGTGTTCGACTCGCTCTTCGATGGCTTTGACCCGAACGCCACTGCAGAGGCCATCGCGCGCCGCCGCAAGTTTCGCAGCAGCGTGCTCGACTACGTGAACCAAGACGCCAACAGCCTGAAAAACAAGCTCGGCAAGACGGACCAGCGCAAGCTCGATGAGTATCTGAGCGGTGTGCGAAGCCTCGAGCAACGCGTGCAGGACGCGACCGAGCTTGCGTGCGATCCCATCGAGCGCCCGGGCGACAACTACACCTTCCCCGAGCACGTGAAGCTGATGCTCGACCTCACGGTGATGGCCTTCCAGTGCGACGTCACGCGAGTGGTGTCCTTCATGTTGGGCAACGCCGGCAGCGGCCGCTCCTATGAGTTCATTGGTGTCTCCGGGGCGCACCACCAGATTTCCCACCACCAGGACCTGCAGGAGAACTTCGACAAGCTCACTGCCATCGACATCTGGGAGGTGACTCAGCTCGCCTACCTGCTCGAGCGCCTCGACGCGATCGATGAAGGTGGCAAGAGCATCCTCGACAACAGCGCCGTGTTCTTCTCCTCGGAGATCGAAGACGGCAACAGCCACTCCCACTTCAACATGCCGATCGTCGTGGCAGGCGGGCTTGGCGGCGACCTACCGACGGGGCGCCACATCAAGTACGGGAACAAGGAGCCGGTCGCGAACCTGTTCTTGCGGCTGGCGCAGGGCATGGGCGTGCCCCAGAGCGCGTTTGGAGACGACGGGACGGCGCCGCTCGACCTGGGCTAGACATGGGACGAGGACGCGGGGCAGCGGTAGGCGATCGCGCCCCGGTACCTCACTTACTTGGCGTTCTTGCAAGCCTCCATGAAGTCAGCCTTGGTCTTCGCTGCTTCGGCCTTGCACGCGTCGTCGGTGCAGGCCGCGACGGTTCGCTTGTAGGTCTCCTCCGTCGTCTCCATGCACTTCTCCGCCTGGCTCTTGCAGCCCCCGAGCGCCGAAAGTCCCAGTGCCACGAGCCCAACTCCAAATACGCGTTGCAGCATCTCGATGTTCTCCCTTGGGGCGGAGAATAGTCGGACCCGCACGGCGGGCCTAAGGGAATCGTCCGCGTCGGGCGCGGTAAAAACCGCTCGGAAACTCCCCGCCCCCCAGCGCCTGTCGGTGCTGCAGCGCCCTCGGGTCTTGGGTGAGGGGTACCGACGGTCAGCCATTTCGGGGTAGCGATCGCGGCGTCCGCGTGCCGCTGGCTCTTCCGGGTGGTCTCTCGCGCCCCATATCAGCCTGAGTCTGTGAGCTGGACGGAATCTAGTGGCGCCCCCGTCCTGGCGGTGCCAGACGACGCGGCATGCGCTTTCTGTGTGTCTCCGACATCCACGGCCACGCTGACGAGCTCAAGGACGTGATCGAGGCGTCTCAAGCTCAGTTCTCCTGGGATAAATTGATTTGCTGCGGGGACTTGCTGTTCCCCGGCCCCAAGCCGCTGGAGACCTGGAAGATGCTGATCGAGCACCAGGCGCTGGTGACTCAAGGCCTCGTGGACCGCGCCATCGCGGAGCTCGAGCCGGAGCGCATCAAGCCAAAGGACGCGGCCGAAGAGGCACGCCTCAGCCAGCTGTTCGACTTGCATGAACAGCTCGGCGAGCTGATCGTGATGCGCCTCGGCAAGCTGCCTGTTACCGCGCGGTTACCCCTCGAGAACGGCGACGAGATGCTGATCGTCCACGGCTCACCGATGGATCCGACGGAGAGCTTCAGCCCGGAGCTCAGCGAAGACGAGATGAACGCGCTGATCGGCGACGACCCGGCAGACATCATCCTGTGCGGCGGGAGCCACGTCGCCTTCGACTGGGCCGTCGGCGACACGCGGATCGTAAACGTCGGCTCCGTGGGCGAGGCCCCCGGTGGGGGCTACTCCGCCTACACCGTGATCGAGACGACGCCGCTCGGTATCAGCGTCGAGCAGCTGACGATTTGAATCTCTACGAGACCGCAGGGAACTGAAACGCTTGGTGCGTCGCGCTGGGGCTTCCGCTATCCTCAGCCGATGTCCAAGCGGCGCGTGCGCGACTCGGAACCCCTGGACGACGTGTATGCACCTCCGCGACCGCTCCGCGAAGTCGACGAGTCCGCCTGGGAAGTGTGGCGTGAAGGGATCCTGTTGGTGGTGCCCCGGGGCGGGCAGCTGCCGAAGCGCTGTGTGCGCTGCAATCGCAAGACCAAGCGGCGGATCACGCTGGTCCTGAAGAAGACTCCCAGCTGGGTGGGGTTGTTCTGGTTACTGAGCCCCCCGCTCATGCTGCTCTTGCGCCTGGTTGGAATGCAGCGCGGTCAGCTGACGCTTGGACTGTGCGACGACCATCATCGCGACTGGCAGCTCAACCGCGTGTTCACTACCGCGCTCATTTTCGCGATCTTTGTCGGCATCTTTGGCCTGTCTTTCGGCGAGGGCAGCGTCCTCTTGGCCGGCTTCGTGATCGTCATCGGGATCGGTTGGGTGTTGACGCTGCGCGGGGCGCACCTGCTGCGCCTGGAGAAGCTCGACGCGGACTACCTTTGGGTGGTCCCGTCCCAGAATTTCCTGGACGGCTTTGAGGACGAGCTCGACTACGCGGACGACGAGGACGAAGACGAATGGGACGATGAGTCCGACGCGTGAGGATCCCCAGGGATCATCGATCGACTTCCCCGTTCGCGGGCCATTGGCCGGAATGCATACGACCCCAGCGGCGTTCTGACCGCCGTGCTGTTCCCTCAAGCTTCGCGTCGAGCGCTGACGCGGGCGGCGACAAGCCTCGTGGTTTTGGTCCTTCTCGCGTGTACGCCAGAGCGTAGCCATCGGTCTCCCGGTACAACTCAAGCGGGCGCCGCGACGATCGTCGAGTCGGGCTCTCTTGATTCAGATGTCGAGGACGCGGTTCGTCGGGACGAGCTAGCGGATGACGACATCGAAGACGGCGAACTCGACGACACTCAACCGTCCCGGCTCTACCCCGTGACCTGTGCGCCAGCGCCGCTGACGCTCCGCCGCTTGAAGCGCGCTCGCTCGAGGTTTCGCTATCACGGGTACCCGGTGACCTTGGATGTTCCCGCGTCGAACGACGCGCGGGCCCAGTCGGTGCTGGCACACGTCGGGGATGCTGCTGCGGAATGGGGACAACCGTATTGGCTCGAGCCCGAGGACGAGGAGCAACCCGACATGGGGCCTTGCCCAACTTGTTCGGTGCAGGTTCGCTGCGATCTGGGGCAGGTTCTATCCTCGCGGATCAGCTTCAAGTGCGCGGTTACTGTAGACGCGGGTGGCACCTATCCACTCTACGAAGAGTTTGGTGGCACGTTGCTCAGCTGCGAGTCCGGGGTGAAGCGAGTGGCGATCTGTCCCCGGGCTTCTGCCTGCAGACGCCAAGTGGATGAGCTCTTGAGCAAGCGTGACCTGTTCCCCTGGGTTCCGAGCGTGAGCTGTTCTGCGGGGGCCCGTTTCCACGATGACGCGTGGCTGGATGCGAGCGGTCGACTCAATGTCTCGCTCACCGGGTACCACTCGCACATGGCACCGTCGGATGCGGTGCTCGCATTAGGAGTTGAGCCGCAGGAGTTCGAGACTCGGGTCCCACGGAGGAGGAGTCGAGCGATGGAACCGGCGAGTGTTCTTCCGACAGACGACCCCGAGCCGACGCTAGAGGAAGAGCTGCAAACCTTCTCGTCCTCGCTCAGCGTCGCCCAGCTCAATGCCTTCTTCGCGGCGATGCTCAAGGACCTGCGCGCAAAAGACACGACGGCCTTTTGTTCGAAGTTCGATGAAGGAGTGCTTCTGAACGGGGAGCTGGTGGACGCGAAGCAGGCATGCGAGTGGGTCTCGAGTCATGGCGCACCCGCTGTCGTCCGGGACCTCGAAAAACTCGCGCGGAAAACCGAGCGAGTCTTCGTGCGCAGGGGCAAAGTCGCGGGCCCGGTGGGCGCCGTTTGGGTAGGGTGTGACGATTCGGATCCGTGTCGCCTCCGTGTGTACACGCTGAACACTCACCCGCTCTCTGACGCTCCGTGACGCTCCTATCGACTGGCAGGCGATCTGCCGGCTACGCTGCGGGCCTGATGCTCTCTTCGCGCGGACTCGTCGCCTACGCTGAACGTCTCGACCCGGCTGCGGCCAAGCGGCTACACGCTGAGTTCTTGATCGGTAAGCACGGCGACGCCCTGGGGCGCGCGCTCGGGGTGGTGCTCGGGGTGGCCTATCCGCCCCTCGTCGCCGTGCACGCCTGGCAGGTCGAGGCGCTGGAGCGCATCGGTCAGGAGGGCTGGTCCACGCCTCGCAGCGGCGCCGAGATGACCGCGCTGGTCGTGGAGCAGTGCGGCGATCTCGGAGACCTCGCGGTGGTGCGCCGTGCGCTGCGGCGCGCATGCTGGGCGGAGCGCGCGCGCATCGCGCTCCGCGAGGTGCTGCCGCGGAACCTGGGCGGCGCGCGCATCGAGGATACGGCCCACGAACTCAGTATCCTCGCGGAAGTGCTGTTCGAGGTCGCGCTCGCCGAAGCTCAGCAGCACGTCGCCGGGCGCTTCGGGGAGCCGCTCCACAAGCCGAACGCTGACGGTCAGCAGCGCCTGAGCGGCTTGCTCACCTTGGGCATGGGGAAGCTCGGCGGCTACGAGTTGAACTGCGGCTCGGACATCGACGTCATCTTCATCTACGACTCCGACGACGGCGGCAGTGAGCTGTCGGTGCACGAACACTGGACCCGGGTGGCGCGCCGCGCCGTGGCGAGCCTCGAGGAGTTCACCGAAGACGGCAGCGTGTGGCGCGTCGACTTGAGGCTCAGGCCCGAAGGCTCCCGCGGCGCCCTGGTCAACAGCGTGGTGGCGGCGGAGCGCTACTACGAGACCTGGGGGCGCATGTGGGAGCGCGCAGCGATGCTCCGGGCGCGTCCCATCGCTGGCGATCGCGAACTCGGTGCGCAGTTCGAGCGCGAGGTCATCCTGCCCTTCGTCTACCGGCGGCGCGTGAACCCGAGCATCGCGACCTCGATGATCGAGCTCGTGCAGCGTTCCCGTGCGGAACTATCTGAGGCTCCGGATCGCGACCTGAAGCTCGGGGAAGGCGGGATCCGCGAGGCTGAGTTCTTCGTGCAGTCGCTGCAGCTGATCTGGGGTGGGCAGGAGCCGAGCCTGCAAGTCTCGAGCTTCGCCCGGGCCCTCGAGCGTCTGCGCGCCTGCGGCCTCGTGAGCGATCGCGAGGTGCGCGACGTCGGCGAAGCGTACTGGCTCCTGCGCCGCCTGGAGCACGCGGTGCAGTGGCACTCGGGGCTGCAGACGCACTTGATCCCCACCCAAGGCGATCGCGTGGAGCACCTGGCGCGAGTGCTTGGCTTCGAGTCCGCGACGTCGCTCAATGCGGCGCTGTTCTTGGCCCGAGAGGCAGTGGCGGAACACTTCGCCGGCCTCGCCCCCGAAGCCCCGCGACCTCCGTCGAACTACCAAGCCGTCTTCCTGCACCTCGACGCGGGCGGCCTCGCGCTCGAGAAAGCCGTGGCGGAGACTCTGGGCAGCGACGATGTCGCCCAGCACCTGCAAGCGCTCGCGCGCCTCCCGGCGGGATTGCTCGGCCCGCACACCCGCGAGCGTCACCCGGAGCTCGGCGACAACGTGCTCGACGCGATCACGGAGAGCGCTGATCCAGAGCTCGCGTCCCGTGGTCTGCGCTCCTTCTTCCAGCGTTTCCGCGATGCATCGGCGTACATCCGGCAGCTCGCGGAGTCTCCGCAGACCTTGCGGCGCTTCGTCACGGTGCTCGGCGCGAGTCAGTTCGTGAGCGACGCGCTGGTGGCGCGGCCGGATTTGGCTGACTTGGTGCTGTTTGCGGGTGAAGGCATCACCGAGGAGCAGGCTCGGCTCGCGGTGCGCGCTGAGATCGCTGAGTTCTTGCACTGGCAGTCTTTGCAGTCCGAATTCGACCCCGCGGAAACGCGGGAAGAGCTAGTCGGCGCCCTGCGGCGCGCTCGCGCGCGGGTCATGGTGCGCGTCGCCGTCGCGGATCTGGCTGGCGAAATCGGGACCCGGCAGGCCACGCGCCTGCTCAGCACGCTAGCGGACGAAATCTTGCAGCACGCGGTGCGCTTCGAGCTAGTCCTGAGTTCGGGAGCCCCCGTGGACGAGCTCGGAAGCCGTGAGCCGCGGGGACTCGCTGTGATTGCCCTGGGGAAATTGGGCGGGCGCGACATCGGCTACGGCTCGGACCTGGACGTGCTGTTTGCCTACGACCCCGATTCGGCGCCCGAGGGGCACGACGCAGCGCACTTCTACAGCCGCACGGCGCAGCGGGTGATCCGCTTGATTTCGGCGCCCCACGCGTCGGGTGCAGGCTATGAGCTCGACACCCGGCTCAGGCCGAGCGGCTCTCAAGGCCTGCTGGTCACCAACGTGACCGCGTTCGCGCGGTATCACCAGGTAAACCTCGAGGAGCGCCCCGATGATCCGCCGCGATCGAGCGTCGTGACCAGCGGCGCGGCGTGGGAACGGCAAGCGCTGCTCAGGGCGCGCTTCTGCGCCGGAGATGCGGCGCTCGGTGAGCGGCTCCTGGAGATTGCGGCCGTCGCCGCCTACGAGGGCGGTCCGCCGGAGGTCAGCGAGCTGCACCGCTTGCGCATGCGGATGCAGCTCGAGCTCGCCGATGAGCGCGGCGGCCGTCGTGACTTGAAGCTCGGTCGCGGCGGGTTGCTCGACGTCGAGTTCGCGGTGCAATGGCTGCAGATGCGCTACGGACGTGACACCAGTTTGCGCACGCCGGACACCCTGTTCGCTCTGGCTGCCCTGGAACGCGGAGGCTACCTGAGGCGCGATGCCTACAAGCTCTTGAAGGAGGCGTATCGCTTCCTGAGGCGCCTCGAGCAGCGCATCCACGTCCGGCGCGGGACCAGCTCCACGACGCTCGATCCGAGTACGCCAGAAATCGAGCAGCTCGCGCGGCGAATGGGCTTCCGGTCTGCGGGTTCGAGCGCCTCAGGTGTGCGTCCGCAGGCGAGTGAACAGCTGCTCGCGGAGTACGAGCGGGTCACCGAGCAAGTGAGGCGCACGTATCTGGACGTGCTGGGCGTGGAAGAGTGATTCCCGGCGCCGGGCGACGGGGTATAACTCCGCACCATGAGTAGCGGATACCAGACGTTGTTGAGTGACCGCCCGCGTCGCAACCGCCGCCTGGCCGGGTTGCGGGCGATGCAACGCCAGACCGTGCTGACGGCGAGCGACCTGGTGCTGCCGCTGTTCGTTCACGAGCTCAAAGAGAGAAAGCCGATCAACTCGATGCCCGGGCACGCACGGCTCTCCATCGAGCACCTGATCGAGGTCAGCCGTGAAGCGTTCGACCTCGGAGTGCCTGGTGTCGCGCTGTTCCCTGCGCTGACCGACGACCTGAAGGATCCCCACGGCAAGGAGTCGCTGAACCCCGAAGGGCTACTTCAGCGCGCCGTGCGCGCGCTGAAGCAGGAGCTACCTGAGCTGGTGGTGATCACCGACGTGGCCCTCGACCCGTATTCGTCCGACGGCCACGACGGCGTGTTGGTCGACGGCCGCATCGACAACGATGAGACGCTGCCCATCCTGGCTGGCATGGCGGTGGCTCAGGCCAAGGCGGGCGCGGACATCGTCGCGCCGTCGGACATGATGGACGGTCGCATCGGCGCGATCCGCGATGCCCTGGACGAAGCGGGCTTCACCGACGTCGGGATCCTGAGCTACGCCGTGAAATACGCCTCCGCGTTCTACGGTCCTTTCCGCGAGGCACTGGATTCGGCGCCCAAGGCCGGCGACAAGAAGACGTATCAGATGGACCCAGCGAACTCCCGCGAGGCGCTCCGCGAGATCGCCCTCGACGAAGCAGAGGGCGCTGACTGGTTGATGGTCAAGCCAGGCCTGCCGTATCTCGACATGGTGCGCCTGGTGCGGGAGCACTCGGCGCTACCCGTGGCCGCCTATCACGTCAGCGGCGAGTACTCGATGCTGAAGGCCGCAGCCGCCCAGGGCTGGATCGACTTCGATCGCTGCCTGCTGGAGAGCCTCACCGGCCTCAAGCGCGCAGGCGCTGACGTCATCTTCACCTATGGCGCGATCGAAGCCGCCAAGCTGCTGCGCGCCGGCGCCTGAGCTGGGAACTCAAAGGAGCGGGACGTGGCAGTAGGAGAGCGCTTCCTCAAGTTTCGTTGCACCGGCTGCGGCAACTGCTGCAAGGAGCCATTGCTTCCCCTCAACGACGTCGACCTGTCGCGGCTCGTGACGCACACCGGGGACTCCCCGCTGCGCATCGTGAAGTGGGTCACCCGCCACGAGATCGCGATGGAGGACGAGCCCGAAGCCTTCGTGCGCCTGCGCCAAGGCAAGCGCGTGATGGTGCTTGGCCACCGCGGCGGTCGCTGTCGCTATCTGGGCAAGGACGATCGCTGCACCGTCTACGGCGAGCGCCCCACCGGTTGTCGCGTGTTCCCCTTCGATCCCGAGTTCAAGAAGGACGGTAGCCTCAGGCGCCTCAAGCTGATCGACGCCACGGAGTGCCTCTACGCCCTCGATGGTCACAACGACGTCGACGCCATGCGCAGCATGCGCCAGCGCCACAACGCGGATCAGCAGGCCTACTACGATCGCGTCGCGGAGTGGAATCGCGAGCAAGCGCGCCGCAAGCGCAAGGGGCAAGCCGTGGGGACGCCGCGTGCGTTCTTGACCTTCTTGGGGGTGAGGTTCCCCACGTAGCGTCCCCGGACGTCACGTACATTACCGCGCGGCAAATGAAGCCAGCGCCGGTGAGCCAGGCACCCGCCGGCTCACCGCCGAACTCACTTGACGGCGAGCCGGTGGAGCGTGCCGACGATGCGGTTGAATCGCTGCATCAACGCCTCATCCACCGGAGCGATGTGCCCCAGCGCCGCGGCCACCTCGAGACAAGCCAGCGCTTCCCGCGCTGAGCCCATCGCCGTGTGAAACCGCGCCGCCGAATTGCGCCCCCGACTGTAAGCGCCCTCAGCAACGTTGAGCGCGATCGACGACTGCGCCCGCGAGAGCTGCCGCCCCAAGTCAGCATCCGCGCGCGCCACGCGCTGACAAAGCGGACGAATGAGCGTGATGGTCTCAAGAATGAACGGATAGATTTCGAGCATAGGGTGACCTCCGATGGGTTGTTCGATCACCAACCCCCCGCCGGCGAGTCGCAGGTGCTGTCCAGGCTGCGAGCAAGGCGAGCACCGGCGAAGCCGGCTCGGCCTGGACAGCGCCGAGCACGCCGGCAAGCTGGTGAAGATCGAGCAACCGACCCTCAACGCCAGAAACCCTCACCCCCAAACCCAAGCACCCACGCCAACACAAACGCCCACGCCAACACAAACGCCCACGCCAACACAAACCCCCACGCGAACTCAAACCCGCCCACAAACCCCCGATTAGATTCCGGTAGTCCCGTCTCAAACCCCGTGCGAGACTGAACAACGTGCAGCCAGAGTCAGGGGGATCATGTCGCTGAAGATCGATCAAGATCACTCGCGCTTTCGCAACATCGTGCGCGGGCGCATCCGCAAGAACCTGCGGGACTACATCTCGAGTGGCGAGATGATCGGACGCAAGGGCAAAGACCTCGTCAGCATTCCGATCCCGCACATCGATATCCCACGCTTCACCTTCGGGCAGAAGCAGCAGGGCGGAGTCGGCCAGGGCGACGGCAAGCCGGGCGACTCGATGGGCGGGGAAGAGAGCGACGGCAAGGGCCAGGCCGGCTCCGACGCGGGCGATCACGTGCTCGAGGTCGATGTCACCCTGGACGAGCTCGCTGAGATCCTCGGGGAAGAGCTCGAGCTTCCGCAGATCCAGCCCAAGGGCAAGAGCGTCGTCGTCAGCGCGAAGGATCGCTACACCGGCATCCGCCGTGTCGGCCCCGAGAGCTTGAAGCACTTCAAGCGCACCTACCGCGAAGCGCTCAAGCGCTCGATCTCCACCGGCGTCTACGACCCTGGCAATCCACTGATCGTCCCTCAAAAGGACGACAAGCGCTTCCGCTCCTGGAAGACCGACACCGAGCCGGTCGCCAATTGCGTGATC
>JBFXBK010000012.1:0-55759 GCA_050183255.1 Polyangiaceae bacterium | reverse complement strand
CTCGCGGAAGTGCTTCCAGCGTGCGGGGCGGTAGTCGGATTCGGAGCCGCCGTAGGCTTGATAGGTGCTCTTTTGCACGAGCTCGCCGGTGGCCTTGTCGAGCACGATGGAGGTGCTGCCGAGGTGATCGCCGAGCTCGAGGAAGACGTGGAGGGTCTCACCGTTGATCGATGGGACTTCGTTCGGATCTTCGTAGGCCAGGCGGGCGAGACGCACGCCGTTGGCGAAGAGGTAGGCGACCTCGGTGTACTCATCGAGGTGGAAGTCTTGTTCGGTGGTGTTCCACTCAGCGCCGCGGAGCTCGAGGCTGTTGAAGAGGTAGAGGGTGTAGCGCTCGAGCTGGGTGGTGGTGTCGACGGCGCGCTTGCTGACGCGCATGTCGGCTGCGTCGTAGACGTAGTGGAGCTCGACGTCGGCGTTGCCGCTTGGATCTGCCGTTCCGCTGACGTCTTGATCCCAGCGCTTCGCGGTGACGAGACGACCCACTTCGTCCCACTCGTAGCGGAAGACTTGGTTGCAGCCGATGCCGGCGTTGCACTGCCCGTCGCGATGCAACTTGAGCTCGGTCATATTGCCGGTGGCATCGTAGGCGGTGCTTAGATCGCCTGGCTTCGTGCTGGAGCCGGTGCGGTTGCTTGCGGATTTGAGCTGGTAGGCCTCCCCCCCAAGCGAGCCGTTTTGGATCGTGCCGAGGCTGCGATCGTAGAAGCCCTTGGCGTCGTCGTCGGTGGTCGTGGTGTTCCCGAGCCAGTCGTAGTCCCAGGTTTGGTAGCGAATACGGTTGTCGAACTGGACGCCGGGGTTTGGTTCCGCGCGGCGAGGGTCGACGACGGGTTCTGCAGTGGGGTCGTCCCAGGCGTCGTCTTGGTCCAGCTCCACGGTGCCCATCTCTCCGCTCGTGAGGTCTCCGTCGGAAGTTTCACACTCCCTGGAGAATGTGAGCCATTGGTCGTCACACAGCGTGACCGTCATCTCTGCGCCAAAGTGCTGCCGGAGCCGCCACGCGACCTCTGCGGCACTGTGGGGCTGCTTCGAGTGGTGTGTCGCGAGTACTCGCATCGGGACCAGTGGGAGAGCAAGAGCCTTGGCGCACTCTACAGCACTTCTGCTCAGGCGACGCGCGGAGTCGAGACGTGCGCGCCAGGGCCAGGCTTCGGCGACGCGATTCGGTGTGCCTCTCCCCCCAAGAAGAACCGCGCGGATCTAGTCCGGCTGGGCTGCGGGCAAGCGCGGCTTGCTGCAGCGGCGGTGTCTCGGTAAGGGCGAGCCATGCGAGTCGTCGTTTTCGGTTTGGCATCGAGCTTGGGTTTCGTGGCGTGCACCTCGCAGCCGCCGAGTGCAACGCCGTCGACTCCCGCGGTTGTGCAGCAGGAAGAAGCTGCCGCTTTGGCGGATACCGAGCGATCCGAAGCGGCCGAGGACGCGTGCCGTGCCCTGCCGCAGCGAACTCCGAGTTGGCGCCTGTACCATCGTCTGTTGCGCTCGCGCTGTGAAGAGCGCGAAGGCGACGCCTGCACCAGTCTTGGCTGGTCGCTGAAGACAGGTGGCGACGGAGTGGAGGACCGCCGAAGCGCGGCACGCTTCCTCGCGTGCGCGTGCGCGCTGGGAGACGCCGCTGGATGCAACGCTTGGGGCACCATGCTCGAGCACGGGCATGGAGTAACCCAAGACTTCGCCCGCGCGAGTGAGCTGTACCGGCGTGCGTGCACGCAAGGCAGCGGCGGCGCGTGCGCGAACTTGGGTTCGATGCTCGAACATGCGCGCGGCGTCGCTCGGGACGACAGCAAGGCGCGTGAGTTCTACGCGCGGGCCTGCAAACAGGGCGTGGCTGAAGGTTGTGGGGGGCTCGGGTTCTTGCTCAGCGCTGGGCGTGGCGGGCCGCCCGACAAGGCGCGGGGGCTCGAACTGACGAGCAGAGCGTGCGCCGACGGTAGCGGAACCGCGTGCTCGAACCTCGGGGTCGCCTATGAGCGTGGCGATGGCGTGGCTCAGGACCTCGATCGCGCGCGTCGGCTCTATGCATCCGCTTGCGAGCAAGCCAACCCGACGGCCTGCTCGAACTTGGGTATCTTATTTCTACGCGGCAAAGGTGTTGCGCGGGATGTGTCAGCCGCAGAAGGCGCTTTCAAGCGTGGTTGTGAGCTCTTCTATTTGGGCGGGAGGGTCCACCCGTGCTCACGCTTGGCCGAGCTGGTCATCGACGGGTTGAGCAGCGCAATGAGCGTGGAAGACGCGGAGGAGCAGCTAGTCGCTGGGTGCGACGCCGGCATCGCGCGCACCTGTGCCCGTGCCGCAAAGCACTTCATTGATGCTCACCAGGACCTCGTTCGCGCTCGCGCGCTGCTCCAGCGAGCCTGTGAACTCGGGGAGCAGCGCGCGTGCCCGCTGGTAACAATCATCGATCGCGGGCCGCCGCCCTGACGCTACTTCAGGACGCGCACGATGTCCGTCGTGCTGGTGCCCTTCTGCAGGTAGACCGAGTCCGCGTCTTGATGCAGGAAGCGCACGCCGCCGGTGTTGGCGATCTGGACGAACGCGCCGCCGGTGAGGGGAGCCTTGTAGACCGCGTTGGCGTTCAACACGATGAAGTACACAGCGCTGCTGTCCACGACGAAGTCGGCGATGCTGTCGCGGGTGACGATTTGCGTGCCTGGTCCGGAGTCACCCGGCGTCCAGTGGTAGATCCCGTTGGCGAACGAAGTCCCCTCGGCACGCTGATAGTACAAGTCGTTGCCGACCGGAAACAGTCGCACTCGGTCGTTGGCGTAGCCCGAGGCGATGATGCCGGTGGGAACTACCGTTGGCGTGCCGCCGCTTAGCGGTGTGGTGCGGATCTCACCCGGGGTTGACTGGTCGGTGTACCAGTACAGCGCGTTGTCGCTCACCACGAAGGCGAAGACCTTGTTGTGGGTGCCTTGGTCCACCGCCATGATGCGAGTGCCCGGGTCACTCGAGGGGGCCGTCACGCTTCGCGTGTAGATCCAGCCGCCCGGGTCGCTTGCCTGGTAGTCGCCGCTGAACCAGTAGTATGCGTTGCCCTTCTGCCGCAGGAAGTAGGGTTGATACTCCGGCGTGAACACGATCTGCGGCAGGTCTGACTGCGCTGCGGTGTGAGCCTTCTTGAGCACCACGCTCGGCGTGCCGCGTTGGGTCCAGATCACCTCGTTCGAGTTCACCACCAGGCTCTGGCGCCCGGCGTGGTTCGTCGCCGCGCTCCAGATGCTGCTGATCGGCGAGCCGTCGATCGGGACCTTACGTAGCGTGTAGGCGTAGTAGCCAACCTGGTACAGGGCGCCGTTGCCGAAGGCCCACGTGGCGCCGTTGGAGTTGTCGGTGCTGATGGGGAGCGCGCTCTGGACGGTGACCGGAGCGCACATGTTGGTGCTGCAGGTCGACCCTGCTGCGGCGCAGTCTCTCCCGCACACGCCGCAGTGCTGGTCGTTGTTGACCAGGTTCTGCTCGCAGCCATTGCTCTCGTCGCCGTCGCAGTCGCCGTAGTTGGTGTCGCACGCGGTGATCACGCAGCTGCCCGACTGACACTCCACGCTGCCGTTCGCACCGTTGCAGGTCTTGGTGCAAGAACCGCAGCTGGTCACGAGGCTGAGGTCCGTCTCGCAGTCCGTGGGATTGCTGTCGCAGTCGGCATAGCCAGTCGGGCAGCCTCCGCCCGTCCCGCCGGTCGCGCCCGCGCTGCCGCCCGCGCTGCCGCCGGCACTAGTTCCGCCTGCACTGGTTCCGCCGGCGCTCGCACCACCGCTGCTCGTTCCACCCGCGCTCGCACCGCCGCTGCTCGTTCCACCGGCGCTCGTGCCGCCAGTGCTGGTGCCGCCCGCTCCGCTCGCGCCACCAGCACCAGCGCCTCCGCTATTCCCCCCGGAACCGCCTAGGCCACCGCCCATCGCGCCTGTTGCCCCGTTGCCCGCGACGGCGCCTGTTCCGCCGTCACCACCGGAGCCTCTGCCCTGCTTTGGATCCTGTTTCGTGTCTTCGTCACTGCAGGCTGCAGTAGCGAGCAACAATCCAATGCCAAGGCCACCCAAGAGCAGACGAAACCGCATGAAAAGGGCCTAGCCTTTTCGCCCCTCGAAGGAAAGTCCCGGTCCCGTAGCGGATCGGAACTGCGCGGAACCTCACGCGGGTAAAACCGTGGAAAAAAGCGCGGCGCCGCCAACGGGCGGAGCCAGCGCTTCATTCTCGAGACCGCTACTTGAGGACCCGATAGATCGTGGTCGAGCCTGAGCCGGCGTTTGCGATGTATAGGGAGTCGCTATCCTGATGGAGGATGCGGTTGCCGTAGATGCTCGCGATCTGTACTCCGGCGCCCCCTGCGAGTGGCACCTTGAACACTCCCGCCGTGTTCAGAGCCACGTAGTAGATGAACGAACTGTCGACGATGAAGTCGATCACGTTGTCCTTCGACACCAGCTGGGTCCCGGGCGTCGTGTCTCCCGGGGTCCATCGATAGATGCCATTCGCAAACGACGTGCCCTCCACGCGGTTGTAGAGGAGGTCGGTCCCGATCGTCCGTAGCTTCACGCGGTCGTTCCCGTACCCAGACGCGATGATACCAGTGGGGACGGTGGTGGGCGTGCCACCGCTGAGGGGAGTGGTACGGATCTCTCCAGGTGTCACTACAGGGGTGTACCAGTAGAGTGCATCGTCGCTGACCGCGAAGTCTCGCACCGTACCGTGGTTGCCTTGGTTGACGCTCATGATCAGCGTACCGGGGTCGTTCGAGGGAGCGTTGACGCTGCGCGTGTAGATGTATCCGTAGGGATCACCGCTTTGGTAGTCGCCGCTGAACCAATAGTAGGCGTTGCCCTTCACTCGGAGGTGATAGGGCTGATACTGCGGTGTGAAGACGATGCTCGGCAGGTCAGTGGGCAGCGCAGTATGTGGTTTCTTGAGGACGGTGCTCGGAGTGCCGCGCTGCACCCAGATCACGTCCGTTGCGTTCGCAAGCAGACTGCCCCGTCCGGCAGCGACGGAGCTAGCGCTCCAAACGGCAGAGGCGGCGCTGCCGTCGAGCGGCATGCGACGCACCGTGTAGTTGTAGTAACCAACCGCGAAGACGGCGTCGTCGTTGTCGGCCCAGGTGTATGCGTTGCTGTTGTCGGTGCCGATGGGCAAACCGCTGTGAAGCGTTACCGCACCGCACACGTTTCCGGTGACGCAGGTCGTCCCCGCCGCAGCGCAGTCTCGGTCACAAGCACCGCAGTGGCTGTCGTTCAAGCTCAGGTCGACCTCGCAGCCATTGCTTGGGTCGCCATCGCAATCGCCGAAGTTCGCGTCACAGCTTGTGATGACGCACGTCCCCGTCTGGCACGCGACGCTACCGTTCGCGCCGTTGCACGAGTTCGTACAGCTACCACAGCTCGTTACCAGGTTGAGATCGGTCTCGCAGTCCGTGGGGTTGCTGTCGCAGTCACCGAACCCGCTTGGGCATCCGCCGCCGCTACCCGCCGATCCTGCACTTCCAGCGACACCCCCGCTAGCTGCAACGGCGCCCGTTCCGCCGCTACTCGTGCCAGCGTTTCCGCCTGAGCTGGTGCCGCCGGAGTCCGTGCCGCCGGAGCCGCCAGGATTCCCCGCGGAACCTCCAGCGCCACTTGACGCGCCGATACCACCATTCCCCGCCGCGCCCACACCACCACTGCCGGCGTCACCAGCCGTGCCCCCAGAATCGCTGCCGCCGGCGCCCCTGCCGCGCTTACCATCGTTCTTGTCGTCTTCGTCGCTACACCCCGTTGCAGCAATCAACAAGCCAACGCCTAGACCACCCACGAGCAAACGCATGCGCATAGTGACGCTCCTAGGTTGCCTGGGGCTTGGAAGCTAGCTGGAGATCACCTGTCCCACGCTGGAGCCAGAAGTGGCCGTGGGGATGCGCGCGGAAATACCGTTTCCCTGCGAGCGCCGCGTCGGTGCGGCAATTCCTGGCGCGAAATCGACTGGTCTGACGAGGGGAGTTGCTGCGCCGACCCAGTCGTTGAAGGCTGTGTGGCGTGGGGACTTCGGCGGGCAAGCGGCGGTTAGTGGCGGCTTTAGCGCTGAGCACGGCGTGCCTGAGCGTTGCTTGTAGCGAAGGCGACACGGCGCAAAACGGCTTGGACCTATCGGGGGGTGCTGGAGGGAGCGCGGGCTTCAGCGGCGCAAGTGCTGCCGGTGGCGGCGGCTCCAGTGGAAGCGGCGGAACCACGCTGGATGCGGGCAGCGACGCAGCGATCGATGCCGCCTTCGACGCTCCAAGCGACGCACCCGCTGATGTCGTCACCACGCCGTGCCCCGCCGATATGGAACTCATCGACGATCCTAGCCTGCCCGCACCGGTCTGCATGGATCGCTACGAGGCGCCCAACGTCGAGGGCGAGCTGCCGCTCGTGATGTTCAACTTTGACGAGGCGGACGCGTGGTGCGCCCGTCACCAGAAGCGCCTGTGCTACGACGACGAGTGGGCGTTCACCTGCGGTGGCCCCAATGCCTATAAGTATCCGTACGGAGATACGCAGCAGCCAGGTGTCTGCAACGACGCGAAGATCTGGAAGGTCTACAACCAAACGCTGCTCAATGGCTGGCCCTACACCTTCGACGCCTCCGGCTACGACACCTTGGAAGCGCTTTTCGCCGGCGTGAGTCAGGTGTCTGCGAGCGCCAAGGCCGCGGCGGATCACGTTCGCGAACTCTATCAAGCCGAGGCGGCGGGGACGTATCCCGCCTGTACCGGAGTCGCCAGCGTGCGTGACCTTACCGGTAGCGTCGAGGAGTGGACTCGGCGCCGCGACGGCGGGCAAAGCCAGTTTCATGGCAACCTGAAGGGACGCTACTGGGCTGACACGCGGACGTGCCAGAACGACATCAAGTCCCACGGCGATGGGTTCCGCTTCTACGAAATCGGTTTTCGCTGTTGCCTGGAGCCTGAGCAATGAGGGCTTTCGAATTGCCGCACGGCAACCTCGATTTTTCTGACTTTGCGGCGCGGGAAGACGAAGACCTGGATCTGCTCACAGGAGCACTCCTGATCGCGCGAGATGCGCGGCCGACGCTGGACTTTGCCGTTGTGGAGGCCCAGCTCGAGGAACTCTCCTTGCCGCTGACTGCTTTTGCCAACGCGCGTCTCAGCGACCAAGCGGAGGCGCTCGCGCTCGAGCTGTCCGAGCGCTTTGGCTTGAGCGGAAACAAGGTAGACTATTACGACCCGGACAACTCCTTCATCGATCAGGTGTTGGCGCGCCGTGTGGGGATCCCCATCAGCCTGTCTCTCGTCTACGTCGAGGTCGCACAGCGCGCCGGTTTGCGCGCGAGTGGCGTTGGCTTCCCGGGGCACTTTCTGGTGCGCCTCGACGGAGACGAAGAACACCTGATCCTCGATCCGTTCGCCGGCGGTCGCGTGCTCGACACCCGGGACTTGGAGGCGCGCCTCGATCAGGTGGGTTGGCCGCGCAAGGTGCTGGAACAAGGGCTGCTCGACCCGAGTCCGCTGCGGCTCATCCTGGCGCGCATGCTGACCAACTTGCGGAGCATCTACCTCAAGCGCGGAGAGCTGCCTCGCCTCTTGGTCGTGCTCGATCGCTTGGTCGCGCTGATCCCGGCCTCCAAGGACGCCCTCAGAGATCGGGGGATCTTGAACGCCGAGCTCGGCGCGCCCGAAGCCGCGCGCTCGGATCTGAACGAGTACTTGGAGCGCTGGCCCGACGCCGACGACGGAGCTGCGGTGCGCCGCGTGCTCGAGCGCTTGGGCAAACTGAAGGCGCGCGACTTGAACTAGCGCGGGATCTTTCTAGCGATTTTGTACTCCGCTTGAGAAGCGGGAGGCGCGCTCCAGCCTGTGGTAGGTGCATCGCCCCTCCCGGTCGGCGCGCACATCGAACCCCTCCGGCGCCGGCCCAGTTTCCGGGCTACCCATGCGACTCGCAGTCATCCTCGCTTCGAACTACGACCAGAACCCTCGCTGCACTCCCCGCCCCAGCTGCGCTCTGGACGGGGACCTGATGGAAGACCGCCTCGCCGAGCCGGACGCTCGGTTTGCGCTCGAACGCGTGATCCCTCGGCGCAAGCTGAAGGGTCGCCTCGAACGCGCGTTCGCAGGCACTGAGCAGGGCGACACGCTGCTCTACTTTTCGGGCTACGCGCGGCTCAGCGACGGGGAGGCAAAGCTGGTCCTCGACGACCCTCGCGGCGGAGTTTTTTCCGTGGGGAAGCTTTGCGATGTGCTGGGCGCGCGCAACGGTAGCCGCTTGCTCGTGCTCGAGCTGCTCTACGAGGAAGACGACGAGAACCCCACGCTGGGCATTGATCTCGTCGATGCCGTACGGCAAAATCTGGCGGAAGGTCCAGAGCTGAGCCTGTTGATTTCGGCGCGGCCCGCCGTGGCTGGCCCGCCGCAGCCGAGCCTCCTGACGCGGCTCTTCTTGCTCACCCTCGAGCGTGCAGAGAACGAGCGTCGCGCGCTGGACGCGACCGCGCTCTATCAGCGCATGCGCGAGGACCCGGCGTTTGCCGAGCTGAAAGTGGTCGGCTTCTTCCCGGCCAAACAGCAGGTGATTCAGGTCCTGCTCGAGCCGCGGAACTCCGAGCGGCCTCCCGCGAGCGCCAGCGACATCGCGCCGATCAGCGAGGCACCGAAGAGCTCCGGGCGCCTCGGAAAACCGCCACCGAAGCCAACCGGCCGCAGCAACCCGGGCATGGCTGCCGTGTCGGGGCCCGCTAGCTCGCAAGCTCCGCGCTCCGTGCCCCCGGGCTCGGTACCCCCGGGCTCGGTACCTCCGGGCTCGGTACCTCCGGGCTCGGTACCTCCGGGCTCGGTACCCCCCAGCGCTGCCCCACTCTCCGTGCGCCCCAGCGCACCGCCCCCGCCCGACCCTGCAGAGCTCCTTGCCGCGGGGCAATACGATGCCGCGCTGGTCGAGTACAAGAAGCAGCTACTCAAGCTCGGCAGCAAGCGCGGCCCCGAACACGCGCAGGTCTACATCGGCATGGCTCGCGCGAAAGCCGGGCAAGGGAAGGGCGACGAGGCGCTGCACAACTACGACAAGGCGCTCGCCATCACGCCGCTGGACTCGGTGGCCTTCGCGGAGGCCAAATCACTCGTGCTCGCCGGCGGCGATATTCAGCGCTTGAGCGAGTGGGTGCGGCGCCGCGCCGAACAGACCGACGACCCCCACATAAAAAGTATGAGCCTGGTCGAGCTCGGGAAGATCTGGCTCGAACACCAGGACCCACGCAAGGCCGTGACGGTGCTCGAGTCGGCGTGTGCGGCGGACGCCGCGAACGCCTCTGCGTATCTCGAGCTGGCCGGGGCGTTCAGCCAGCTGGAGCGTCCGGCACAAGCCATTCGCGCACTGACCACCGCCGGTGAGGTGACCCTCGATCACGAGGAACAGGCGCGCATCTGGATCCGTGCGGCAAAGCTTGCGGATGACCAGCTGGAGGGCGGTGAAGAGGTGCTTGAGCTGTGCCAGCGCGCCCTGGAGGCCGATCCGTCCGCTCTCGAGGCCTTGGAGCTCACGAGCAAGGTGCTCGCGGGCAGGCGTCGCTTTGGCGACCTGGCAAAGGCCTATGAAGCCAGCCTCGAGCGCATGCCCCGTGGGCCGGTGAGCTTCGAGCTCGCGAAGCGCCTCGGCCTCTTGTATCGAGACAATCTCGACGAACTAGACGGCGCGAAGCGTAGCTTTCAGCGCGCCCTGGAGTGCGACCCGACGGCGCTCGATCTGTACTACTTCGTGAGTGAGCTCTACGAAGCGGAGCAGCAGTACGTCCCGGCGGCGCGCCAGTTCCAGCTTGCCGCGCGGCACCATCCTCGCAACCCTGATATTTACCGCCGCGCGCTCTGGCTCTTCGAGAAGGCTGGGGACGTGGACGCGGCGTGGAATGCTGCAATCGCTCTCGAGACGCTCGGCGAGGCGGACATCAACGAGTCGCTGCTCGCGACGGAGCATCGCCCCGAAGGTGCCATCACCCCAACCCGTGGCCTGACCCCCGCGCGCTGGCAGAACACGGCGCTCAGCTCGTCGACCGTCGAGGAGCCCCAGAAGAAGCTCGACGCCGTGTTCGCGAACCTCGAGTCCGCGGCGCTACGCTTGGCGACGGAGCACAGCATGCGCATGCCCTGGCTCGAGGGCGCCACGAAGCAGGATCCGGAGAGCACCGCGACCCTCGTGAGAGCCCTGGGTTGGGCCGCGCGCCTGCTCGGCGTGGAGCCGCCGGAACTCTGGATCCGTGCGGATTGGGAGCAGAGCTTTGGTTCAGAGATCGGCGTGCGCATCCTGCCAAGCGCTAAGGGCGTCGAAGGCGCCCTCGGTCAGCCGCGGGTGCTGGCGGCTCAGAAGCTCGGCTCAGGGCTTGGGCCGGCGGAGCTCGGCTTTGTCTGGGGCCGCACGCTGGCTGGGCTCGTGAGTCCCTTCGAGCTCGCGGAGGTGTACGCCAGCGACTCGGAGCTCGCGCACCTGCTCCTGGCAGGTCTCAACCTCGGCGGCGCGACGGGGATCGAGGTCGACGATCAAACGGAAGCCTTCGGGGAGCGCCTCGAAGAGCTCTTGGACGACGACGCGGTCGCCGACTTGGAGGCGGCCGTTTCCGAGCTGCCGCTGAAGCAGGTGAGCCGCTTGCTCGCCGATTGGCGCCGGCGCTTGGCCTTTGGGCGTAGCCGCGTTGGGCTCTTGCTCGGTGGCGATCTCGAGACGATTCAAGGCTTGGTCGAGCGCCTGCCGCTGCCCGGTGCGTCCAGCGAGGAGATCCTCGACGACCTGCGCGCCTTCTCGATTTCCGAGCCGTACCTGAGCCTGCGTCAGGACTTGGGCATCGCGGTGGAGTGAGCCGCCCTGCTTCCTCCAGAGTCAGCGTGCTGCGGGCGACATGTTCTGGCACTCGTAGGCACCGAGCAGCACGAACTGCCGCGAACATTTGATTTCGATCAGGCGCTGGCTCTGCCGAGACTCCTGAAAACCGTAGCTCTGGGAGAACGGCGTGCGCTCTTCCTTGACGACGTGCACGGTGCAGCCGGGCTTGCCGCACACGAGCTCCATCGCCTGCTGCTTCACGGCAGTGTTGTCGCCAAACACGTTGAGCATGCCGAGCACGGTCACGCCGATCACCAGCGCTAGAAAAACCATGCGGAATATGACGCGGGCGCGGCTGCTCATGCTTCAGGCTACTTCGTGGTGGCGCACATCTCGAGCTCGAAGAATGGCCAGGCGATGTCCTTTGGCCAGTAGAGGCCGCAGCCGACATGCACCAAATGCTTCTGCAGGATGCCGCGGTAGTAGGAGCCGTTGCGGATGTAGATGTCGTGGTCCGTGCGATCCTTGTCGCACTGCTCCCGGAGGTCGGCGCGGGTCGTGATCTCGAGGTAAATCAAGCCGCCAGCCATCGCTGCCAGGTTTGCAATCGCGGGGGCGACGTCAGGATCCGGGAGGTACTGCAGCACACCCTGGCAAATCACGAGGTCGTGGCGCTTGCGGTCGCGCCAGCGCGCGATGTCGCGGTTCTGCCAGCCGTGCTGCTTGCACATCGCCTGGCTCACCTCGGTGCCTATGTATTTGATGCCCTTCTTGTTCTTCTCGATCCACTGCTTCCAGTGACCAACCCCGGCGCCGATATCCAGCACCGACTTCACCTTGAGGTTGTTGTAGTCAGCGAACGAGAACACGAAGCTCGCCAGGTTGGCGTGCTCCTCCGCGGAGACGACGCGCGTCTTCGGATCCTCGTAGAAGCGATGGTAGTACGCTTCGTCGAAGCGACGGAATTGGTCCATGGGCTTAGTCTAGCCCGACCAAGCGGCCATTCTTCTACCCCCGAAAGCCAAAAAAGCGCCGCCGCGAAAGGCTGAGGCTCGGTAGCCTGCCTTGCGCGGCGGAAACGCTCGTGAAGGGCCTGCCGTGGTCGACGGCGCGCTGCTTTGAACTGCGGCCCACTAGAACTGACGCGGGCGGCTGATGCGGCTAGCTAGAACTGATGCGGCTGGCTAGAACTGATAGTCGGCGTTCACGTTCAGCACGCCGATCGCTTGGCTGTACTTGCCGCCGGCGTCTGGTCCCTTGGACGGCGGGTTCTTGCCGGCCAGCACCGACTTCCCCGTCGTGTCACGAGAGAAGTAGATGACCTGGGTGTAGGACGTCGCGATGGCGAGGTTGTCGCCGACGTTGAAGCGGACACCAGCGACGGGGGTGAGCGCATCGAAGTCCATCAGCGCGGGCTCGAGGTACTCATCGGGGATCGCGTTGGACGCGTAGCCGATGCCCGCAAACAGCTCGGGGCCGGCCCCGCCGTCGAGAAAGTAGCTGCCGCCGGCGCGAACGCCCCACGTGTTGTCCCAGTTGCGGGGCTGGTTCACTGTTCCAACGCCGTTGGCGTCGGTCCCATCGTCCTGGATATCGCAGGTGCCACCTGGGGCAACCACGCAGTGATCCTTCAGCGCGCTCCAGGTCTGGTAGTCCCCGAACAGGCGCAGCGTGATCGTCGGGTCGAGCTTGTGCTCCACACCAGCGCGGAACACGTTGGGCAGGTTGCTCGTGAAGTCGGTGTCGCCCGTGCTGCCTCCGGCCAACGCGTCTTCGGGTCCGTACACGTTGGTCAGGGTGCCTTCGAAGCGCATCTTGCCGTTGATGTTCGGTGCCGACTGCCAGGACACGCCGATCGCGGTGTTGTCATCGGGAGCCCAGCGTGCGCCCAAGCCGATCGACCAGTCGAGGCTCGTTGCGTCCAGGTAGGTACGACCCTCGCGCTGGATGTTGTCGCTGCCGTCGGCGTTACGTGCGCGCAGCGTCTGCACGAGGCTGATCAGCACGTTGCCAGCGACGCCAATGGACAGCCCCGCGTCGGGGAAATTGTAGCCAACGCCGAGGCTCAGGTACGACGTCCGCAGCTGACCATCGATCGTGTACCAGCGCTGCCCGCCATCGTAGAGGCCCTGGTACTTGGCGTCGTCTTTGAAGTCGTCGTTCTTGCCCCACTTGGCGGCTCCGCCGAAGGGCGTGAAGAAGCCGAGCGCCAAGCCGAGATCGCCGAGCTTCGTAGTGACGAACGCTGAAGGTGAGGGGATCACGTTGAACAGCGAGGCCTTCTGAGTGTTGGCCTCTCGCGCAGTGTCCGCGTCCGTTGCGCCCGCTTGCTCGGAGTAGTCCGACGGGGCGACCGTGTGTTGGTAGCTCGCGGAGCGCCAAGCAGCGGTGATGTCGATGAACACGTGGGTGCCATCGCTCGCCGCGAAGCCACCGGGGTTGTAGTAGAGGCTGGTCCCGTTGGTGGTCATCGGGGTGCCGTGCTCGCCGCCGAAGCGTGCGACCGAGTAACCCGAGGCGTGGGCGGCACCGGCGCTGAGCAGTACTCCGCTCCCGAGCACCACCGCTGCGCCACCCTTGAGGCACTTGCTCCAACCCTGTCCCCGTCGCTGACTCATGCTGTCGACCCTTTCCAGACGGCTTTTCGTGTCGCCTCGGACGCTCTAGTTTGCTTGGACGCTCTAGTTTGATTGTCGCGGCCGGCTGGCTGCGAATGGCGTACCGACGGACTCAGACGATCCTGTTCACGCTCCACCCGACGTGAACTCGGCGGCAGAGCATCGCGGCACTGCCCTCGATGGACCTCTTTTACCTAGATGTCGCCGAAACCTCCATGGGGTTTCGCGGGCGCGGCCCTTGAGAGACACCGGACGCATCACGGGACTTCAACTCAGGGTCGCAGTCTGGCAGAGTCAGCGTGTGACACGTCTCGTTAGGGGTTCGATGGTCGCGCTGCTCAGCGTGGCAGGTGCGCTGTTGGCGGTGAGTTGTGCTGATCCCGAAGGGGAACTTCAGGCCTTCGCCGATCGCTGCAAGGATCAGATCAACAAGGGCGACTTTGCCGGTGGCACGACCTGCGATCCGGTCAAGGGCGCGTGCGACTTCACCTGCGACAACCCCATGTCAGGGGTGGTGGACGGCACCTACTTCTTCACGCTCTCGGCCTCGATCGCCGACGATATTCCGCTGGTGTTCTTGACCACGGTGACCACGACGGACAACGGCGGAGAGCTCAGTATGAGCTGGGAGATGCAGCCGCTCAACAAGGACGACCGCAAGACGCCGGTTGGATCCTCGCTCACGGTTGGTCCGTTCCCCATCACTGGCGGCTCGATGACCTACATCGCGAGCTCGCTGGCAGTCGATGGCGCGGCCAACCCGATCAGCGGTAGCCCCATCGAGGCCAACGACTTGACCATCCTGTCTTGCCCCGCGGAGACGCGCGCCGAGCCAGGCGGCTTCTGTGAGATGGCTGACTTCTACTGTGGCACCATCCCAGTCGGCAGCGTCACCAAGCCGGCGGCGCTCGACATTGGCGGTTCCACTTGGACCATGGTGCGCGTCAGCGGGACTGGCACCGATGACTACCCCGAGCCGCCGCCAATCAACTGCGCCAAGGACCCGGCCAAGTCGGTGAATGACCTATGACCCCCGAGGAAAAGAACATCGTTCGTTCGTTGATCGCCGTCGCCTGGGCTGACGGCGAGGTGGCGGCGCCTGAAGAGGGCGTGATCGACGGCTTCCTCGGCTTGTACGACGCCAGCGATGAAGAAGAAGCGGAGCTGAAGGAGTTCGCCAAGGAGCGGAAGACCTTGGACGACGTGCCCTTCGACGCGCTCGACGATGAGGGCAAAGAGATCCTGCTGAGCAACGCTGCCCTGCTCAGCGCGGCGGATGGCAAGACGTCTGAGAGCGAGCAGAAGCTGCTCGACGAGCTGGTCAAGCGCCTCGAGCTGGACGCCGCGGAAGCCAAGCGCATCATCGCGAGCGCCCGGGACGGTGCCATCGCCGTCGGCAATCGCCTGCTCGAAGACGCCGACTGAGTTGTCTCGCGCCGCGCACGTCGTGTGGGTCGCGACATGGCTCCTGGGAGCCTGCGCGTCAGCGCAGCCTGAGCCGCAGACCCCTGCGCCCATCACCATCGGCGAGGTCGACGCAGCGGACGGGTCGGATGTGGAGTATTCGGCTACACCCCACGCCGGCGCAGTCCAACCGCCGCGCGACGACGGCTTGGTGATCGAGGACCTCGAGGTCGGCTCTGGGGATGAGGTCGTGAGCGGCAGCACGGTCGTCGTCCACTACGTGGGCGCGCTGACCGACGGCAGCGTCTTCGACTCATCACGGGAACGCGCGAGACCGTTCTCGGTTACCATAGGGAAAAACCGCGTGATCCGCGGCTGGGAGGAGGGCCTGCTCGGCATGCGCGTCGGCGGCGTGCGGCGCCTGACCATCCCTCCGGAGCTGGGTTACGGCGCCTCCGGGCACCCGCCGAAGATCCCGCCAAACTCCACGCTGGTCTTCGAGATCGAGCTGCTCGGCATCGAATAGCGCCGTGAGCAGCGCCTCAGGCGCATCAGAGTTTGTCGGGAGTGCCACCTCGGGCTAAGAGGCGGCCATGTCGACTCTGTTAATCCCTGGCCGCCTGCGACTCATCGGCGGCTTGAGCTTGGCCCTAGGTGTGTTTCTGACGACGGCTTGCGACGACAAAGTGCCGGAACCCTCGACCGTCGAGCGCAAGACGGCGCTCACCGCCACCGCGCCACCCAAAGATGTAACCGGCGGGATCACTGAGCTCAAGAAAGAGGACATCAAGGAGGGCACTGGCCCCGAGGTCAAGGACGGAGACACCGTGAGCGTGCACTACACCGGCACCTTACTGGATGGCACCAAGTTCGACTCCTCGAAGGACCGCGACGAACCCTTTGAATTTACCGTAGGGAAAAGCAGCGTGATCAAGGGCTGGCACGAAGGCTTGGTCGGCATGAAGAAGGGCGGCACGCGCAAGCTGACCATTCCGGCTTCCAAGGGCTACGGCAAGGCCGGCAGTCCGCCTACGATCCCGCCAAACGCGACGTTGGTGTTCGAGATCGAGCTACTCGAGATCAAGTAGCGTTGGGGCGCTCGTCCTCGCAGCGCAGCGTGCTAGCTCGCGCTGCGAGGGTAGCTTCCAAGCACCTTCAGCATTGCGGCGCGTTCACTCAGCGTTGCGATGGCTTGTTTGACGTTCGCGTCGTCCCGGTGGCCTTCGAGGTCGACGAAGAACACGTACTCCCAGAGCTTGCCAGCCGGTCGAGACTCGATGCGCGAGAGATTGATGCCCGCGTCGTCGAAGATCTCGAGGCTCCTGCGCAGAGCGCCTTGTTCATGCGGAGCCGAGAACACGATGCTCGTACGATCCGTGCCGGTTGGAGGGGCATCGTGTTCGCCGATGACCAGGAAGCGCGTCGCGTTGTGCTGCTTGTCCTGAATATCCGCGCGGAGAATCGAAAGGCCATGGAGTTCCGCCGCCAGACGTGAAGAGATCGCAGCACTGCCTGGTTCCTCCGCGGCCAGGCGCGCGGCGGCCGCCGTCGACGAACTCAGCACGATCTCTGCGTGGGGTAAGTTGGTGTTGAGCCACGCACGGCACTGGCCGAGGGGTTGGGGGTGAGTGAACACCTTGCGGACCGTGGCCAGCTCCGGCGAGCGCGACAGTAGGCAGTGCGCGACCTCGATCACGATCTCCTGGCGGATGCGCACGTCAGACTCGATCAGGCTATCGAGAGTAAATGTCACGCCACCTTCGGTGCTGTTTTCGATTGGCACCACGCCGTAGGTGACTTCCTTGCGCATCACCGCGTCGAACACGCCTGCGATGGTCGAGGTGTCGACGTAGCGCATGGCGACGCCGAAGGCGGCTTTGGCCGCCATGTGACTGAAGGTGCCTGGCGGCCCGAGGTAGGCGACAGAGAGCGGTTGCTCTAGCGCTAGGCAAGCACTAATTACCTCGCGGAAAACCGGCCTGACGGATCGTTTGGGGAACACCGCGGCGGGTAGCTCCGCCAACGCGCGCTCGAGGCGTTCGAAGACCCTGGATTCCCGCTCTGGATCGTGAATCGCTTTACCGCTGCTGCGCTTCAGCTCCCCGGCGCGGAGCGCGAGCTTCGCGCGCGTGTCGAGCAAGGTGAGCAGCTGAAGGTCCAGCGCGTCGATGCGTTCTCGCACTTCGCCCACGTCGAGGGCGTCGCTCGGCGACTGATCCCCGTCCGGGGATGAATCCTCAGGACCCGACATGGGTGGGTAGTTATCACTCCCGAGGCGCTGCTTCAGCCTTCTTGCCTTTGGTGCTCTTCAATCGCGGTGCGAATCGCTTCCGCAGCATGCAGGCGAGCCGCGTCGGACCAACCCAAGAGCGCGGCTGTCGCGTCGACCACAGCGACCCAAGGGTCCGCCTCGGTGTACAGCTGGCGTACGATTTCCAGAACGGCCTCGAACGGCGTCACCTGTCGCAGCCGGGTGGAGAGGCCGCCGTACAAGATCTCGGCGCAGTCGCGGATGGCAGGCTCGAGTACGGGCCGCTGAGTCTCGCGAATGGCGCGATGGGCACGCCGCACGAGGTGGGCCACGCGCACGATGCGCGCGTTCGCGTTCTCGAGCGCGGAGTAAGCGAGGTTGGCGCGTTGTATCCGGAGCTGGACGGTCCTGCTAGCTCGCCCCTTGGCAATTGCACGCTCGAGTCGCACGGACAGCTGACGCGCTTGGAGCATCCACTCCGGGGCGTCGATAGGCAGACGAGGCAACGCGTGGACTCCATCGAAGTCGTCGTTGGGAACCGAGATCGGATCCTCCGACGGTGGGGCGATGGGTGTTTCCGTGCGTTGCGAGAGCTGCAAGAGCTCTTCGTCGGGGCGGGTGAACGCCGTCTCGAGCAACGAGCGGCCAGACTCCCGCTCGTCGTCCTCCTCGCCGAACATGCGTGCGGTGTCGAATAGGTGTGGGCGGGGAGTGTCCATGGCTGCGACCTGGGGGCTCCCAGGCAGCCTTCACCATAACCCGAAAAAGACGCCTATCTCAGGCCAATCTCTGGCGTGGAAGAGCTAGGCGGATGATCGAGCACGGCGATGCGGATGGCTTGAGCGGCGTGCGCGCGCGACGTATCGGTCCAGCCGAGCAGTGAGCAGGTTGCATCCAGCACCGCCGTCCACGGATCCGCTTCGGCTTTCATGCCGCGCACGACCTCTACAACCTGCTCAAACGTCGCACTTCGCAGCACATGCGCGGGCAACGCGTTCCACAGGACTTCCGCGCAGTCGTTCACGGCTTCGGCGAGCTCGGCGCGGGGCGTGTTGCGGATCGCGGTGTGGGCCCGTTGGGCGATGTGGCTGACGTGCGCAATCTCGGCATCACTCGAACCGTTCAACTCCCACGCGGACCAAGCGCGCTCGATGCACGCCTCGGTGGTGTCGCTGATGCTCTGCGCCTGGATCGCGGCCTCGAGCGCGAGCGCCATGCGCCGTGCACGGCGCATCCAACCGGGCGCGTTGCGCGGAAGATCTCCTCCGAAATCGGGCGCCTTGAGTGGCCTCGCCGGGGTGCGTCGACCAGGCGGTGGCTCCGCCGCGTCCAGCGCGTTTGCCGCGGGTGGGAAGGTGGTACCCACGACCTGCACCTCCGGTCTCTTGCCGTCGGGTAACGCGGCTAGGTCTTGCGCCGACACCTCGGTGCGCGCCGAGGTGCGTCGGCGCTTCTTGGGTGCCTTGGCGTCCTCTGGCTCGAGCCGGACGGTTTCGAACTTACCTTCGGGTCGGTTGAACTGCGGTGGTGTTTTGTGAGCCACGGAGTGGGCTCAGGATACACGAGAGCGCCCGGTCGCTGGGTGCCGAGCGACGCATCTCAACCCGAATCGCGCTCGGGTTGAGCGCGCGCGCCGCTCTGACTAAGCAGGTGTCACAAAACGCGGCGAGCCTTCACCGGTCTCGGTGAAGGCTCGCGAGCCTTGGCGTCGTCGCTCAGAGTCCGACGCTTGGCCGGTTCTACTTGAGCATCTCGGTGAACTTCTGGAGCTTCATCGCGAGGCCCATGTCGCCTTCGATCTTGAGCTTGCCCGTGAAGAACAGCTGCTGGCCGTTGGCCTTGCCCTCAACCATGTCGACGTAGTCGCTGGCTTCCATCTTGATGGTGCACATCGCGTCGCCCTCGCCCTCGGTCACACCGGGGTTGTCCTTGAGGTTGATGATCCAGGTGCCGCCGCCGTCGCCCGCCAGGACGAACTTGTACGTCGCGCCGATCTCGCTGGCCTTCTCCTTGTTCGCGCCAATCTTCTCGCCGGCATCGGCCATCTTCTCTGCTGCAGTTGCCATCGTATCTCCCTACTTTCTGGTTCGCGCCAACCGGCGCGATTGCTTGCTTGCTTGTTTGCGCCGCGAGGGCGCGGAGTTTGGGTCGCAGCCGAAGCCACGAACCGTTCCACCGGCGACACGCGCCGGAAGAATCACTGGGCGCCGTTCATTTCCCGCACGGCCTCGGCGAACCGCTGATGGCGGCTGGTCCAAATCCACTGCACCAGCGAGCGCGCGCGATCCGCATCTCCGGCGCGGATTGCAGCCACTACATGAACGTATCCGTCGCCGATGGAGCTTGGGGAAACCCAAAGAGTTTCCAGCAGATGAGAGTACTTCTTGAGTAATCCCCTGACGCTGTTCATGAGCAGACGGGGCACGAGATTTTTCGCTGCCCCCGCCAGTGCCCAGTGAAAGTCGAAGTCGAGCCACAGCAGGCGGCTCAGGGTGCTCTCCCCCCGCATCTTGGACACCACGCTGTCAAGCACGCGCAGATCCGTTTCCGTGCGGCGATCCGCTGCGAGTGCCGCCAAGTCCGCGCTGAGCATCAACGCCGTCTCCAGCAGGTTGTCCAGCACGGCGGTGTTCACCACGCCGTCTTCGCTGAGCACCAGGTACTCGATGACGTCAACCGAGGCGTTCTGGGAGTAGTCAAGCACCAGGGTCCCTGCCCCAGGGCGCCGCTCGATGAGGCGCAGCTGCTCCAGCTGGTGCATCGCTTCCCGCACGGTAAAGCGATTGACGCCTAGCTCTTCCGCCAAGGTGAGCTCGGGCTTCAGCTTGTCCCCCGGGGCGTACGCGCCGCTCAGGATCTCTCGCTTGAGCTGCTCAGCGACCTGCTCGGCGAGGGTGCCGCTGGATTTGCCATCCCGACGACCACCTCCACGCTTGACCTCTCGGCCTCGCGTCGCTCCCCGTGCGACTGCTGCCACACCGGCCGTTTAGCGACGAATTGTCCAACAATCAATCAACTTTGTTGGACAATCTCGGGTTGCGACCGTAAGCCCATAGAACTATTGACTTTTTACGGACTGTTCTGACGGGGTCAGAAGCGGCGGGCAGCGCAGCTCCTCGTAGGCGGACCCCAAAATCGAGCGAGGCCGCGTGTTCGCGGCCTCAGCACTCTTATTCAAATCAAGCTGGCTCAGGTCCCGCTCGGAGCCGGAGTCGGCGCGGGGGCGGGGCGGGAGCCGAAACCCTTGCCGCCGGTCGACGTGGCGGTCGCGGTCGGGTCGGCGGTGGCCGTCGCGGTCGGGTCGACGGTGGCCGTCGCGGTCGGGTCGACGGTGGCCGTTGCGGTAGCGGTGTCCGTAGCTGTGGCCGTCGCGGCCGCTGGTGCGCTGTTCGCGGGCGTGTTTTCGATGATGCACCCGGCCAAGCCAACGCTGGTAGCCAATCCAATACACAGAAGCTGAATTCTCATGAAAGTTTCCCCTTCGCACCCGCACGTTGCGGTTTGAGCACGCCGTGAGACGAGCCGGAGCATATCAGTATTCGGAGTCTTGGCGGGTTCGCAGGCGGACCAAAGCGCACTTCAGTACTTAGCCGTGTTCACGGGCGCTCGGAATGCCGCGAACACCTGCGGCTTGGCCGTGTTCCGTTGAACTTGGTAGCTCCTCGGGTGTGAGGCGGATCGCCATCGGAATCAGCTTGATCGCCCTGAGCTGCGGCGGGGGGGAGGCTCGCTTGGGTGCGCCGACGCACGCGTCGACTGCGCCGAACCCCAGCGGCACCTGGAGCGCCTCACCCCCCGAAAAAAAAACGCCCGATCCTGCGAAGGAGCGCGCGTCGGATGGGCCTGCGGCCGCGAGCATGTCGAGTCCGACGTTCCTCAAGGGCCAGCTACACGTTCACAGCGCGGGCTCCTACGACGCCCGGGAGCCAGCGGAAGAGGTGCTCAAGTTCTACGCCGAGCACGGGTACCGCTTCGTCTCCATAACGGATCACAACCGGGTGACGGTCGCTCCGTCGCCGACCCAGGACATGCTCGTATTCCCCGGCGTCGAGCTGACTCAAAATGCGACGCAGTGCGAGCCAGCGCCGTCCCCCGGCTTTCGCTGTCTTTTCCACACAGGTGCGGTGTTTCTGCACGGAGTCAGCGACGGGCAAGAGCTGAAGCTGCCGTTTCAAGCCGGGCGCTTCGCCGCGTACGACGCGCAGCTCGGTTTGGCTGAGAAGCTTGGGGGTATCGGCATGATCATGCACCCGAACTTTCACTTCGCCGTGGACGCCAGGCTGCTCGCGCGACTGGTGCGACGGGGAGCGAAGTTCTTCGAGGTGTCGAACGCCGCCCTCGACTCCCAGCACCCCGGTGGCCACGAACGCGCCGAAGCGCACGCAGAGTCGCTCTGGGACGGCGTGCTCGCCGAGGGACTCATCGTGTATGGAGTCGCCACCGATGATGCGCACCATTTCTCCGAGGCAGAGTCGCGCAGAAAGCAGATGAAGAGCGCCTACACGGGAGATCGCGGCTGGGTGCAAGTCTACGCGGAACCGAATGAGGCGAGCATTCGCCGGGCGCTCGAGCGGGGCGAGTTCTATGCGTCGAGCGGCGTGGAGCTGAGTTCGCTGGCGCGTGATCCGCGGCATTGGCGCGTGGAAATCCAAGCGGCGGAGGGCGAGCAGTACGAGACGCGCTTCATCGGGAGCGGTGGCAAAGAGCTCGCGAAGCGCACGGGCCCGATCGCTGAGTACGATCCCCGGGGAGACGAAGGCTACGTGCGTGCCGTCGTGCGAGACTCTCAAGGGCACAAGGCTTGGATTCAGCCCCAGAGGCTTCGATGAAGTTGTTCGTCTACGGATCCTTGAAAAGCGGGTACCAACACGCGGGTGAAATGCGCGGTGCGCACCTCCTGGGTGCGGCGCACACCCTCGACCCGGCGTGGTTGTTTCAGGTCGACGACTATCCGGCACTGGTCTATCCGTCCGCACAGCCGGGGTGGCTCGCGACTCCGGACTCCAGCGCCGGGCCCGGCCTGATTTCGGGGGAAGTGTACGAAATTGGCGAAGTGCTGCTCGCTCACCTCGACCGCTTCGAAGACGCCCCACAGCTGTACCAGCGGCGCAGCATCTCCGTCGTGCTCGAGGCAACGGACGTGCCTCTGACGACCGATACGTATGTGATGCGCGCCGAGCAGATCGAAGAGTTCAGCCGTCGCGGCCGCGCGACACGTTTGCCCCGTCGCTGCTGGTAGTCGGGAACAGGCCAACCTTCGGCGCGCCGGTGTACGATGTCGGACTGGTGAAGCCGCCCTTCGATCGAGACCGCAACTCCGCGGGGTTCAGCGACGATGCCGTCACGGTGGTGAAGGACGTCGACACCTGGAAGTCGTCCCCGACACTGCGGACCGAGGTGAATCCGGTAGACCCCAACCCGGAGCCCCCAACGGACGAAGGTTTCGAAGAGCGCTACGAGCTCGTCGACGTGCTCGGCGAAGGCGGCATGGGCGTGGTGCACCTGTGCAGCGACCACCGCATCGGTCGCGACGTCGCCATGAAGGTGATCCGCGAGGATATGGGGCAGCGGGCGAGCCTCAGGGCGCGCTTCTTTCGCGAGGCACGCGTCCAGGGGCAGCTCGAGCATCCCAGTATCGTTCCCGTGTATGACCTCGGGAGCACCGGCACGACCGCGTACTTCACCATGAAGCGGGTCAACGGGCTCACCCTGGAGCGCATTTTGGCGGGGATCCGCTCCGGGGACCCTGACATGATCGAGCGCTACTCTCGGCGCCGACTGCTCACCGCCTTCAGCAGCGTGTGTCTGGCGGTGGCGTATGCGCACTCCCGCGGCGTCGTGCATCGCGACCTCAAGCCGGCGAACATCATGCTCGGTGACTTCGGTGAAGTCATCGTGCTCGATTGGGGGCTCGCGAAGCTGCCAGAGGTGGAGGAACCGACGGGCGGCCGCGTGCTCTTGCCGGCCTCCGACGACCCGCAGACCAAAGCGGGGAGTGTGCTTGGTAGTCCGGGCTACATGCCGCCCGAGCAGATCCGCGGCGCCGGCTCCGTCGACTTCAAGGCGGACATCTACGCGCTCGGCGCGATCCTGTTCGAGCTGGTCACCTTCCAGCAGATGCATCGCGGGCACACCATCGACGAGATCTTTACCTCGACCTTGATGGGCACGGCGGGGCGACCCAGCGCGCGGGCTCCCAACCGGAAGATCCCCAGGGAACTAGATGATATCTGCCAGCGCACGACCGCGCTCGACCCAGCGGAGCGCCCCGAAGCCCGTGAGCTGCATGAAGCCATCGAGCGTTTCCTCGACGGAGCGCGCGACGACGAGCGCCGCTCCGCGCTGGCGAACGTCCACGCTCAGGCAGCGCAAGTGGCGCTCACCAAGAGCGCCTTGGAGGATGACGCCGAGCGCGGTTCCGCGGAGCGCTCCCGGGCGCTACGCGAGGTGAACGCGGCGCTGGCTTTGCAGCCCACCCACCAGGGCGCGCTGGCAACGCTCATCAGCTTGCTAGCGGATCCTCCGCGTCACATGCCGCCCGAGGCGCAGGCAGAGATCGATCAGATCCTGCAGCGGGACAGACGGCATTCCGCGCGGAATACGGCGATGGCCTACGGTGGCTGGCTCTTGGTGTTGCCGTTCCTGCTCTACTCGGGCGTTAAGAGTTGGCTCGCCGTAGCCATTCTGATGGGAACGATGGCCGTGTCCGTCGGTTGGTCCGTATTCATGGCCCGGCGCCCGCGCCTCGACACCTGGCACGGGGTGGTCGGGTTGACCCTCACGTTCCTGTCGATTTCCGCCACGAGCGTGCTCTTTGGTCCGTTCGTCGTCCTGCCGACCCTTGGGATGATGGCCTTTCTCGTCTACCTGATGTCCCTTCGCTCCGACGCGACGTTGCGCTGGGTCGTGCTGTTGCTCGCCGTCGCAGCCGTGCTGGTTCCTGTGGCTCTGGAGTTCTCAGGCGTGTTGCCACGCTCTGTGACCCTCGACGCCCACGGCCTTCACATCACCCCCTGGGCAGTGGAGATGAGCGGCGGGCTCGTCGTGTTCGGCCTGGTGGTGTTTCACGTGTTCGTGATGGTCGTGGCCTACCAACTGGCGCTGCGCAGCGTGGATGCGTTCGTCGCCGCCGAGCGCAGCCTGTTTCTCCACGCCTGGCAGCTGAGGCAGCTGATCCCCGACGAAGCCCGGGACGCGCGCGTCTCCCACATCGAGCATCGGCCTGACCCGGTGTCATCCCGCTGATCCTAGAACTCGGCTCAAAACTTCAGTTTTTTGGCCCAAATCGTCGGGGTTGTGCATGTGGACCCCATGAGCCGAGTGACTACCCACGTGCGCTACCTCGCCCCAATCCTCGCCAGCGCGGCGCTCTTCGCCTGCAGCGGTCCGGATTTCTTCGGGGGGGGAGGGAGCGACGAAAAGCAGGATCCGGGGCTCAGCAAGGTCAAAGCAGAGAATGGCGGCGCTGAGCTACCCGCGGAAGAAGACTGGTCCCAGGTGCCAGTACCAGCAGCGGACAACCCCAAGTTAGCGCCAATCGCGATGCTGACGCCGGTCTACGCGAAGCCGAGTCGCAGCTCGACCGCGATTGGCTATCTGCGGGTAGGCGCACGGGTCGCGCGCTCGAAGGAACCCGTGACCAAGCGAGACTGCAAGGGGGGCTGGTACGCCGTACGTCCCGTCGGATTCGTATGCGCGGACAAAGACTCCGCGACGACCAACCTCGAGCATCCCATCGCGCGCGCGTTGCAGGTCGAGCCGAACCAGAAGCGCCCGATGCCATACGCCTACGCGTTCCTGCGCTCGATCGCGCCGAACTACCTGCGGGTCCCGAGCAAGGAGCAGATGTTCGAGTACGAGATGCGCCTGGCGCGCCACCTGCGCAGTTATCGCAAGCTGCACGAGAAGTGGGACGCGCTCGACGTGGGGGCGAACGACGTACCCCTGGACGAGCGTGGAATTGCCATCGGGGCGATCCCCGACCACGCGACGCCAATGGACATGAGCGAGCGCTACGGTGGTGACGGTCACGACGAGGCCCCGTGGTGGCTGCAAGGCGACCGCAAGATCCCCAACATCAGCCACTTCAAGGCGCCCGACTACGCAGTGATTGCTGACCGCGTCAAGCGCCACGCAGGGGTGGCGTTGGTTGGCACCTTCGTTGCCGGGGAAGGCGAAACGGAGCGCCGCTACGCCATCAGCACCGACGCCCGGTTGATCCCCGCGGATAAGCTCAAGGCAGACAGCGGATCACCTTTCCATGGCTACGACATCTCGAACGTCGGGCTCCCAGTCGCCTTCGCTCGCAAGGCCGGCGCCACGTGGTGGGACGTGAAGGGCGGCAAGCTCGAGCGCGGAGAGCGCCTGGGCTGGCGAGAGTACATCGCGCTCAGCGGCAAGGTGGAGCGCATCCAGGGCGTGCGCATGGTTGAGGCGCGCAACGGGCGCTGGCTACGTAGCGAGGACCTGAAGACAGCCGCAAAGCCGCGCAGCTTGCCGAGCTGGGCGCGCAAAGGGCGCAAGTGGATCGATATCTCGATCGTGAGTCAGACGCTGGTGCTGTGGGAGGGTGACAAGCCGATCTACGCGACTCTCGTCTCGACTGGACGCGACGGCTTGGGCGACCCGAAAAAGACCCTCAGCACGCCTCGCGGCACCTTCAACATCTATCAAAAGCACGTGACCACGACGATGGACTCCAACGTCGCAGATCATGAGTTCGAGCTCCGCGACGTGCCGTGGGTCATGTACTTCAAGGGCGGCTACGCGATCCACGGGGCCTACTGGCACGACGACTTCGGTCGCTCCCGCTCCCACGGTTGTGTCAACGTGGCCCCCGTCGACGCGCGTTACGTCTTCCAGTGGGCGACACCGAAGGTGCCGGAGCACTGGCACGCGGCGTACGCCGGTGAGTCCTTCGAGGACGGCACGTTGGTGCACATTCACAAGTGACTCGCGCCTGACCGATAGTCGTTGCCGCGAGAGCCTTCGCCCGGACCTCTGGCGGTTCCCGCCGCAGCTGTTAGGCTGCGGGCGCAGAATGGCCCAAGTGCGAGCGAGCTGGCCGAAACTCACCATGGCCCACGCAAAGCAGCTGCCCGATGCGCAGCGTGCGGCGGTATGGGCTGAGGTGGGGGATACACGTCGGGTGGTGCGCGAAGCGCCATTGCTGGCTTGGATCGACGCAGAGGTGCAGGCCGCGGTGGCTGAAGCGCTGCTGTCAGCGCTCGGCAGCGCGGGCGCTCAGCAGTTTTGGCGCTCCTTCATGCTGGAAGCGTTCGGGCGTGCACTGCTCAAGCCGGTGCTCCTCGGCGCGCGCGCGCTCTATGGTGGCGGTACGTTGGGGTACATACGCATGGCACCTCGCGTCCACGATTTGGTGACTCGCGGCTGCGGTGAGATGACGGTCGAGGGAGCCGAAGTCGACGCTCGAGGTAGCGCTGTCATTGCTGTGCGGAAAATGCCTGTGGCGCTCGGCAAGAGTGAGGCGTTTTCTCTCGCCTGGTGGGGCGCTGCGGCCGCCGTGTTCGATATCTCGGAGGTGCGCGGGGAGGCGCAGCTGGACATCGGTGAACTCGGCAAGGGGCGGATCCGCCTCGACGTCGAGTGGAGTCCTCGGCGATAGCGGCAGCTCTGCATTGCCAGCATCACGCGGCGTGGTCGCGCTGCGCCACATCACCGCGCTGCGCCACGTCACCGCGCTGCGCCACATCACCGTGCTGCGCCACGTTACCGTGCACCGCGAACCAGCTCTCCGGCATGCTGTTCTGCAACAGGTCAGCTACACTCACCATCTCGAAGCCGCTCTCCATGGACACCTCCTCCGCGAACAGCGACGCTCGAAAGCTGCGCGCCACCACCAGCGCGCTTGGCCAGCGCTGCTTGAGCCAAATCGCAGCTCGCAGGTTCGTGGCGTCGTCGCCAGAGCCGACGATGATCACGGGTTGGCACAGCGAGAGCTGATGGCTCTCCTCGAGGCCGCGCCAGAGCCGCGGATCCTTGATGTCTCCTTCGACCACTGAGCGCTCGTAACAGTCACTGAAGCCGACCTGCTCCGCGAACTCGCTACAGGCGCGTTCCGCGTTGGTGTCGACGATCAGGCAGCGATCGAAGCTCTTCGGCGCCCGCTGCTGTAGCTCTTCGAGCACCGTTTGCCCGAAGCGACCAAAGCCGGCCAGCACGACGCGGTCACGTGGAAGCGTTTGCCTGAAGTGTTGCAGCATCCGCGTCTCTACCAGGTGTCTCGCGGCGATTTGATGGGCGTTGAACGTGGCACACGTCCGCGCGACCAACGTGTGCGCCATGCCCAGCATGAAGCGCAGGTCCGAGACATGCACGATGATCCGCCCTTCGAGTCCCGGCGCGAGGTTCAACACTCGCGTCGCTGCGTCCAAGTTCGAGAAGTCGTTGTCACTGAGCAGCACGACTCGCGCCGCGCGGTCGAGGCGGATGCGCGCGAGGATGGCACTGCTGGAGATGTCGCCCTGCACAATTTCCGCGCGGTATATTTCGCGGGCCTGATCGGAGAGCGACTCGCCGATGCGCGGGTCCACGACCACGACGGGCACTCTTGGCTCGAGTTGACGGAGTCGCTTCAGGTAGAGCAGCGCCAGCCGACTCGAGCCGCTGATCACGACATGCCCCCGCAGGCGACGAAGTCGCCAAGACTGGGGTTCGAGCACCTTGAGCACGCCTTCGATCACGGCGCTGGCCGTGATTGCGGGCGCCACGAAATAGACCAGCCACAAGAGGTCCTTGCCCCAAGCGGGTCCGCCACGGGGCATGCCGAGGTCGAGGCCGCCCAAGACGAACAGCCCGATGGAGTAGTAGAGCCGGGTCAGCACCCCTGCGGTGGAGACGCCGGGGCGGTCGGTCAGCTCCACTCCGCTCGAGAGCGCGATGAAGCCGGCGACGAACGTCAGCAGCAGGAGACCCCCACGCCAGCCCATGGGCTTGCTCGCCCTCAAGCGGTCGAACCAAGAGCTGCGCACGAGTTGCCGGAGCTTCGGCGACGTCCGGGAGCTAGCGGGCGCCGAGCGTGAGCTGGGAGGCGCGACGGGCAGCGCTCCGGTCCCCAACGCCCCGCTGGTTGCGCTGGAGAACTCTCCCGCCATCGAGGGGAGCTCGGACTTGGCGCTGGGATCGCTGCCTGGCATCGGCCGCATACTATCGCACACCAGCGCAGATTGCCGTCGTCCCTGTACCTCGCGTCAAGGCACCGTCCGCGGGCGCGAGCGCGACGTCAGACAGCGCGCGCCGAGAAAGCGCACGCGTGTGGGGATGGCGATGAAAGTCTGCGCGGCTGTCCCCACTCACCATCGCGGATGGAGGAGTGCGCGTGATAAAAGAACAGGTTCCGATGCGCAGCACCGGGGGACACAGCAGTTGGGACCGCAGTGGGCAGACGGTAGGGGACCGCTACCGCCTGCTCAGCGTGCTGGGCCGTGGTGGGCAGGGCGTCGTGTATGAGGCGCAAGACCAGCGCTACGGCGACTTGGTCGCCATCAAGGTGCTGAACGACTCGCTCACCAAGGATCCTGATTTCCGCGAGCGAATGTTCCGCGAAGGGCGAGCGATGACTCAGCTCACGGGAACCGCTGCTGTGCGCGTGCTCGACCAGGTGTGGTCCCCGGACGGCGCGCTGTGCCTGGTGATGGAGCGCCTGTACGGGCTTGAGCTCGACGACGTGCTCGCGCAGCTAGAACAGCGCGGACAGCGCATGCCGGCTCAGGCGGTCGTTGACATGCTGGGGCCCGTCGTCTCGACCCTCGAGCGCGCCCACCAGCTCGGCATCGTGCATCGTGACCTCAAGCCCGGAAACATTTTCCTGATCGACGACGAGCATGGGGGCGGCGTGCGCGTGCTGGACTTCGGGTTCGCCAAGTTCGTCCGCATGCGGGGCTTTACGGCGGATGGCACGATCGCGGGCTCGCCGACCTACATCGCGCCCGAGACCTGGAAAGGCGGCAAGATCGACGGGCGAGTCGACGTCTACGCGCTCGGCGCCATCGTGTTTCGTTGTCTCGCGGGGCAGCCGCCATTCGACAACAAGAACCTCGGGGCTCTGCTCGTGGCCGTGACGGAGGGCGAACGCCCGAGCCTGCACAAGCTCCGTACGGTTCTAAACCCAGGCATCGACTTCTGGGTGCAACAAGCGTTGGCTGCCAATCCCGATGAGCGTTTGTTGGGGGTGTGGGCGCTCTTCAACTCGCTGAAGAGCGTGCTCGCTGCCTGAGCCCATTGACCCGCCGGTTAGCACGCCCGCCGATCCCGGCCCCCGGCTTCGTTTGGGCGGGGAGAGTCGCGGCGAACTTACGCCAGCTATTCGACGCTGAAGGTCTTTGAGACCGTCTTCGGTCCGCCTGAGAACGCAGGCACCGTTGCCCCGCGGAACACACGCGCGATGCACCCGCCCACGGTCGTGCCTGCGAAGGCACCAGTGATCACCGCGGAGGTGACTCGGCCGCTCGGCGCGAAGGTCACGATTGCACGGCCTTGGCCCGTGGGACCGTCGGGCTTCTTGCAGCTGGCTGCCGAGCCCGCGGCGGACGCGAGCGCGTTACGTGCGGCCACCTCGTCGAAGGGCGGTCCGGCCGTGTCGGTCTTCTCGTCGGTCTTCTCGTCGGTCTTCTCGTCGGTCTTCTCGTCGGCCTTCTCGTCGGTCTTCTCGTCGGCCTTCTCGTCGGCCTTCTCGTTGACCTTCGCTTCCGGTTTCTTCTCGAGCTTCTCCGGCTTCCCCTGACCTGTCGCCGGGGTTTCCGCGCCGTCGCTGGGGGCTTCAGCCGCGGAGTCGCTTGGGGCCGCGGTGTCGGCCTCCTCCGCAGTCGGAGTCGAGTCGCTGGTGGGCTGGCCCGCTGGAGCCAAGGTTCCCGTGTCCGTCGGTGCAACCGTCGAAACTGGCTTCGCGAAGGGTCCGAGCCCCTGGGTGTAGGCGTAGGCTGCGCCGCCACCGAGCAATAGCAGCAAGAGCAGCAGGGCGATCCACACGCCGCCGCCCGACTTCTTCGGGAGGCTGATTTCGGAGACGGGGCCAGCGCTCACCGGGGGCGAGAGCATCGGGTCGGGACCGTCCAGGCTAGCGCTGAGCTCCGGCGGGCCTGCCCCGTACAGATCTGGCGAGCTCGGGCCGCCGCCTGGGCTTGCGCTCAAGTCTGGCGAGCTGCCTTGGCCGGCAGAGGCGCCTAGGTCCGGCGTGCCAACACTGCCGAGATCGGGGGAACTTCCGGAGATCCCCGCGGAAAGGCCGCCGGGAGCCTCCGCCGTCTCGATGCCGGGGTTCGACAGGTGCGCCGGCCGCGGGGGCGGTGGGGGAGCCATGCCGAGCAGGGTCGACTTCATCTTCGCCGGTTTCGGCTTGGCTTGTTCTGCGTTCGGACCGATCGCATCGAGCGAGAACAACACCGAGGTTTCGTTCCGCTCCCCAGTCTTCGCGTCGTCTGCTGCGTCACCGGCCGGCTGCGCTGAGCCCCCGAGCAGGTCGTCGACGTCGTCGACCTCCACGCTCACAGGCATGCCTGAGTCCGGCATCGCGCTGTCAGCTTCGGAGCCGGCGGAGTCCGCGCTGGCTGCCGCGCGGGGGATCAGGGGACTCACCGGGGCAACGATGGGGACAACCGGGGAAACCGCGCCTGCCTGAGGGGGGCTCGGCGCGGGCGACAGCGCGGCTGGCGGCGACATCGCGGGGCTCGGCACCGGTGAGACTACCGGGGGCTTCGGTGAGGTGGTGGGGCTCGGCACCGGCGACGTGGGTACGGGCGCTGCCGTGGGGATCTTAGGTTCGACGGGAGGCGGTGCGTACGGCGTGCCCGCCGCGGGCGCAGGGGGCGGCACCGTCTTCAGACCCTCCTTGAGCCGCGCTTCCGCGCGGATTTGCTCAAGGAGCGGTGATTCGCCCTGAATCGTGAGGTCTTCCTCCTCTGCCTCTTGTTTCTTCGCCAGCAGATCTCGGCTCTCTTGGAGCAGCTGGCGGCTCTGTGGCGCTGCCATCGCGACAGTCACATCATCGAACGCTAGATCCATTCCCGGAGCAGCCATCGGCTTCCAGTCGCCGGGTTCCTTCCATACCCCTTGGGTTTCGCCGGGCTTTGGTGTCGGATCAGCGGTGGGCTTCTTGTCAATTGGGGATGGACCCACGCGGGTGGCGTCGTCGAACGCCATGGGGTTTTCGCCCTTTGGCCGCTGACCCGCCTTGCGCAGTGCTGCCGCGATACCGGGGACTTCAAACGGGGTGAGCCAGTCGTCCATCCCCTCTTTCCAGATGAACGTATCCTCGTCGATGTTTCCCTGCGCAAACGCCTGAACCACCTCGTCGGTGTTCATCTCGTAGTGGTCTTCGTCGGTCACCGCGACGGTCCACTCGCGCTCTCCTTCGGAGGCACTCGTTGCGAGGTCCCGCGGTGAAGGAGCAGCGCCGAACGCAGGGCTGAGCCCTCCCATCAACGTCTGTTTGACCGCGGCTTTCGAGGCGATCGGTGTCGCTGGTCGGGGTGCCGTCACACCCCCGAGCATCGTGCGCTGAGCTGGCTTGGGACCGAGCCCGCCCAGCGGCTTGGGAGGCCCAGCGGCGGGACTCCCCGGAGCCCCGAGGCCACCAAGCATCGTCGACTTGACGGTGGGGGGCTTGGTCACCGCCGTCGCGATCGCGGTTGGCGGTGTCTCCGGGCGCACCGGCTTCGGCCCGGCGGTTGTGGGCTTGGGTGAGGTCACCGGCTTGGCGGGTTCGACCTTGGCCTTGGCGTCGACCTTTGCCGCTGGCTTTGGTTCGGCCGGTTTTGCAGCCGCCGCTTGTTCAGCTGCCGGTTTTGCAGCTCCCGGTTGTGCGGCCGCGGGTTTCTCTGCGGATTTTCCTGCTGCCAGGTCCCTCCCGTCGACGACGATTGGGGCTCCGCACCGCTTGCAGGTGATGCGGACCTTGCGGCCTTTGACTTTAGAGTCAGGCACCGCGTACTTGGCAGAGCACTTTTCGCAGGCAACGTTCATCGTTCGCTGGGGAGTTTGGGCAGATGAGCTGTGGGTGGAGTCTGGGAGCTCACAGTAGAACTCGGTGTCGGGTTTGCGCGCCGGGGTTCGTGGCGATCAAACCCACGGCCCCTAAACGACACTGTACAGGTGGTTGCCGCTTTTGGTCGCGTATTCCGCAAGGCTTTCTGGCGAAGAAAGGCGGTTTTCGGCGACGCCACGCGTTCGAGACACGGCCTCGGTCGAGACACGGCCTCGGTCGAGACACGGCGTCGGTCGGTCGAGCAGCAGGAACTCGAGGTGGGATACAGGACCCTCCCGTCGCTTCCGTTCACTGGGCTTTCGCCAGAGTGCAGTCCCGCGCAATACTCTGAATGTACTACACTCGCGACGATCCTCGATCGGCAAAGGCAGCTGAATCGGACGTCCGAAGCCAGCAGACAGCACGGCCGCTTGTTGATTTCGGGCCGAGCCTCGGATCGCAGCTGTTTGGGCCGTTTCACTTGTCTGGCTCGTGAATCGCTCGCCGCCCAATCGCTCGCCGCCTAATCGCTCGCCGCCTAATCGCTCGCCGCCTAATCGCTCGCCGCCCAATCGCTCGCCGCCTAATCGCTCGCCGCCCAAGCGCTCGCCGCCCAAGCGCTCGCCGCCTAATCGCTTGTCGCCTGCGCGTGAGTAGTCCCCCAGGGCCCCGGCCAGCATCCTGATGAGGTGGCCGTCGCACAGTGGAGGTCATCGGGCCGGTTCGCTGAGTGAGAGAAGCCCTGGCTCGTGGGCCACGCTGAGCCAGCCCACGGCACCCGTTGTCCTGCTCCGCTCGATCGTGCGACGCGGATTGGATCGTGCGCCGCGGCAGCTGGTGCGTGCGCGGCTCAGCTGTGGGTGCCGCGTTTCGCCGTGCGCCTAGACAGTCCGCAGCTCCGTTGCAGGCCGTCGCTGCGTCCCTCGGGCACCCGTTCGGGGCTCGCAATAGCTGCCAGAGGCACGAACCCTGCACGGATCGCGAGTTCGAAGATTGGATGCTTGCGAACGCCCGAGCTTCGCATTCGCATTCGACCTCGGATCCGCTACGCACCTCCTGGGCCGCGTGAGTGGTACCGCCGCTCCGGGGCATGGGTGCGTTCACAGGGGTTTCACCCGTGAGATTGCGCAAACGCTGCGGAGATGGCTGAGCCCGCGTTGAAACAATTCGCACCCACCGACAACCCTGCCTTGACTAGAGTGCCCGTGCTCAAATGACCGACTCGACCGATCGAGATTCCGACGCCCCGAGCGAAGACCGCGACCTGGATGATGCGGAGAGCGTTGCTGACGCCGATGCCGCGCGGGCCTCGGAGCCGGGCGATGCCCCGGTTCGGCGCAAGAAGCGTCGAAAGAAGCGTCGGACCGACGCCGCCGCGTCCCGCGACGATGACGCTCCTACCGACGAGGCGGGGCACACCGACGTCGCGGAAAGCCCGGCGTCAGAGGCACAGCCAGAAAAGAAGCAGGAGGCGTCACCCGGCTGGTTTGCGGAGCACTACCTGAAGGCGGACCCCAGGTGGCTGGGCGTGTTCCGCATCGTGCTGGGCGTGATCCTCTGCGTCGACCTGCTCCGTCGCTGGGCGAACGCTGACGCGTTCTACACGAACGACGGCATCTACCCGAACCACTACTCGCTGTTCGCCCCGATGGGGCGCCACGTGTTCTCGATTTATCACGCGTTCAGCAGCTACGGAGAGGTCAGCGTCGCGTTCGGGATCACCCTGTGCGTCTTCCTATGCTTTCTGTTTGGCTACCGCACGAAGCTCTTTCACGTCCTCTCCGCGATCTGCATTACTAGCCTAAACGCGCGGAATTTGTTCGTGGAGAACGGCGGTACCGTGGTGGTCAACATCATCACGATTTGGACGCTCTTCTTGCCGCTCGGAAATAGGCTGTCTTTGGACGCCGTCCGCAAATCGATGAAGCGTTTCAAGGAGCGCAACGCGGCGGAACTCAACGATCGCAGCGCGGACGAGGGAATTGACCTCCCGGTGTATCGACTGGCCATCTTCGCGCTGATCCTGCAGTGGAGCGTGATCTACTTCTTCAACACCGTGCACAAGAGCGGGCATGGCTGGCAGGACGGTTCCGCGCTGCACTGGTTCGTCTACCAGGATCGCATCATCACTGACTTTGGGGTGTGGGTGAGGAACAACGTGCCGTTCGGCGTGCTGCGGTTCTTGACCTACTCCACGCTTGTGGTCGAAGGCGCGTTGGCCGGAATTCTGCTCATCCCATTCGGTCAGAAGTGGTTGCGCCGCCTAGCGTTCGTGCTGGCCTTTGGCCTGCATGGAAATATCGCGGCGATGTCTAGGCTCGGCCCGTTCTCCTACGTCATGGTGAGCTTCTTCGTTCTCATGCTCGGGGGCGCGGACTGGGCCGCAGTGGGGCGCTACTTCGGCAAGGAGAAGCGCCGGCGAACGGTGATCTACGACGCCGACTGTGGGATCTGCTTGCTCACTTGCCGCATCTTGAAGCGACTTGACCCATTCCAGCGCCTCACGTTCGTCGAGAACTGGGATCTGGAGAAGCTGCCCGAGGGGCTCGACCCCGCGATTACGGAGCAAAGCGTGGTCGCGGTGATGCCTGACGGTAGTTACCGCACGGAAGCGAACGCGGTGTTCGAGATCATACGCGCGTTACCCTTCGGTATAGCGCTCGTCTGGTGGCTGAAGGTGCCGCCGCTTTCTTCCCTGGGGATGTGGCTCTACCGAAAGATCGCCGGTAATCGCATCCAGATCTCGGTGTGGCTGGGCCTCGGGGCCTGCGGAGTCGCGCGCCATGCCGCGGCCAGCGTGCCCGCCGAGCCCAAACCTTGGCGTGAGAGCGTGAGCCGGTTGGGTGGAGCACTACGTGAGCTAGGAACCTTGTTCCTGCTGGTGATTCTGGGCAGCCAGGTGATGGTCGACAATTCGTGGGTCACCAGCAAGATCCGCATCAAACGCCCGCGGTGGGTTGAAGAGCTCGTGGACTATCCGCGGCTTTACCAGGGCTGGCGTATGTTTGCGCCAGAGCCGCCCTACGACGATGGCACCGTGGTCGTCGACGCGCGCACCGTGGACGGCCGCAAGATCGATCCGCTGACTGGCAAAGAGCCCGACTTCAATCCGGACACGCCAACCGGCTGGGGACACAACCAGTTTTGGTGCGACTACGAAAACAAGATCCGCTTTGGAGGCAACGCGCACCACCGCAAGAACCTCGAAGACTACTTGATGAAGTACTCTGAGCGGACGGGGAACCCGAAAGACAAGATCGTGGCCTTCGATGTGTGGTGGATCGAAGACAAGTCGCCCCCGCCTGGACAGAAGCACGGCATCCCCCGGCGTCCCCAGAAGCTGATTTCCCATGGTGTGGTGAAGGACAGCTTGGCCACGCCTTGGCTCAAGCAGGGTGGACCGTGAGCGAGCGAGGAGACAGCGACGCGCAGCTCGAGCTGGAGGACGAGGCGGCGACGGGCGCGGACGATGTTGGCACCGCAGACGCCAGCACCGCAGACGCTGGCACCGCAGACGCTGGCACCGCAGACGCCGGCACTGCAGATGACGGTTCTGCGGACGAGAAGGCTGAGGCGCCGCTCGCTGAAGGCTCGGCGGGCGAGGCGCCGGCTGTATCCGAGGCGGCCGTTCCGGCGTGGCGCCGCTTCGGTCGCGCGATTGCAGAACGATATGCCACCGTCGATCCGCGCTCGCTAGGGCTCTTCCGCTGGCTCCTCGGCACGTTGCTGCTCGTCGACTTGCTGCGTCGGTACCCGGATCTAGTCGACCATTTCACGAACGAAGGCTGGCTCCCGAATCACTTCGCGTTGTTCCGGCCCATGAGCAACCACCTCTGGTCAATCTACCACGCGTTCAGCACGCCAGGTGAGGTCAAGGTGCTGTTCTGGATCCATGTGGCGGTGTACTTCTGCCTCTGGATCGGCTGGCGCACGCGGCTCATGCACGTCCTGTCCGCGCTGCTCCTGTGCAGCATCAGCAGCCGCAGTATCCTGATGGAGAACGGCGGCTACGTCGTGCTCATCCTGCTCACCGTGTGGAGCATGTTCCTGCCCCTGGGTCGCCGCTTCTCCGTGGACTCGTTGCTTGCTTCCCTGAGGCAACGACGCGAGTCATCCGTGGAGGCTTTGAATGACCGCACGAGCCCGCGGCTCGACACGCGGCCGGTCGTCAATTTGGCTGCCACCGCTCTGCTCTTTCAGTGGGCGGTGATCTACTACTTCAACGCTGTCCACAAGAACGGACCGCCCTGGAAGGACGGCACCGCGGTCTACTACTTCCTGCAGCAGGACCGCATGATCTCGCCCTTTGGAGGCTGGATCCGCCACCACCTTCCGCTTTGGGCGATCAAGGGCATGAGCTGGAGCGCGCTCGCGATCGAGTTCGTACTGCCAGCGCTGATCCTTACGCCAATTTTCTTCCGTCGCGCCCGGCTCCTTGCGTGGGCGCTGATCCTGGCGCTCCACCTCGGCATCGACTCGATGGTTCAGCTCGGCCCGTTCTCGTGGGCGATGATGGCCATGATGTCGATCTTCGTGCATGCCGATTTCTGGTCGTCTCTTGCCGCGCGGCAGCGAAAGAAGCGCAGCGCGCGAAGGGTCCTCTTGGACTCCGACAACGGCCTCGCTCTGACTCTGGGGCGTCTGATCAAGCGCTTCGATGGGCAAGGCCTCGTCCACTTCGTGAGTCTCCCGGGCTACGCCCAAGGCTTCGGCGTGCTGGAAGAGAGCGCGAGCGAATCCACCGCTCTCAGCGGGGTCGCGGGTCTGCGTTCGCTGACCCACGCGCTGAGCACACCGCGCTTCGTCTGGTTTTGGTTGTACTTGCCAGGGATCAGCCACGGGATCGACGGGTGGCTGACGCGCGCGATGAAAGATCGCGAGGCGGCTGCGAAGCGTCTGGGTGTCGCGACCCTTCCGACCCTACCGGACGAGGTAGCGCCAGCGGAAAGCGGAGCCCAGCGCACTCTCAGGCGTCTGGGATTTGCCCTCAGCCAGCTCGTCGTCGCGTACCTGATGCTGGCCGCCGTGAGCCAAGTGCTTGTCGAGAATCGCGCGGTCCCCGACAGCATGAAGCCGAAGCATCGGCCGGAATGGCTAGAAGCCACCATCGTCTACCCGCGGATGTTTCAGGGCTGGTCGATGTTCGCCCCCCAGCCACCAAACGACGACGGCGTGATCGTCGTAGATGCGGTGACTGAAGACGGGCGTCACGTCGATCCACTGACTGGCAAGCCTCCAACGTTCGAGATGAGTCCGGAGACGGGATACCACCTGAACCAGATCTGGTGTGACTGGATGCGCCGCATGTCCGAGGGGCGTTTCCGCGCGTATCTACCGGGCGTCAAAGACTACCTGCTCAAGTATCACGAGCGCACTGGCAACCCCCACGACCGCATCGTCGCATTCGACATGTGGTCATTGCACGAACGGGTGCCACCCCCTGGGGCGCCACGCCCGACGCCAACCCGCACGCGCTTGATCAGCCACGGGTTGGTGAAGGACCCGCTGCCCTGGGCGTGGCCAGAACAAGGTCGCAGCGTGCCCCAGGCGCCCCCCATCAAGCGCGGTCGGCCTGGCAACAAGCCCGCGTTGGCGCCGCTCCCGTCGTCGAGCAAGCTCAGACCAGGTGGGCCGCTCTTCCAACACCCAGGTGGCCCATCGAAACCGACGCAGTGACCTGGCGGGTGGCGGGGCGATGGATATCCGCCTGGCATGACCGCGTGGCACGTGTTTGGCTTCTGGCGGAATGACCTGGAAGCACATGATTCACGCCGGGCTCGTGACCTGTCGGGCTGGACTGCCGACGATTGCAGACAGCCTGCTTGGACGCGCCGAGCGGTCGGTGTGTGACGCTCGCTTGGATCGCTGGTCGCGTGCCTTGGTAGATGCCGCGCGGATAAACATCGAAGTGCGCGGGAAGCAGCACATGCTTGGCGAGGAGACCTTCGTGGTGATCAGCAACCACCAGTCGCACTACGACATCCCGGTGCTTTTTCAGAGCTACGACAAGCCGATGCGCATGGTCGCCAAGCGCGAGCTCTTTCGCATCCCCGTGATGGGCCCGGCGATGCGCGCCGCCGGGTTCCCTGCGCTGGACCGGGCGCGGAGGGAGCGTGCGATCGCCACGTTGAGCGCCGCCACGCAAGCGCTCCGCTCCGGCATGAGTATCTGGATAGCTCCTGAAGGCACTCGCAGTCCCGACGGCCGCCTGGGGGTGTTCAAGAAGGGGGGATTCCGCATGGCCATCGATGCCGGCGTGCGGATCTTGCCGGTGACGATCGATGGCACGCGGCGTACTTTGGTGGCAAAGGGAAGGACAGTGACGGAAGGTCAGACCGTTCGCGTCACGTTCAGCGAGCCAGTCGACACATCCGCGTTCGATCGCGAGCACTTGCCAGAGCTAATCGAACGAGTGCGTGCGGCCATCTCTCAGCACCTTCCGGCTTGATCCTCCCCCGAAAATCCTAAGAGAAAACTCTCATGGCTTCGTCCTCCCCCAGAATGTCCGCTCCGCCGTCCAAGCGCTCTCGAGCTGTCGGGCGCCGGTTGAGTAGCAGCGCGCTGATCGCGTCAGCCGCCTTCGCCATCGGCGGTTGTCAGGGCGCTGGATTCGGCGGCCTTGGTGCCGCTTGTCCAAGCTGGAACTCCGGTGACCCCCTCACCGCCAACTTCAGCGCTGACGCCCGCGCGAACGCCAAGATCCGCGCCTTCGTTTCGGCATCGAAGGACCTGATGCAGCTGTCGCTGCAGATGGAGGCGATGACCGTCGAGGCTTGTTCGCGCATGGCGATCGACATGGGCGCGACGCAGGCGGAGCTTCAGCCGCTCGACGATAAACCGGGGTCAGCGGCCAAGGCTGCGTGTGGAGCATTTTCCGCGCGGATGGATGCCGTGTTCGCTCAGGGTGTGGGCGTGCGCGTCCAGGCGACGCTACCGCAGTGTCAAGCAGACCTCCAAGCGAAGGCGCGCTGTGAAGGCGCATGTGACGTCAGCGTGGACCCAGGGCAGGTGATCGCGAGCTGCGAGCCAGCCAAGCTGTCCGGGTACTGCCAAGGCCGCTGTGTTGGGCGCTGTGAGGGACGGTGCACCGGACAGTGCAACGGTCAGTGCTCTCAGGTTGACGCGACCGGGCAGTGCATCGGGCAGTGCAACGGAGACTGCAATGGCAGCTGCGATGCGACCTGCCACGTGGGCTGTCAGGGGCAATGGCAGGCACCTCAGTGCGAGGGCACGGTGCGTCCTCCGAGCGCGGACGCGGAGTGCAACGCGAGCTGCTCGGCTCAGGCGAATTTCCGCGCGAGTTGTACTCCCGCGGAGGTCTTCGTACAGGCCTGGCCAGATGGACAGAGCGCAGCGATGCTGTCCGCGACGCTGCAAGCCAACCTGCCGAAGCTGCTGCAAGCCGAGTTCGCGCTGGGCAAGCGCCTGATCAACGACGCCCAGGTCGTGGTTCAAGTTGGAGGTCAGCTGCCCAAGATCATCGGGCAAGCGGGGCTCCAGGCGCTGGCGTGCGTTGGCGCTGCTGCTGACGCGAGCGTGAAGGCGTCCGTGCGCGTGCAGGTCAGCGTGGAGGCAAGCGCCTCCGTGAGCGGTCGGGCCGGCGTTCAGGGTTGAACCTCAAGTTCAACCCGAGGCTGGTGGGTTCAACCGCGGGCTGGTGAGCTCACCCGCATGCTAGCGCGTGAGCTCGGCGAACTCCGGGCCGGTCGGGATGGCCATCAAGTCTGCAAGTAGCTCGGGCACGCTGCCGCCTTCATGCAGCAGGCGATGGATAGCCCCGGCGATTGGCAGATCGATGTGATGTTGAGTGGCGAACTCCTTCACCGCGAGCGAGGTCTTGACGCCTTCTGCGACCATCTTCATTTCTGCCTGGATTTGGGGGAGAGTTTCCCCTGCGGCCAGCCGCGAACCAACCTGGAAATTGCGGCTCAGGCTCGATGAGCACGTCGCGATCAAGTCGCCGATGCCTGCCATGCCTCCAAAGGTCACGAGGCTACCCCCCATGGCGGTGCCGAGGCGCGCCATCTCGCTGAGGCCACGAGTCATCAACAAGGAGCGCGAGTTCTCGCCGAATCCCAAGCCGCTCAGCACGCCAGCTGCGAGCGCGACCACATTCTTGAATGCGCCACCCACCTCGGCGCCGACGACGTCGTGTCCCCAGTAGACGCGGAAGTAGTGATTGCCAAACGCTGAGTGTCCCTTGCGGAAGACTTCGTCGTAGTGGCTAGCGACCAGCGTGCCCGCGGGCCCGCACTGCGCGAGCTCCCGTGCCAAGTTGGGGCCGGCGATGACGCCGATCTTTCGCAAGCACGTTTCCTCCCGGATGACTTCGCTCATGCGACGGTGGGTCCCTTGTTCGAGGCCCTTGGTGGCGTGAACCAAGCACTGGCTCCCGTCGACGAACTCTCCCAGCTGCCGCGCGATCTCCCGCAGGCCGTGGCTCGGAACTACCAGCACCAAGAGATCGCTGAACTCGGCGATGCGCTGTAAATCTGCGGTCGTCTCGAGGTTGAGTGGGAGGTCGATGTTGGGCAGGTACTCGGCGTTGCACCGCTCCTCGGCGATGCGAGCAGCCTGCTCTTCACGCCGCGCCCAGAGCAGCGTTGGATGGCCGTTCTCGGCGCTGATCTTGGCCAGCGTGGTGCCCCAGCTTCCGGCGCCGATCACGCCTACTCTCAAGGACTCGCTCATCGCGGCTCTCCAGAAGATCGCAGCTCTCCAGAAGCTTGCTGTCCCGCGGATTGCGGCTCGCCAGACGACCGCCGGGCTCCCGCCCGCTCGAGGTCATACCCTGACAGGCGGTTCGCGTAGTAGAGGAGCAGATTTCGATCCTCGTGGAAAACGCGGTCGCCGCGGCGTTCCGCAACGGGGTGCGTGTGATAGCTCTTGAAGTGGCGGAGCGCATCATCCACGGCCGCGAGCGCCGTTGCCGAGCGCACTTCGTCGGCGAGCCTCGGTTGCTCGGCGGCCTTCACCAGCTCGATCGTGGCAGCCGTCTCCCGTACTACGTCGCCGTGGGGAAACGACGGCGTGCTGCCTCCGGTGCGTAGTAGACGATACAAATCCACGCTGGGGTTCTTTAGCTTGAGCATGCGCATCAGGGTGTAGGCGACGATGTTCGTGCTCATCACTACGTTGTTCTCGCGCAGTCCCTTGACCACCGCGTCGGCGATTTCCTGGGTGTACTCCTGGTCGCGCTGATGGTCGTGTTCAGGCACGCCGTTCTTCAGCACGTAGCTCTTGGTGTCCACCACGCGGCCTCGCGGGTCGAGGCTTCGTCCGTCCAGGTCCACGAAGTTGCCAACGATGTCCAAGGGCCGACCAAAGGTGACAGCGATTCGCCCGTCGAGTGAGGCGATTTCACTCATGAAGTTGAGGATCCGCCGTGGCTTGCTGAACTCGTCGTCTTCGATGATGTAGCGACTCTTTCCCACCTCTTTCAGGTAGTCGTCGATCAGCGTCTCAGCCTCCAGCACCAGATCATAGCTGATGGTGCAGGGGACGATGTACACGTTGGGCCGCATGCGCTCGTGCTTGAGGTTGTTGATGTATGCGGTGACCGCGGTGCCTAGCAGGCCCTTCTTGAGTTTGCTCTCGACTGCTCCCGAACGACTCCTGGTTCCGCCCGGAAAGAACAGATTGTGGTAACCCATCTCCATGGCGACAGTCGCGTATTCCTTGAGCACTTCTTTGTAGATGCTCGCGGTCTTCTTGCGATCGACGCGATAGGCCCCGAGGTTGTTCATGAAGAACGAGATCAGGGGATTCGTGAACAGGTTGAGCCCAGCACCGTACAGGAGTGGCGGTAGCTGCATGAGGTGGGCGGCGTACCCGAGCACAATCGAGTCGAGATGCGACGAGTGCGTCGGTACCACCATCAGCGTGCCTTTGCCGAGCAGGCGCTTGACGTGGTCCACTTCGCCCTGGAGTTCGATGTGGTCGCGCACGACGCTGATCCCGTCTAGAGACAGTAGATCTCGAGGGCCGGCGGCGCTCGACGCCTTCAGCAGCAGCGATAGCCCCGTGGGGACGACGCTCGTCGACAAGCGGTAGACACGCTCGTCGAAGTTGCCGACCACTTCCGCAACGAAACGGCGCAGCATTTCTTCGAGCATGTGCTTCAGCTCGACCTGCGAGGCCTTTGGCAGGCGCTTGGCGAGGCCAGCGTAAAAGCTCGCCTCGTCGCCCTTCGGTGGGTCCCGTTCGAGTCGCCGGCGCTCGTTGTAGATCGTGTCGTTGATCAGTGTTTCGAGGTAGTCTGGGCCGCTGGCGGAGCGCGCCATGTGGCGCTCCAGTACGCGACTCGTTACCTCTAGCTGAATGCGTTCGCGGTCTTCCGGCCTCATCCACGGGGGAGGGTACTACGCTTCATGCAGCGCTGGGCGTCTGGCGGCGGGTTTCGAGACCCCCGTCGAGAACAGCCAAATCTGCGGCGTTTCGCGGCGCGTTATCTCCAGCCGCGACATCGGCTGGAGGGTCAGTCCGAAGCCACGCGACACCAGACGCGCAAGATCACGGTGCCCTTCTCGGTCCACGGTGTGACGTCGACGCGTTCGATGTCGTCCGGGCTCTCGATTGGCAGCCGGTGCATCAGCTTTTCCGCAACGAAATCCTTACGGCTGCGCATCGACGAGAGACGGCCGGCGTCGTTCGCCCTGACGACGAAGGTGATCATCTCGAACACCTCCATCTTTTGAGTGATACGCGGCGCGCTCACTCCGGGTTGGGATTGGGCGGTGCGTCTCGGAGGCTCGGATACGCGCAAGCCACGGCCCAGTGCATCCGCCACTGCATCGCGCTCGAGGTCTTCCATCGTGCTGCGCCCGATCGGCGCTTCACTGATCGTGATCACCTCGGGCGATGAGCTGTCGCGGCGCGGGCGATCGTCGAAGCTCATCGTGGTCATCTTGGGGCGCACTGAGCTACGGGCTTCCTCGCCCTCTTCAGCGTTCCACCCGCGATCTCTGGCGATCTGTGCTGCCTCGCGCTGTACCTCTTCGGCGATTGCCGCCAACGTCTCATGGCCGGCGGTACTCTGACCGATCTCGATCTCCGGCATGGACTCGAAACGTGCCGGCGCTGTCTGCATCAGCTCCGATGCGATGGCAGCCAGCGTGTCTCTGCCCGCTGGCCCGTGAGTCACGCGGATCTCGGGGCCAGAGACGAGGGGGCGTCTGGGAGGGTTGGCGCTTTTGCTTCGGCGACGACGAGCCACTAGCGCGAGTGTACCGCGGGTACGGGTGCGGAAGCGAGCGCTCGCCCAAAAGCGTCGACTGGCCAGGGCCGCCAGCCTCCCTCCGCAGGCCCGCCTCGAGAGATACGCCGCCGGCTGTTTCCGCGACTTTGGACAGGCGGCGATACCGGCGTGGATCGCCTGTGGCCGACCCGCCCGGTTGAGAACGAGGGGGTCACGTCGCTCGATGCCAGTCGACGACCGCCACTTTCCGGCCCAAAACCCCAGACTTGCCTCCACAGCAGCTCCCGTTGAGCTAGCGGTGACTGTAGTCAGGGGTGGGGGTGAGGGAACTCCGAACGGCTGCAGCGCCTGGCAGCCACGCGCCAAGCGTGCTTAGCGAAGTCGCCCTGCGCGTCCCGGCTGGCTGAGCGCCGTCTCACCGCTGAGATAGCGATCGATGGCCTGGGCGGCGCGCCGGCCGTCCGCGATCGCCCACACAACGAGGCTCTGACCTCGCTGCATATCCCCCGCGGAAAACACCCCGGCCACGTTGGTCATCATCTGCCCGTCCACTTGGACGTTTCCGCGCTGATTCAGCGCCACGCCCAATTGGTCGAGCACTCCGCCGTGCTCTGGGTGCACGAAACCCATCGCGAGCAACACCAGGTCAGCCTTTACCTCAAACTGCGAGCCGGCGACAGGCTCGAAGCGGCCGTTTTGCGGCCGCACTCGCACGCACTTCAGCGCCTGCACATTGCCGGAGCCGTCGCTGACGAACGACTCCGTCGAAACTGCCCAGTCACGCTCCCCACCTTCCTCGTGAGAGCTGCTCGTGCGCATCTTCAGTGGCCAGAGCGGCCAAGGCGTGCTGCTCGCCGGCGCGTCCGGGGGGCGCGGCATGATCTCGAAGCTGGTGACGCTGGTGGCACCCTGGCGATGTGATGTGCCGATGCAGTCGGAGCCCGTGTCGCCACCGCCGAGGACGACGACGTGTTTCCCTGTGGCAAGTATGTCCGCGCCAGAAATGGGCGCATTGGCGACGCGGCGGTTCTGCTGTTCGAGAAAGTCCATCGCGAAGTGGATGCCAGCAAGCTCGCGCCCGGGAACCGGTAGGTCTCTTGGTTTGCGCGAGCCATGACACAGGCAAATCGCATCGAACTTATCTCGGAGCTCTGCACCGGTGACATCGTAGCCGACGTTCACGCTCGTCTTGAAGATCACGCCTTCGGCGGTCATCTGCTCGACGCGCCGCTGCACAAGCCACTTTTCGAGCTTGAAGTCGGGGATGCCGTAGGTCAGCAGGCCGCCGATGCGATCGTCGCGCTCGAACAGGGTCACGTCGTGACCTGCACGTGCCAGCTGTTGAGCCGCAGCCAGTCCTGCCGGTCCAGAGCCAACCACTGCAACTTTCTTACCCGTGCGATGGCTCGCGGGCTCGGGGCGGACGAGCTCCTCGTTCCAGGCGCGATCGGCGATGGAGCGCTCGATGAGCTTGATGTTCACCGGGTCGTCGTTGATCCCGAGTACGCACGCGGCTTCACACGGCGCGGGGCACACTCTGCCGGTGAACTCGGGGAAGTTGTTGGTGGCGTGCAGCGCGAGGCTCGCGCGCTCCGGTTGGTTGGTGAAGACGTGGTCGTTCCAGTCTGGGATCAGGTTGCCCAGCGGACATCCGGTGTTGCAGAAGGGGACTCCGCAGTCCATGCATCGCGCGGCTTGCTGCTGCAGCTCCTGTCCCACGACGGGGAGTTCAAACTCGCGATAGTCCTTGACCCGTTCACTCGTTGGGCGCTTTTCGGCGGACTGCCGCCGATACTCCATGAATCCCGTTACCTTGCCCATGGCTCAGTCCACCTCCGCGCTGCGCGGTCCGCCAACGATTGCTTCAGGTTGAGGCTCGTATTCGGGCGGTATGCTGTTGTTCTGCGCTTCCGCCGCGCGCTTCTCTTCCTGCTCCGCGAGCACCCGCTTGTATTCCAGCGGGAAAACCTTGATGAAGCGGCTCAACGTCGTCTCCCAGGTCCCTAGAAGGTTCTTCGCCTTGGTGGAGCCGGTCTGCAGTTGGTGGCGCTCTAGTAGCTCTGCCAGCAGCGATGAGTCTTCCATGCTGAGCGCCTCCAGGCTCACGAGCTCCCGGTTGCACTGCTCCGAGAAGTGCCCGTCCTCGTCGTAGACGTAGGCGATGCCTCCGCTCATGCCAGCGCCGAAGTTACGCCCGGTGGCTCCGAGCACCACCACCAAGCCGCCCGTCATGTACTCGCAGCCGTGGTCACCCACGCCCTCGACTACCGCGGTGGCCCCGCTGTTCCGCACTGCGAAGCGCTCACCGGCGCGGCCGCAGAAGAACGCCGCGCCGCCAGTGGCGCCGTAGAGCGCCGTGTTGCCCACGATCACGTTCTCATCCGCGCGGAAACTGCTGCCGCGCGGGGGCCGAACGCTCAGGATGCCGCCTGCGAGTCCCTTACCGATGTAGTCGTTGGAGTCGCCTTCGAGGTGCATCTCCATGCCTTGCACCGCGAACGCTCCAAAGCTCTGACCGGCAGAGCCGGTGAAGTTCAGCACGATGCAGCCCGGGGGCAGCGCCTCGTTGCCGTGACGTCTGGCGACCTCACCTGCCAGCATGCTGCCCACGGTGCGGTGCACGTTGCGGATCGGCAGGTCGAGGCGCACAGGCTCTTTGCGCTCGAGCGCGGGGGCGCAGAGCGGGATGAAATGGTGGTCATAGGCCTTCTCGAGGCCATGCTCCTGCTCGACGCTCTTTGAGAGCGCCACCCCCGGCTTGGCCGGCGCCGGCATTAGAACGTCGGAGAAGTCGAGGCGCGAAGCCTTCCAGTGGTGGGACACGTCGCGTGTACGCAGGCAGTCCACGCGCCCGACCATCTCGCTGAGCTTGCGGAAGCCGAGGCTTGCCATGTGCGCGCGCAGCTCCTCGGCTACGAAGAACATGAAGTTGATCACGTGCTCTGGTTGCCCTGTGAACTTCTTGCGCAGCTCCGGGTCTTGCGTCGCGATACCCACCGGACACGTGTTGAGGTGGCACTTGCGCATCATGATGCAACCCGATGCAACGAGAGGAGCCGTGGCAAAGCCAAACTCTTCGGCGCCGAGCAGCGCGGCGATCGCGACGTCTCGCCCGGTGCGCAGCTGCCCATCAGCTTGCAAGATCACGCGACCGCGTAGGTCGTTCTTGACGAGGACTTGCTGCGTTTCCGCGAGGCCAAGCTCCCAGGGGACGCCAGCGTGCTTGATCGAGGTCAGCGGTGACGCGCCGGTGCCGCCGTCGTGTCCCGAGATCAGGATCACGTCTGCGTGCGCCTTGGCGACGCCCGCGGCGACGGTACCCACTCCAGCCTCAGCGACCAGCTTCACGCTGATGCGTGCCCGAGGGTTGACCATCTTCAGGTCGAAGATCAGCTGAGCCAGATCCTCAATCGAGTAGATGTCGTGATGGGGCGGGGGGGAGATCAGCGAAACGCCAGGCGTGGAGAAGCGCGTCTTGGCGATGATCGCGTCTACTTTGTGCCCCGGGAGCTGCCCACCTTCGCCGGGCTTGGCACCCTGGGCGATCTTGATCTGAAGCTCGTCGGCGCTGACCATGTAGTGGGTGGTGACACCGAAGCGGCCCGAAGCGACCTGCTTGATGGCGCTGCGACGCTCATCGCCGAAGCGCTCGGGTTTTTCGCCGCCTTCGCCGGTGTTGCTCTTGCCGCCGATGCGGTTCATCGCCACCGCGAGGTTCTCGTGAGCCTCCGCGCTGATGGACCCGAAGCTCATCGCGCCGGTCGCGAAGCGCTTCACCAGCTCCACTGCAGGCTCGACTTCAGAGATGTCGACAGCATTACCTCGGGGATTCAACTCCCACATGCCACGCAGCGTGATCAGGCCTTCGGTCTGCTTGTTGATCAGCTCGGAGTACTCCTGATAGCTCTTGACGTCTTCTTGGCGCACGGCGCGTTGAAGCGATGCGATGGTACGCGGGCTCCACAGGTGCCGTTCGCCCTGGGCGCGGTAGTGATACTGGCCGCCGACCGACAGCTCCTGCACGCCGCCGTCCCTGCGGGGAAACGCGCGCTGGTGGCGCATGCGGCCTTCCTCCGCGATCACGCCGAGGTCGATGCCGCTGATGCGACTCGCCGTGCCGGTGAAGTAGCGGTCGATCACCTCTTCGTTCAAGCCCAGCGCCTCGAAGATTTGCGCGCCTTGATAGCTCTGCAGGGTGCTGATGCCCATCTTGCTCATCACCTTGAGCAGGCCCTTGCACACCGCCTTGATGTACTTTTCCTTGGCGACGGTCGGATCCGTCAACCCGGGGATCTGTCCATCTCGACACAGCTGTTCGATGGACTCCATCGCGAGGTACGGGTTCACGCCGCCCGCGCCATAGCCGCAGAGCAACGCAAAGTGGTTTACCTCACGGGCCTCGCCTGTTTCCACGAGGATGCCGACTTTAACGCGGGTGCCGTTACGGGTCAGGTGATGATGGACCGCGCCGGTCGCCAGCAACGCGGGGATCGGCGCCATGTGCGCCGTGCATCCGCGGTCGCTGAGAATGATCAGGCTGTGCCCGTTCAGCACCGCGACGGACGCCTGTCGGCATAGCTCATCGAGAGACGCCTTGAGCCCAGCCGCGCCGTCCGAAACCGGATACAGCATCGGCAAAGTCGCTGGCATGCGCAGCTGGATCATGTGCGTATGACGCAGCTTGACCATGTCCTCGTTGCTCAGCACCGGGTGGGGCAGCTCGAGCATTTGCGCCTGATCGGGCAGCTCGAAGAGCAGGTTGCCTTCGCCGCCGATGTAGCTCTTGAGGCTCATCACCAGCTCCTCGCGGATTGGATCGATCGGCGGATTCGTGACCTGAGCGAAGTGCTGTTTGAAGTAGTTGAAGAGCGGCTGAGGCTCGTCGCTGAGGACGGCGAGTGGCGTGTCGGTGCCCATGGAGCCGACCGCTTCGGCGCCGGTCTTGGCCATTGGTGCGATCAAGAGGCGCAGATCCTCCTGGGTGTAGCCGAACGCTTGCTGCCGCTCGAGTAGCGTGTGCCGCTCGGTTGGGCGAGTGGAGGGAACCGTCTCGATGTCTCGCAGGTTGATCTTGTTGTCTCGCAGCCACTTGCCGTAGGGCTGACGCGTGCAGATGTCCTGCTTGATCTCTTCGTCTTGGACGATGCGGCCCTGCTCGAGGTCGACCATGAACATCTTGCCGGGTTCGAGGCGCCCTTTGCGTTCTACACGTTCCGCGGGGAACTCGAGGACGCCCGTTTCGGAGCCCATGACCACGATCCCGTCGTGGGTGAGCATCCAGCGCGCAGGCCTCAGGCCGTTGCGGTCCAGCATGGCGCCGATCTGGCGACCGTTGGTGAAGGCGAGGGCGGCCGGACCGTCCCACGGCTCCATCAAGCACGAGTGGTACTCGTAGAAGTCGCGCTTGTGTTGCGGCATGGCGGGATCGTTCTGCCAGGCCTCGGGCACCAACATCATCATCACGTGGGGCAGCGGGCGACCCCCGTGTACGAGCATCTCGACCACGTTGTCGAGGGTCGCTGAGTCGCTTCCGCGGGGAGTCACGACCGGCAGAATGTGCCGCACGTCCTCGCCAAAAATCTCGCCAGCGAAGAGCGTCTCGCGGGCCTTCATCCACGCGATATTGCCCCGCACGGTGTTGATCTCGCCGTTGTGCGCTAGCGTGCGAAACGGCTGTGCGAGCTGCCAGGTCGGGAACGTATTGGTGCTGAAGCGCTGGTGCACCATGGCCAGCGCGCTGACCATGCTCGGGTCGTTCAAGTCCGAATAGAAGACCGAGAGCTGTTCCGCGAGGAGTAGACCCTTGTAGATGAGCGTGCGTGAGGAGAGGCTTGGGACGTAGAAGGTCTTCTTCGCGCGATTCGGCAGGTCGCTTTCTCTGACGGTGCGTTCAATCCACTTGCGGATCACGAATAGCTTGCGTTCGAAGACCGTCTGGTCATTCACCGTGGAACCAACGATCACCTGACGAATGATGGGAGCGCTCTCTCGGGCCAGGGGCCCACACGCTTCCACGTCGACGGGTACGTCGCGCCACCCCAGCAGCCGCTGACCGGTGCCGCCGATCTTGTCCTCGACGATCTGCATGCACCTGCGCCGCTCTTCGCGTGACTGCGGCAGAAACACCGTGCCCACGCCATAACGGCCTCGCGCTGGCAGCGTGATGCCGAGCTTCGCGCACTCTTGCTCGAAGAATGCGTGAGGAAGCTGGATCAGGATGCCAGCCCCGTCGCCTGTCAGCGGGTCGCTACCCGCGGCACCGCGGTGCACCAGGTTCAGCAAGATCTGCACGCCCTGGCGCACAATCTCATGGGACGCGACCCCCTTGATATTCGCCACGAAGCCAACGCCACAGGCGTCGTGCTCGAACTGGGGATCGTAGAGTCCAGATTTCTCGGGGAGACTCATCTCGCGGCCTTCGAAGGGGTTCGCTGGTGGGCACTGGCGCGCTCGCGCACAGCAGGTTCTTTGCTCGCATCAAGCACAGCTGACCGGGGAGGGGGGGACGGCAAGCTTCGCTCGGTGCTTCCCCACGCGAGCGCGCGGGTGGTTCACGTCGGATTGGCGCGAACCAAGCAGTACTGATCGAAAGCGGACGAGAAATCCCGTACGCTGGAGCTTATTGGGCCACGCATTAACGCGCCGCGCAAGCGTCGACGCGTCAATCCAGGAAGCCACACCCAACTCCGGCGCGCAGGGGGTAGCCCTGGGGGAGCACCGAGAGCGGATTGCACGGGTTTCAGTGCGCTTCGACTCGCGGCGGAAGGGGCCGAACGCCGCCTGTCCGGTGGTTCAGGAGGCGGTGTCGACCTTGGGTGCTGGAACAGCTCATCGCTGTCCGAACGCAGGCTAATCGCCGAAGGTTTCCGGAGTGTTTCGTTGGGCCTGCGCGGACGGACTTGGGTTCTCCAAGGCGTGTCTGTTATCTCCAGAGACCATGGTTGGGTATGTCGCGCGCCGAGTCTTGCACCAGACCCAAGCTAGCGGCGTCGGGCTGATTGCAGCCCTACTCGCCCTGGTCCTAGCCGGCTGTGAGAAGGACCCGGCGCCCGCTCCCGTCGAACCCGCTCCAAGTGCTGCCCCGACGGGTCCGTGCGCGGATGGCAAGAGCGACGACCCGCCGAACAGCGAGTTCAAGCCAGCCCAGAACGCGTTTCGGGACAAGGACTATCCGAAGGCCAAGCAACTGCTGGAGGCGTTGGCGAAGAAGCACGACCACAGCGCGAGCGTTCGCGTCTGGCAAGGCGACGCGGCCTTGTTCGACAGCAAGACGCCCCTAGCGGAGGCCGCCGACGAGAGCCTGGTGTTCTACAAGCAAGCTCTCAAGCTCCACGAGCAGGGCTGCGGGCTGCCCGAGTATGAGCGCTACTACCTGCGGATGGGCTTCGGCTACGCCTACCTCCGCAAGAAGGACGGCAAGAACGCGCTGCTGCACTTGAAAGCGGCCGAGAAGGAGTTCAACAACTCGTCTGGATTGTTCTACAACATCGCGAGAGCATATTGCCGCGAGGATCATGTTGACGAGTGTGTGGCCTACTTCGAGAAGACGCTCGTCAACGCGAAGGCACTAAAGAAGCCTGATTTCCTCCGCAGCCACTACTCGCTGGCCTCCTGGGTGAGCCGATCACGCACGCAGAGCGAGTTCGTCAAGCTGCGTCGGGACAAGCGCTACCAGCAGCTGCTCGCGAAATACAAGGGCGACTGAGCTACTTGCCCTGCCATACCTGGGCGTAGACCTTGGTCTTGCCCTTATCCATGTGGATAATTACCCGGTACTGGCCCGGGCTCGATACACAAATCGGCCCATCAGCGTTGAGTACTGCGTAGGCGCGCCCGAGCTTCGCCTCTGCCACCTTGGAGTCATCCCGCGCTTTCAGTTCGAGGTGGAGCTCAGCGTCTCCCTCGGCCGCGGCCGCGGCCCTCAAGCACTTCCCGGTGTCGATCACGGTGACGGGGATCTCGCGACGACCACCTGGGTCGAGCTCCACCTCCAAGACTTGTGGCAGAAGCGCGGTCATTCCCGCGGCGCAGGCGGCCTCTAGCTTGCTGAGCGCGGCGCTTCCCGCCTCTTCGTGGATCTCGTCGTAGCATCCGGGAGGCAACGGGGCGGGCTCTGCGGATGCGCTCGGCAAGGCGGAAGGAGCACTCGCAAGGACCGACGGCGCAGCACTCGGTTGTGCGGCGCCGTCCTGGGTCTGCGTCTCGGTACTTGGCGTCTTGCTGCATCCTCCACACGCCGCGAGCAGCGACGCGAAGGCGAGGTACGAAAAGCGATGCATGGGGCGACCGTCCATTCAGCGTCGAGTAGACGGCCGCCTGCGTGTGCGTCAAGTCAGTGCTTCTTGCGCTTCTTGCGACGACGCAGCTTCTCAGCGCGCTTTGCGGACCCGCTCACGGCTTCATCCGCGGCATACGCGACTTCACCGGTGACCACCGAGCCCGGCACCGGCAGCTTGGGCACGATCAACAGCTCGCAGTTCAGCTGCGTGTACTCGTCGTCGATGGGCTCGATGCGCCAGTCGGCATCCAGCCGCTTCACGTTGCCCTTCACCATGCTGCCGCTCAGGATGCGAACGTCTCCATCCTTCTGCACCGGCTTGAACTTCACGACTGCCCAGATCTTACCGGCGCCATGGAGGATGGGCACCGAGAGGTACACCAAGGTGTTGTCACCCTCCTTGCCAACCACGCGCGCCTTCTTGAACTTCGAGATGAAGCGCGCGTAGTTCTTGAAGTCCGTCACCACGTCTTCGACCGTGTCGGGGTTCGCCTTGATCGCGATCCGCGCACAGCCCGCCTTGACGTCGCTCTTGTCGGTCTTCTTCTCGTAGCGCTCCGAGTCTTTCTTCTTCTTCAGGCGTTCGCCTTCGCTCTCCGCCCAGGCGGGGAGGCTGAACGAGACGCCGATGGCACCGGTGCTCAACAAGAGGCTGCGACGAGAAAGCTGCATTCGGATGTTCTCCTGGGGAGGCTGGAGGTCGGGATGCGGACGGCTCGCCGTTGGGCGAGCGAGTGAGTGGGATGCACAGTGCGTGCCGAGATCGCGAAGAGACTCGCTGCGGGGCCGGGAGTTGGACGGGCGATTCTCAGGTTTCTTGCGGTTTTTTTGGGGTTAGGCCTGTTGGTCTCGCTTCGCCACTGACGCGAGCCGCGGTTTCCTGGTTTCTCCCACGGAAACGCTCAAAGCTCACGCGGCGAAGTTCCGTTCACGGTCAGTGACGCAACAGGGACACATGCTCCCGGCTTACGAAGTGTTAGTGCGAACCTTCCCCGGCTCGCAGGCCGGCAGGCCGACCCGACCCCAATTCAGGGCTGAGGTACTCAGTCGCTCTCAGGCTCGACCGGAGCCATGGTGCAGGAGCCGCTAAACTGTACCCCCTTGTCCATGAAGATTTCCGGCGCCTGGAGGCTGCCCGTCACTTGGGCAGGTACATAGAGCTCGATCGCCCGCTCTGCGAGCACCCGCGCGTCCACGCGGCCACCGCGTATGATTACGGTCGCCACGCGGATTTCCCCTTCCACGTCCGCACCCTCGCCCACGATCAGCACGTCATCGCTGCGGATCTCTCCTCGGAACGTGCCGTCGATGCGCACCCGACCGGTGAAGTGAAGCTTGCCTTCGAACCGGGTGCCGCGTCCCAGCAGCGCCGTGATCTCGCTGGCAGGGAGCGCCGTTTGATCGGTCATGGGAGCCGAGGAGCTATCACAGCCGGGCAGGGTTGCAAACTGGCTCGCCGCGTAGTTTCCGCCGGCGTGGACACCGCTCAGGTTGCTCAGGAGGTTGGGTGCAGAACCACTGCACGTGTGTGCGTTAGGTTCGCGACGCAGCGGGCCGGTGCCGCAGCCGTGTATGGACTAACACCCCTCACCCCCGAACAAAAATACGTTAGAAAAACAACGGGTTGACGCCGTGAGACAAAGCGGAACAGATCCTGCTTGTACCCGCCCGGCAGAGTCCATCGATCCCGGGTACGAGTCTGATTGACACGCGCCTACAGCGTGTGACAGTCCGGCACTGTTTTCGGGTTGGCAAACACGAGCGGAAGGGGCAGAACGCCACTTCACTCTTACTGGAATGAACGGGCCACTCTCCCGGCCTCACCGCGCGCCCTGGCGGCGCGCGAACGCAACACAACGGAGCCGCCAAGATATGAAGCGCCGAATCTTAGGAGCCACTTTCGCTTTCGCGAGCTTGATCACCGCGTCTGCCTTCGCGCAGCCCGCCGAGCCCGCGCCCGCGCCTGCCGCGCCTGGTCCCGAGGCCCCCGGAGCGGCTCCTGCTGCGCAGCCGGCCGGTCAAGCGTCAGGTGGCTTCCAGCTCGGTTTGGGAGGCAGCGGCGATGCGATCTCCGACACCGGACCTGGCGACGAGCCTAACGAGCCGGGCAAGCCCAAGCCCCTGCCGTGGAGTCTTCAGCTCATCTGGGATCAGAGCGCCACCACGGACACCGTGGGCATCGGCCAAGATCGCCAGTCGGAGGACCCGACCTACGACATGACGTTTACGCTGAAGCCGGCCTACAAGATCATTTCCGAGGAGAAATGGAGCCTGTCGGTCGCTGGCGAAATCGGCGCCTTGCGCGAGTTCACGAACAGCGACATCACCACCAAGCGCGGTGAGTGGACGCTGACCGATGCGAAGCTGTTCACGGCCTACAACCGCGTGTTGGCGAGCGACGGCGATATGGCGACCACCGTCGGGCTGAGCCTGCCGGTTCTGACGTTCCCCACCTCGAAGATCAGCGCCAACACGGGACGCATCTTGGGGCTCGGCGGCTCGCTCTCTCTGGGCCAAACAGTGCCGATTCTGGGCAGCGGTGCGGACGCGCTGCAGACCTTCACCCTCACCGGGATCGCGGGCTACAACCACACGTTCACTGAGGCGACGACGCCAGTGAATGGCGACTTCGAGCGCAGCCGTATCACCCCCACCGGACAGACGCAGGTCTCCGATCAGCTGTCCACCGGATACCTCGCGAAGCATCAAGCGTCGCTGACTCTGGCGGGCACCATCGGCGTCACCAAGACGATCAGCTGGACCAACAGCTTCAGCTGGCGGCCGACCTGGAAGTATGACGCAGTCGAGGCAGACTGCGTGCAGACCGTCACGGGTTGCACGGACGTCACTTCCGCGGAGAAAGACCCCACGAACTTCAGCGTGGTGACGATCTTCGCGTCGGAACTCGGGATGCAGGTGCTTCCGGAGTTCAGCTTTGCGGTGGGTTACGCGAACGGCACACTCCAGCTGGGTGAAGATGGCGCTCGCCGTAACATCCTCTACAGCCCGGACGCCCGCGTGTACTTGAGCCTGGTGGGTCACATCGACGCGATCTACGACAGCCTGTCGGGACGCAGCGAGAGCAGCCAAACCGCGCACAAGAAGTCTGTCCAGACCGCCAGCCGCTGAAAGCGTTCAAGCGCCGTCGTGGGCGCTTCGGTTCCAGAGAAGCCTCGCGCCCACCGCCCGCATCAACGGAGGGAGCGAGGCTTCTTGCCGTTTGTCGGCCATCACGCTCGAGTCATGCAAGTGCTTACGGAAGCCTGCGCGCCACCGAACAGGCGGCCGCGTGAGCCGCCTGGCCTTGAGCAGTGCTTCATGCGATCCTCAGCTTCATGTCACGTCGCTTGCTGCCGTGGGCCGTTGCGCTGCTGGGGTTCGGACTTGCCACTACGAGTTCTGCCGAGGAGAAGGTCACCAAGACCGATGACGGTGGCTACAAGGTCGAAATCAAGCGCGACCAGCCTAAGGCCCAACCCAAGGCTGAATCGGGTGGTGACAAAGCGAGCAGCGACAAGGGAAGTGGCGAGGGGGATGGGAAGGAGGCCAAGGCGAGCCGAACTGGCGGCTACAGCTGGACGGACAAACCACGGCGCCGCTATCGTCCCGTAAAGATCGATCCCAAATGGGCCATCGCGACGTTTCCGGGTTTCCGCATGCTGCAGGATGGCAGCAGCGAAGTCAGCGTGTGGCTGAGCAAGAAGGTGAGCGTCGAGGTGCGCAAGGCGGAGCGCAGCGTGACGCTGGTGCTGAGCGACACCTACGTGCGCTGGACGACCAACACGTACCCGCTGATCACGACGCACTTCAACACGCCGCTGTCGAGCGCGCGACTCAAGCGCGGCAAGCAGGGCGAGACGCTATTGGTGCTCAACTTGCGAGAGGCGGCGGACGTGAAGTCTCGCCTCGAAGTGGGGCCGCGAGGCACGTCGATTCTGCGTGTCAGCATCCCGGCGCCGCGCCAGGAGTTCGTGAAGGCAGAGCAGCGGGTGCCGCTCGCCGTGCTGCCGTCGCAGCGTCAATAGCTCGGCAACGAGACTTTGGCGGCAAGGCCGACGCGCTGAAGCACCGCGGCGAGGGGCGCTGAGTGCGCTCCTGCAGTGTCGGTTGGGGGACGGCGTGTCTCTTGCTGTCCATACCCGTGCGCGCTCAGTCGGTTGAATTTACCGCGCGGAAATCAGAGGAGGATCTCCAGCAACACTGCGCGGAGCTCGAAGGCGACGTGGAGGTGCGGCGGGGACCGCTCCGTTTGCGTG
>JBFXBK010000011.1:0-56973 GCA_050183255.1 Polyangiaceae bacterium | reverse complement strand
GAATCACCACCCGTTCCACGCCGCCCGCGGAGCTCGCGGGCGTCCCACGGGACGCGTGGCTAGCGGGGCGTGATACGGGCGCTTCGTGGCCGGAGGCCGCGCACCCAACGAGCAGCAGTGAAACGAGCGAGGCACGCAGCATGCTGCGCACTCTCGCCCGGCGACCCCTGCTCAAGCAACCGCGTCCAACGAGAAACGTGCGACCGGGTGGACTCGCGCTAGCTCACTTCGCGGGGGCTGGCTTGGGCGATGTGGTGCTCGTGAGCGTAGCTGCCGACGAGCTCTGCAACCCAGGCCCGCACTCCGTGGAACCACACACGGCGTAGCAAGAGCACCAACAACAGCGCGGTGGCGAGCTTGCCGACGAGGCCGGGTGCGTGCGGCGCGACGACGCTCAGCGTGTGCTCGCCCACCGCGGGAATGCCTTGACCCACCGCCCATGCGAGCCCCCAACAGCCCGCAACGATCCCCAGCGCCAACCCAAGACTCCGCGCGTTCCCCAGGCGAGCCCGGAAGAAGCCCAAGGCGCGCAAGTTGAAGGTCGCACCGAGCACCAGCCCCGCAACCGCCACTCCTGGGGGCAGACCCTTTGCGATCGCGACCGCGACCACTGGCACCGCCGATGACGCGCTCAGGTAGCTTGGTAGCGCGACGGCGCTGATCACGCACAGCGCTAGCAGTGGGTGATGCAGATCGAGTGCGCCGCTCGGCACGTACGCTTCCACGAACGCGGCGCTCAAGAGGCCAAGCACCATCCAGATCCCCAAGTGATCCAGGAGGCCTTCGAAGGCGCGCTGAAACTTGGCGAGAAAACCACTCCCGAGGCCCAGATGGATGCGCCCGCTATCCGGCGTGGCTTCCACGCTGCTCCCTCCGAGCGACGCTGCCAGTACCCACGCGATGAGCGCAACTGCTCCGAGCGTCGCGAGAGTCAACTCCAACCCTAAAAACCGCAAGGAAATTAGCGCGAAGTCGATGCTCAGCACCGGGGCGGCGAGCATCAGCCCTAGCATCTGCGCAGGGTGCCCCAACTTACGCCCCACGGTCAGCACGCCGCTCGTTGCCAGGGGTCGCGACACCGCGTGAGCGACACCGAGCGCCGCCGCCTTGGCGCACGACGCACCCGCAGGCGGCGAGGGCGGAAGCATCGACACATTGGCTTGAACCAGCGCAGCGAGTGCGAGCGCCAGTAGCAGCACCGGAGCGGTATCGTACGTGAGGTCCGCCAGGCGCTCGAAGAGCACCGCGTGCTCCGACGCGCCGTGGCCCGAGGCGCCGATCGCCCCGAGCAGCAGGCCAAACCCGCCCCCGACGAAGTCCAACGTGCGCCCCCAGCTCCCGGCGGGAGGATGCTGCTTCAAATCGTGGGCGACGACGTGTAGCACCATGCCCGCGGTCAGCGCTGCAACCCAGGCAGTGGCCGCAGCAAATCCGGAGCTGACCGCACTCCCGAGCACGACGCCGGCGCCCCCGCTGATCCCGAGCCCCAGCGCACGCAGCCCGGACTCCTTTTTCCGCGAGGCACCGCCGAACGCTAGCACCACCATCGCCGCGACAGGCACGGTGTGTGCTGCCAGCGCAAGCACCACATCCGCGTGGCCGTGACCGCCGTGATCGTGCTCGCTGAGCGCCCCCATCGACAACCCGTCGCCGATGTGGTGGAGCAAGAGCCCCGCGTAGCCCACCTCGAGGCCAGCCCGCTGCCGGGATGCACCAGCCAGCTTGCCCGCGACTGCGCCCAGCAGACTCGGGAGCAACAGCCCCACGACGAATACCGCGAACGTGGTAACACCCAGGACCTCGTAGGCCTCGGGCAACAGGTGCATGAACACCACCGCGAGGGACGCCGTGAGCGCGAAGCTTCGGATCGGCCCGAGCATGGACTCCTGCCTGCCTGGCACGAAGGCCAGCAAGACTCCGAGCGCGACGGAGCCGAGAGCGGCGCCCAAGGGGATCAGCACGGAGCCTCGTTATCGCAACTCAGATGCAAGTTCAATTCGCAAGCCTACGTCTGACAGCCGCAAATGCAACTCCACTGCATTTGCGTCGAGCTTGGAGCTGGGCTTGCCGGGGAATTGAGGCACAATTGCCAGCGCAGCCGCCGGAATGCGCTGTCATCACGCGGCGTTGGGTTGCCTCATGCTGTTACTTCGAGGGCGAAAAATGCGCCAGCTTGGCGCTATCTGCATCTGGCTAGCGCCCGCTTGGGTGGGCTGCGCTGCTTCGGCGCCTCCCATCGCGCCTGTGTCCGGCGCGCTGGCCGGCGCTTCTGAGGGAGCCGCAGTCGCTCCTCCCCCCCAAGAGGAGCCGAGCGACGCGTTCAAGCCGAACATCGCGGAGCTCACGGCGATGCTGGACAGCTTGGGCTACGAGTCGGCGTTCGTGCTGCGGCCGCCACAGGGCGAAGACATCTTGCTGCACCCCGACCGCTGCCGGACCGGATACCTACCCGCTTCGACCTTCAAGATCCCGAACAGCTTGATCGCCCTGGAGACAGGTGTCGTGAGCGGTCCCGATCACCTCTTCAAGTGGGACGGAGTGGAGCGGCAAATTGCCGCGTGGAATCAAGACCACACGCTGCGGACCGCGTTTCAGGCCTCGGCGGTTTGGTACTATCAGCGGGTGGCGCGAGAAGTAGGCCAGCAGCGCATGCAGAGCTGGGTCGACAAGCTGGGCTACGGTAATCGCGACATCAGCCCAGCGATCGATCGCTTTTGGCTGGATGGAGGCCTGCGCATCTCGCCCCTCGCGGAAGTCGACTTCGTGCAGCGCCTCTACGAGGAGAAGCTGCCGGTGTCAGTGAAGAACCAGCGCATCGTGAAGCACATCATGCGCAGCGTGGACTACCCAGCGCTCCGACTGTACGTGAAGTCCGGGCGGACGGGACTCATCGAAGGCCGCGACTACGGCTGGTACGTTGGGTATCTCGATACAGATGCAGGGCCGTATTTTTTTGCGACACTGCTCACGAGCACGGCGCCGGGCGGAGACTTCGGAGAGCAGCGCAAGCGGATCACCCTGCGGCTCTTGGCGAAGGCTGGAGCGAGTGTCGAACCGAAGAAGCCCGAGCAGTAGGCTGCCTCGTCCATGGCCGAAACGGCCACCAAGACAGCTCAGGTTCGCACCTCGCAAGCCTCTGCAGGCCGTGCAAGACTCCTCGCCGCTTGTCTCGCTCCCCCTCCAGTCCGTTTTCATCCACCGAGCTCGATGAGCTGATGGACTCCACGGAGTTGCCCGGCTCGAGCCCAGAAGCTTCCGACGCGACCCAGATCGATCGGCAGACGCTGGGTGAGCGCTTCGCGCAACGCGACAGCTCAGGCCGAGTGCACCTGAATCGATTCCCTGGGGATCCAGCGCCACACGACCGCATCAAAGGCGTCGCCATCGCCGCCTTCGTTCAGTGGTACCAACAGACGAAGGACCCGCAGCGACTCGCCGAGGTGGTCTCCCGGATGAAACCTGAGCATCAGGCGCACCTCGACGTCACCCGCCCTGGTGCTGGACTGATCGCCAGCACCTGGTACCCAAGCACCTTGGTCCACGAGCTGATGGATGGGCTGTGCGCTGGACTACCGGAGGCGGAGGTCGAGGCGCTGGCTACCCAGGCCGAGGGCGCCGTGATGGACGCAACGCTACACGGCGTACACAAGCTGTTCTTCCGCATGCTCGTGACACCGGAGCGCTACGCCCGCTACAGCCAACCGCTGTGGAACCGCTTCTTCGACTCTGGACAGATGGTCACGGAGGTGGTGGGCAACGAGGTGCGGAGCCGGGCTACCGGCTGGCGTGGTTACCACTGCTTCATTTGCCGCATGAACCGCGAAGCCATGCGGATTATCCATACGGCAATGGGTGTCAAGGTGGAGCGAGTCGAGATGACCGAGTGCCAGGCTCGTGGCGACAAGCGCTGCGCCAACCGCCTGCTCATCGCTCGCTAGGCATCCAGCGCGGCCTTTCCCGCAGATCCTTGCTGCGTTGCCCGCGCTGTGGCCCGTCGGCTATGCTGCCGCGGTGCGCGTCGTCCTTTTGTACCCTCCGCCCTGGAAGCTCGCGGCTCCCGCTGAACTCGGAGATCACAGCGCCCGGCTGAGTCCCGAGCAAGGCGGACCACCCGCGGACTACCGCGAAGGCGATCTCGACCCAGACTTCTGGCAGACGCCGTACGGGCTCTACTCCCTGGCGGCCCAGGCGAGGCGCGCGGGGCATCAGGTCAAGCTGCTCAACCTCTCGGCCTACCCCTGGCAAGACGTCGAGAAGGTCGTTCGCTCCCTCGAGGCCGACCTGTGGGGCATGAGCTGTTGGACCGCGAACCGCCGAGGCGTCGGCTTCACCGCGGCGCTGATCAAAGAACTCCATCCCAACACTCACATCATCGTCGGTGGCCCCCATGCGACGCCCCTGGCAAAGGAGATGCTCGAGTATCACCCGGCCATCGACACCGTGAGCGAAGGTGAGAGCGAGCTCCAGTTCCTCGAGCTGTGTGGACGGCTCCAGCGCGCCGAGTCGACCCGCGGCATTCCCGGCACCTGGTACCGCGGGGAACAGGGCATCGAAGCGGCGCCGGCGCGGGCGTCCATCGAAAACCTCGATACCCTGGCGTCGCCCCACGCGCTGTTCGACACCCACATCTTCATGACATCTCGCGGCTGCCCCTGGGCCTGCACCTTCTGCGGGGCGGAGACCAGCTGGGGCCGGGGCTTCCGCGCGCAGTCCGTGGACTACGTGCTGGATGCCCTGGAGCAGGCGGTGGGTCGCTTGCCGGTGAAGCTCCTGCAAATCAAGGACGACACGTTCACCACCAACAAGAAGCGGGTGCTCGAGCTCTGCAGAGGGATCCGGGCCCGCGGGCTGCAGTTCCTCTGGAGCTGTGACACCCGGGTCGACGTGCTGAGCGATGAGCTGTTGCGCGAGATGCGCCTCGCCGGGTGTCAGCGCCTGAGCCTGGGCGTCGAGTCCGGCTCGGCGAGCATCCTCAAGCAGATCGACAAGAAGATCACCGTCGACAAGATCGTCGAGAGCGCGAACCTGGCCAAGAAGTACGGCATCCAGGTGCGCTTCTACATGATGCTGGGAAACCGCGGGGAAACGGTGGAGACGTTCCACGAGACGCTCGCGTTCCTCGAGCGTGCGCGTCCCCACCAGTACATCTTCTCCTGCTTGTCCATCTACCCTGGCACCCGGGACTTCCAGGACGCGGAGAAGACCTGGCTCGACCGCAAACGCTACTTCCAGGAGACGTTTCAGGAGCTGAAGGTGCCGTACGACGCAGATCCGGAGACGACGCGCGTACTCAACGAGTGGTTCGCGCAAAACTGCGGACTCCGAGACTTCTATCGAGAAGGCGTCGAAGAGTGCAAAGCCATCCTGGCGGAGCTCGGCGATCACCACGCGGCCCACATGGATTTGGCTGGAGCGTACTACCGCGAGCGACAGTTCAAGCTCGCTGAAGAGCACATCCACAAGGCCCTCGAGCTCGGCTACCCCCTGCCTGGCCTCGCCTATAACTACCTCGCCTGCATGGCGGCGGACCGGCGCGACCTGCAGAGCCTACAGGAGCACCTGCGCACAGCTATCCGCACGGATCCGCAACACTTCGTGGTCGCGCAGAACGCCGAAGCGTTACGCGTCTGGCTGACCCAAGGTGGCCCTGTACAGAACCTGCCGCTGCACCTGACGGCGCGCCACGACTTTCAGATCTTCGAGCGCACCAGGCAGCCGATGCTACCTGGCCCGCTGCCTGAGGACTTTGCTCACTGGTCGCCGCCGTCTGAGCCAGATCCGGATGATCCGCTGCGCTCCGCCAGCGACGCGAGCCAGTCGTCAGACCAGGATCGCACGCGCTTGAAGGTCGTTTCGTCGCCGTAGGCCAGGCCGGACCAGATGGCGCGCACGGCGTTGGCCGCGGCCTTCAGGTGCTCGCCGTGGGTGATCTCGCCGAGACTCGCCAGGTGATTCTCCGCGGTGCGTAGAGCTTCCATCGCGACCACTCGCGGCTCCGAAGCAAACGCGAGGCTGATCCACAGCTCCCAGTCCTCCTGCAGCTCGAGCGCCGTCACCTCACCGAGCTCCAGTTCCTTGCTTAATTCCGCAAGGAATTTCCATTTGGGCGCCGGCTGCTTCGGGTGGTAGTCGTCGCCTGAACGGAGCCACACGTCGACTGCCGCGTCGAGCTTCTCGGCGCTCAGCTTGCCCGCCAGCTCCTTCTCGCGAGCCGCAAGGGGCGCCAAGGCACCGCTCGCTTGATACGGCGGTACTTGCGCTGACTCCGCTGCAGCTTGCTTCCAGAGCGCCGCGTCGTGCACCGCGTCCAGCAAGCGCGCGCGGCTCAAACGCGGCCCTTCCCAGGCCAGGAGGCGCACCCACAGGAGCTCCGAGCCTTCGCGCGCGAACCGCTCGGCGGATGACTGGCGCCGCAGCTTCGCCTTGTCCAGCTGAACCGGCGCGCGCACGCCTGCAGGCGCTTGCAGCGGAACCCGTTGTTTCCGCGCCTGTTGGGCGCGACGCAGCTTGCGATTGGCAGTCACCACGCGGTTCTACCTCAGCACGCCGACGTTCGGCTACCAGCTCGCTCGGCGTCCGTCAGCTCACCGCGCTACTTCGCACCGCGGAGAAAGCTCATCGCTTCCTTGAGCCCCGCGTCGGTCATGGTGTGGCCGACCTTGGGCCGCGCCTTCGCGCGGTGCTTCCACCCGAGGCGCTTGAGCAGCTTGGCGAAGCCCGCGGCGTCCTTCTTTGCGCTTTTGTCCTTCAGCCCCCAGCCAACGTACACCGGCGGCCGGTGCTTGATGCGCTTGGCGGTGGCTTCGAGGTAGTTCGCGCCGCCGCCTGCGAAGACTCCATAGCCATCTGCCTCGAAGGCGTCGCGCAACACCAAGCTGCTCGCGTAGTACGCGCCGTTGGAGAAGCCGACGATGATCAGCTTGTCGTACGGCTTGCCTCGACGCTCCTCGAGTGCCTTGCGCGCCTCCCGCCACTCGTCGAACAGCTCAGGCTCGAGGGTCTTCTGTGCAGACGAGCGGGTTGGCCACGTCCACCAGTCTTCCATGTCCTTCGGCCCAATCCCGCGGCGCCCTCGGGGCGCGAGCAAGTCGAAGTGATTCACCTTCGCCGCGCGCACCAGCGCGAGCTGCTGGTTGTACTGCCAGCCGCTCTCGGACTTCACGACGCCGTGCAGGAAGATCACGAGCGTGTCCGACGCGTCGTCCTTCGGCACGAAGGCGCACACGTGGTGCTCGAGCGTCTCCAGGTCTTTCTGGCACCACGCCTCATCCTTCGACTCGGCTGCCTCCTTGGACCCTGCAGCGCCGGAAGGCTCTTCTCTGGGCTGTTCAGGCGCGGGTGCAGGCTCTTTTTTTGGGGGTGAGGCACTCGGCGCATCCGCGGCTGCGGATCCAGGTGCCACCACGCCAGTCCCCCCCAACACCCCGCAGCCCAGAGCCACGAGCCACGCTAGACGCCGCCAACTCACGGCGCCAAGCCTTGCGCAAGTCACACCGGAGCGCAAATCGCTGAGCCCCACTTCCACCCGGAAAGCGACTCGATTGAGGCTCGCGGATCCGCTCCCCAGATGAGATGCTCTCCCCACGCGCTGAATAGCAGCGGCGCGCGACAGGCATGACGATTCAGTGGGATGACTTGCGCTACCTCGAGGCCGTTCAGCGCCTCGGTAGCGTCAGCGCGGCGGCGCGAGAACTTGGGCTCGGTCAGTCGACACTCTACCGGCGAATCACCGCGCTCGAGCAAGCCATCGGGCAGCCATGCCTGATTCGCGGGACATCCGGCGCCACATTGTCGGACGCCGGGAGCGCCCTCGCGCAAGTGGGGCGCCGCACGGCCAAGTCGCTGTCTCAGGTGCTGTCTTCGTTGCGGGACCAGAGCGGCGGGCTCGAGGGCGTCGTCAGCGTGACCACCGTGGAGGCCCTGCTCCCGTTCATTCGAGCACCGCTGGCGGAGCTCTGCGAGCAGCACCCGACCCTCAGCGTCTCGCTGCATCTCGGAGATTCGGGGCCGAGCGTGCGAGACCAAGAAGTGGATGTCGCGCTGGCGATCATCCCTAGGCCGCCCGCTGGCTGCTGGGGCAAGCGAGTGGCGCGACTCGGTTACGGCGTGTTTGCCACGAGGGCGGCCGTCGCTCGCGCGAATCGGCGCTGGGTGCTTCGACCTCGGGGTGAGAACACACCCGAGGCCGCCTGGGAGCGCGCCAACGCCGGCGAAGCGGCAATGTACGCGCAGTTCAACACCCTAGTGAGCCTGTGCGCTGAAGGCGTCGGGCTGGCGCTGATGCCCAAGCTGCTCGCCGCGCAGCACCCCTGCCTGGTGGAGCTCAGCGAGTACGCAAGCTCCGTCAAGAAGCTCGAGCGCATCCTGTGGGTGCTCACTCACCCCGACAGGCGCAAGACGCCACGCATCCGCGCGGTAATGGCAGCGCTGGAACGCCCGTGGGCGGTTTCCGGCGATTAGCCCTCCCGGGCCTTCAATCCGTGGCTCGGCGGGTGGTGATGGCACCTTCCGCCGCGATCGAGCCATCCGCCAAGCGGTAGGCCGGCTCGACGAACGGCCGCTCCTCGTCCTCGATCGCCCGCGACAGCGCCTGAACGTTGAGCTCGCGCACGCGCCGCAGCAGCTCCAGCAGTTGAGTCATCGAACGATGCTACAAGTGCTCACAGCGCTCTGCAGACGCGCGTCCGACTGCTGCGAACAAACCCAGAGCGGCCTTGCCGGAAGCGACTGCTGCTCAGGTTGCAGGAAGTGTGCGCTCTGGCTCGAATCGCCCTGGTGTTTGTAACCATTCTGCCTCACAACGAAACGCACATCTTTGCGCGTGTGGGACGCGAAGTCGGAGCCTGCCCAATGAAGCTTTTCAAGTTCTCTCAGTATTCCACCCGTCAACACCGAGTGCGCCGCCTGGGCACCTCAATCGGCTTGAGCCTGGCTCTGCTGCTGCCGCTGGCGGCAACGCTCCCCGGCTGCTCGAGCGACGACACCACCGAGCAAAAGCAGACCGAAGGCGGTCTGCCGCAAGGGCAGTTTCTCATGGGCGTGTCGTTGGCGCCGCTCTCGGGCTTGGTGTTGCCTTACCGCGTGGATATTAGCGGCACCCATGTGGAGCTCCACGCCATCGCGAACGACGGCAGCGTGAGTGAAGTCTTGGCGATGGCGGACGACATCGTCCCCGCCGATGACGGCACCTTCACCATCGACTTCGGCGGCTTCACCATGCCTGGCGCCTACACGCCGACGAAGAGCGACGTCGACGTCGAGCTCGTCGTCGAAGGCCAGCTCCAGAGTCAGACGGCCTTCTGCGGCACCATCAGCGGCAAGATCGTCACCTTCGACCTCGACCTCGCGGGCAGCACGTTCGGCGCTGTGGCCTACGCCGCTGACGCTGAGGCGCCATCCTCCTGCGAGGGCACAGCCGCGGACATTCCACGCATCGACCAGTGTCCGGCGGTAGCCGACGGCAAGAACACCAACTTTCCGAGCGGCACCGATCCCCGAGATTTCGAGGTCGTGCTCCCCACCACCTACGACGCCAACAAGAGCTATCCCCTGGTGTTCGTCTATCACGGCTTCGGCGGGACCAACACGGACATGCTGGACGGTGTTGGATTCCGTGGCCGCGCCGACGCGGACGACGTGATCATCGCGGCACCACAAGGCCTCGAGTCGGGCAACGGCGCGACCTGGAACATCGCCACCGCTGCCGCTCAGAACATCGACGTGGCGTTCTTCGACGACATGCTGAAGTGCATCAGCGAGTCCTTCAGCGTCGACGACCAGCGCATCTACGTCACTGGGATGAGCAACGGCGGCCTGATGACGGGCACGCTGATCGCCACGCGCTCCGACAAGATCGCCGCAGCGGCGCCATTCTCCGGCGGCATCTCCTTGCCCTACGTCAAGACGGACAGTCAGCCCCCGACGTTGGTGACCTATGGCGGCCCCACGGACATGGCCTTCTCTCAGGACTTCGAGAAGCTCGCCAACGACATGGTCAGCGAGCTGAAGACTGAAGGTCACTTCGTGGTGCTCTGCAATCACAACCAGGGTCACCACATCGAGGCGTCGTATCTACCCTGGGCGATGCAGTTCCTCACGGATCACAGCCTCGGGTCTGCCCCCGCCTACACCGACCCGCTGCCCGCCGTCTTCCCCGACTACTGCAGCATCCAGTAGGCAGCAGTAAATCGTTCGGCGGGCGCGCCACGCACGAGGTAGTGAAGCTTCACTTCGCTGCCTCGTCGCACTTCTGCAGCTCGCTGGACGAGAATACCAGTTGATGCCCTGGTTCAGGGTTTAGCCACACGGCGTGAGGCAGCCGGACGGGGATCATGCGTCGTGCCTTGGGTTCGCGTTGCAGACGCTCGCTGTCTTCGGCATCCACGAAGTCCCAGTAAGCCCCTGGGCGTAGCAAACCAACCGCGCGAGCGACCCCGTCACGGAGTACACCCAGCGTCAACGCGCGCCGGCAGTGCTGCTTGCCCGCGTATTCCGGCACCAGGAACTGCCCGCCCGCCGCATACGACACCACACCGAGTTTCTGGGGCGACGTTTCAAGTTCACTCCGAAGCACCCAGCCAACGATCAGCTCAGTTCCTTGCTGATAGCTCACACGCCAGCGCTCCGTTGCGCCGCGCCCTGCATGATCGTGCACCGCCAGTTCGACCCACTCCCCAGCAGGCAGGAACACGCGCAACCTCATGCCGCCGCCCGCGTCCGGGCTGCCCCAGAAGTTCAGCTCTTGACCAGACCTAGCGTACGCGTACCCGATGCGCCCGAATATCCTCGCGGAAGTACTTGGATCGAAGTTGACCTGACTCAGGCTGAGCTGAGAGCAGACCAGCGAGAGCTCCTGAGGCGGATCACCAGGCAGGCGCAAGGGACCGCGTATACGATGCTCCAGCTCAAGCAGATTCGCACGTCGCCGAAGCGGGGACAGCGCCGCAGACGGCGCGAGAACTATCGCACGATCGTAGATCGGCTCGGCGGGAAAGAGCTCCAGCTGACTGAGCTCAGTGTACCCCCGCAACGTCAGCACCCCGTCATCGACCAGCAGCGTCGTGGTGCCATCATCGCGCACGTGGATGCGCGCGGGCACTCTGAACACCTCGGCGAAGGGAGCTTTACCAGCACCAAAGCTCAGGCCAACCGGTCGCCCCCAGAGCTGGTGGGATCCATGGGTTTCGATGACGCAATCGCCAGCATGTTGCCGCGCGGCAACATCGAGCTCGGGCAAGTCGATCCGCACAGCAAACTCCCGCGGCCCTTCAGGAGGTGGCTGACCGCAACCCAGCAACAGGAGCAGCACGCAAGCCGCCAGGCTCCAGGCACGCCACACGAGCCGGATCGTTTGGGGGGGAGGAGCGACGAACAAAAACGAGAGCATCAGCGTCGGCGCTGATCACGATACACGCGATCGGCGCCGCGCAACGCCTGTCCGCTGAGCCACACAGTGCGCAGATCACCAAACGGCGTCCCAATGCCGCTATTCAGCACCATCGCGAAGCTCAAGTTACGCGTCGGATCCGCCCAGGCTCCCGACCCCCCGAAGCCGAAATGGCCAAAAGCGCGCTTCGGCACCCCAAATGAAGTGCCCACGAAGTGATAGCCCAAGCGCCAGCGCATGGGGAACAAGACGACGCGATCCGAGCCCGACGTCTGCACCTCGGTGGCCCGGCGCAGGGTCCGCTCGGAGATCAATCGGACGCCAGCTAGCTGCCCACCGCCCGCGAGCGCCGCGTACAGCTTGGCCAGTGAGCGCGCCGTGAACAATCCATTCGCCGCCGGGATGCTCGCGCGCAGCACCTGAGGATCACTGAAATCAAGACGCCCAATCCCCGGGGTAATGAACGCCCGCCGGGCTTGGGTTAGGTCCGCTGGCACCCCGGCGGCGCGCAGGCCGCGTTCGAGGAGCCACGCGACCCGCTCGCGGCGCCTTGCCTTCTCTGCGCGTTGCCGGCGCCGCACCTCCGCAGGCAGGCGCTGACTCACCGCGGCGCGCTCGCCTCCGGGCAAGCGCATGAGCCGCGCAGCGCGCGCGAGGGCTTCATCGGGAGCTCCGATGTACAAGCCATCGAGTTCCAGCGGCTCCGCTAGCTCCGTACGGATGAACTCCGAAAAGGGCCGCCCGGACACGCGGCGCACGATTTCACCCACCAAGAAGCCGTAGGTCAGCGCGTGATAGGCGCTGTGGGATCCCGGTCGGTGCGCGGGCGCGGCAGCCGCAAGCCTCGCGACCATCAGCTCCCAGTCGAGCAAGTCCTCGGCGCGTTCAGCGAGCTCACTCAGACCGTAGAGCCCCGCCTGATGACTCATCAGTTGCCGCACGGTAATGGCTGTCTTGCCTGCCTGCGCGAACTCAGGCCAGTAGCGTGCGACCGGAGCGTCGTAGTCCACCAAGCCACGATCCACCAGCAAGTGGAGCGCCGTGGAAGCCACTCCTTTCGTGGTCGAGAAGGACACGCTCAGCGTGTCTCGCTCCCAAGGGCGCCCCGTTTCGTCCCGCACGCCGCCCCAGACGTCGACCACGCACTCGCCCTGGTAATAGACGCTGACGGCCGCTCCACCACCGGTTCGCTTGAGCTGTCGCCACAGCGCATCGCGCACCCGAACGAACTCGGGCGCCGAGTATCCGTGAACGACCAACTGAGTCGCTGGAGTTCGCACGCTGGCGGCGCGCTGGCGTGTCGCGCGCCCCAATCGCTGCACCAACGCCGCTCCTCCCACGAATTGCAAAATTAGCACGGGCCGCCACCTTTGACTTCGCAATTCCTTGAGTATGCTCCGCGTCCCATGAAGCGAGCTCTCAGCATTACGTCGCTCACGCTGTGCGTTGCTTGCGCTGGCGCAAACACCGTCGACCCGAGCCGCGCCGACCCGAGCGGCGCCGTTCCCACTGCGTCGCCATCCGCCAGCGGCAGTGCGCCTCTGAGCGGTGGAGCGCCCTCGAACAGCGCCGCTTCAGCGGACCCCAAAGCGAAGCAAGACGCCTCACCCCCGAAGACCGCTGAAGCGGATGCCGGCGCCAAGCCAGCGCCGACAAAGGCGCGTGCATTCAAGGGCACGACGTTTCCACCTGCGGACTTCACGCCTCCGTTCGAGCGTAGCGCTCAGGCCGGAGACGGCCACTGGGAAGCCGTATCCGCAGCGGGCGGCGTCAACGGCAAGCCCATCATGTTCCGTACCAGCTTGCGCCCGCACTTGTTCAAGCGCTTCGCGTTCGTCAACGTGGTCGCCATCGATTTGAGCCACACGGAAATACACCTGGTCCCCGGCACGCATGAGCCGGAGACCAAGGCGCTGCCGCAGAGCGAGCGCACCGGGCTGGTACCCGCTGAGGTGCAGCCGCGCCTCGCCGCGATCTTCAACGGAGGCTTCATGACCAAGCACGGTGGTCACGGGATGGGTCTCGGCGACGTGGATTTACTGCCCCCGCGCGATGAGCTGTGCACCGTTGCCTTGCTCGACGATGGCCACGTGCGCATCGGAACCTGGAGCAAAATCTCCGCGGAAAAGCAGCGCTTCCGAGCATGGCGTCAGGGGCCGTGGTGCTTGCTGGAAGACTCCGTCGTGAACCCGAACGTGACCAACGGGCAGCAGCGAAAATACGGCATGAGCGCCGAAGGCAAAATGGAGATCCGGCGCTCGGCGGTAGGCGTGAGCGCCGACGGTGGCACGCTGTACTACGCAGTCGGTGAGGAGCAAACACCAGAGCTGTTGGCCAAGGCCATGCAAGTGCTCGGAGTCCCCAACGCAACCCAGCTCGACATCAACTGGTCGTACACCCGCTTCTTCTGGTTCGGGGGAGGGCAGGACGGAAAGCTCGAGGTCGTGGAAACGCTGCTGCCGAAGATGAAGCATCGCAAGACCGGCTATGTCACCAAGGCGGAGCCGCGCGACTTCTTCTATGTGCTGCGAGGGCGCAGGTGAGCGAGGCCGAGAGCGCCGAGCTGGATTGCCTGACGTGTTCCGCTTGTTGCCGCATGGCTGGCCCCGGGCATATTCTTGTTCCGCCAGAAGACCTCGTGCGCTGGCGCAACACCGGGCGGCAGGATTTGATCGACAGCCTGGTCGAAGGGCACTTCAGTCAGCAGGCGTTTCCGTCCAGAGCGGACGGCGCCTGCGTCCATCTGGGCACCTCCGACAGCCCGCATGCCTGCGCGATTTACGCGGAACGGGGCACCACCTGCCGCACGTTCGAGAAGGGTAGCAAGCAGTGTCACAGCTACCGCCGTGAAGCGGGCCTCGAGCCGCCGCGAAGCTGAGTTTTGCCGCGCAGCGCTTGGTTTCTGGACTGACGCGATTCGGAGATACCAAGCGGTCCCCTTGGCAAGCGTCTCGAGTTCGTCTACGCCCGCGCCATGCGACGAGTGATAGCAGGCTTGATGTTAGCGTTGCCGCTGGCCACCGGCATGGCGTGCAGCGGCGCAGCGCCGGAACCGGTGACGCCCCCCACGACGACCGCCAGCGCGGCCCCGACGGACACTGCACCCGCTGATGTAGACGCCGGCACGGAAACGGACAACGGCGCGTTCGACGCTTCGACGCTGCACCCCGTCGAAGACGCTGGCAGCGACGCAAGCGCAGCTAGAGGTCCCAGCGCGTGCGCCGATGGGATGGTGCTGGTCGAAGGCGACTACTGCACCGACGTCGAGCAAAAGTGTCTGAAGAGCTGGTTCGACAAGTCGAACAAGAAGAAGGTGTGCGAAGAGTTCGAGCCCAAGAGCACCTGCGTCGGCAGCAAGATCAAGAAGCGCTTCTGCATCGACATGTACTCGTGGCCCAACGTCAAGGGCGAGCGCCCCGAGGTGATGAACAACTTCTACCAGGCTCAGGTCAAGTGCGCGGCGATGGGCAAGCGCATGTGCACCGAGAGCGAGTGGACCATGGCCTGTGAAGGCCCCGAGATGAAACCGTTTCCGTACGGCTACAAGCGGGACGCCACGAAGTGCAACGGTGACCACAAGTGGGACGGCCCGGACATGAGCAAGGTCGCCAGACGCGACCCGAAAGAGCTAGCGCGGCTGTGGAAAGGCGTGCCCTCCGGCTCGCAACCCGAGTGCATCAGCGACTACGGCGTCGCAGACCTACCGGCGAACAACGACGAGGTCGTGGCCAACGAGCACACCCACGGCGGCTTCGAAGACAAGTTCGCCAGCGTGAACACCGGCGGCCCTTGGTACAAGGGCGTGCGCAACCAGTGCCGGCCAAAGATCTACACCCACGATGAGGGCTTCTATTACTACTACCTGGGCTTCCGCTGCTGTGCGGCTCCTGACGGCGCGCCGAATGAACCGCTTACGCCCCACCAAATTCGCGACAAGTGGAAGTTCGACCGGGTGGAGCGCCTGGCGCGTTTCACCACTGCGGAAATGAAGGAAAAGCTCAGGCTCAAGGCCGAGGGCAAGTGCACCTGCAAGGCCTCGGACAACCTGTGCAAGACGATGTGCGGAACGCTGCTCGGTCCCGACGCGAAGGACGCGGATTTGAAGGCGCCTCGCGAGCCCTGAGGCGTTCGTCCCCACCCCCTGGTCGGGTTGAGCGCTGTTCAGGTCTTCTCGGTTAAACCGGGTAAATAACCATGAAGAAACGTGGACGGTCGCGTCGACTAGCGCGACCATCCAGCCATGCAAAGACTTCACTGGGTTGGGTGCGTTTCGGTTGCCCTGCTTCTGCTTGGCGGCTGCAGCGATGATGAGACCAAGGACGGGAGCGGTGGTAGCTCCGGCAACGGCGGCAGCGCCGGCTCGGCGAACGGCGGCTCTTCAGGCAATGGTGGCAGCGCCGGCAACGGCGGCAGCTCCGCGAGCGGTGGCTCCGCGGGCGCAAGCAGCGGCGGGTCAGCTGGGGCGACCGGCGGGTCAGCTGGCGCGACGACGGGTGGCGCAGCAGGCGCGGCGACCGGCGGCTCGGCAGGCGCGTCCACCGGCGGCTCGGCAGGCGCGACCGGAGGCACCGGCGGCTCGGGCGGCTCGACTTGTGCCGGTACCGAGCTGACCGTGAAGAACGTGCTCAGCTGGTGCTCGGTGTCCGTTGCGGGCGGCGCAGCTTCGAGCGCGGCGGAGCAAACCGTGTGCATTGAGAACCCAGGTGAGGTGGATCTGGTCGCCACCGCGTTGAGCGGCTTCATCCTGGGCACCGCCCCATGGCACAACACCGACCAAGACCAGGGCAGCGGTGAGCAGGGCACGCTGAGCGGCAGCGGTCAGAGCCAAACGAGCACCGCGAGCGTCACCATCCACGCCTCAGACAGCACGGACTGCGTCTGGGTGTGCTGTCCGTTCCCCGACGGCACCGGCTGCCCGACGACCGATCAGTGCCCCTGAAGGGCTAATCCCTGAGGAATCACCCAGCCTGCGCGGCGCCCGCCACGGGCTGGGTGATCTGCTCCAGCCACTCGAGGCTCGGACGGATCCGATGACGGATACTGCGCCGCGGCGCTCGCCCCATCTCGCGATCCCAGCCCCGCAGCTCCGGATGTCCCGCGTTTCCCACCAAGCGGATGGGCACACCGGTAAGCGGATCCGTACGGTAAATGAAGAACGAGTGGCTATGCTCCACGTGGTTCATGTCCCAGGGCGCGTAACCCCGGATCACCACGATGTCGCCCTGACGTAGCTCAGCGCGCTGCTCGAGCAGCTTGAAGAAGCTGCTCCTGAACTGGTAGGGCACGCGCTGGCTCCCGCTGAAGTCCTTCACGGCAATGCCGGGTGCGTGCCTGGCGTAGTCGACGAAGGGCAACACACTTCGCCGCTCGTCGCCCAGCAAGGCGTCGAAGTCGAGGTTGCCGACAACACGCCCCGGCTGCTCTCCACGGCCGCGATAGTGCGTGCCCGACGCGCGCTCCAAGGTCTCGCTGATGAAGTCGATGCACACCTGGGGCGCCCGTGTCGCGCCGCTAGAAGTGAACACCGGATAGTAGCGGAAATTCAGGTCGTAGCGCTCTTCCCCTGCGAGGTACGCAGCGTGCCAACGCTGCCTCAGGTGTCCGTCCTGCTGGCCCCACTCGTTGTCTGGCTCATCGAAAGGTAGCTCCTCGGCGATTTGCTGCTGAATCACCCGCTCGATTCTATTCCACACGGTAACGCGTCGGAGCGCGAGAGCACGCGCGGCAGCGACCTCGGACTGCTCGCTGGCACCACACACGTACGCCACGGCGGGAGAGCCACCCTCGAGCAGGCTCTCTTCCCAAACCAGCTCTCCGCTCGCGGCGCGGTAGCCAAGCTCGGCGACGACGTGCCCCGGTGCAGCAGACAAGACTCGCGCCGCTTCGAAGCCGAGCTTCTGCTGAGCGCTCGACAGGTCGAAATGCCGATTGGCGCTGGCTCCTTCCGCCGGGAACCGATCAAGGAACAGGAGCTTGGCGTCCTTGCCCTTGAAGGCGCCGTCGCGGTGCACGTAGTGCCCGGCAGGATTGCGCGTAAGCTCGAAGCGCTCCCCGCCACGCACCAGGCTCAGCTCGGGTGCGTCGAACAGCATCTCCAGCGTCAGGTTCCGCTCCAGCGCCCGCGCCAGCTCCGGATTGGCGCTGTAGAGGTAGCCGTCGGTCAGCAGCACCGCTCTCAGTAGCGGGCGCGCGCCTTCGAGACGTGAGAGCAAGCCCTTGAGCGCCGGTTCGGACCAGCGCGCCGTCTCGAGATGCTTGCGATAGGCGCGGATCACCTCGACCTTGGCGATTCCCTTCCAGCGCGCTTCGTCGGCCACGGGTGAGCTGTAGAACGCACTCGGCGCACCACTGGTGCGCATCAAGAGCTGCGCCCGATTGCGCTCGAACGCCGTGTCGAGCGCTGGCCTCAGGGTGCCTGCTAGCGCCCGGATGCGCTCGGCACACGCCGCCGCAGATACGACGTCAGGCGCCTTCGACTCGACCGTTTCCGCGAGGTTCCCTTCTGTTTGCTCGTTTGGGGGTGAGCCGCTCTGGGGCTGCGCTGCGAGCTGTGCGGGCGCCGCAGCGCTTACACTTGGAGTCGTCGCTTCTCCAGCTGCAGAGTGACGAGCGCCCTCTCGCTGTTCACATCCAAGGCCCATCAGGGCGGTGCCAAACAGCGCGACCAAGCGGAGCGCGCGCAACTGATTCAAGTCGAAGCTAAGTTTTCCACGTCGAACCGACCCGCGCCAGGCGTCGCGCCCATGACGCGCCACGGCGCCGAGACCTAGAGCAGAGAAACCGTGGGGAAATCGCGGGCTCCGACCGAACTGCGAAGCCCGCTGCGCAGCGACACCTAGGTGCCGTCGTTCGCCATGAATGTCACCGTAGACGGAGACGCCAGCGGGTCGCCGACCAATGGGAACACATCACCGTTGAAGTCGTTCGGGGGGTTGAGGCCGAAGTCTCCGTTGTGACGGAACGCAGTGACGCGAAATTCGGGAGCAGCAGCCTCGAACTCCGACGCGGGGATCACGAAGAGCAGCGCATCCTGGTTGAGGATCGCACGCGCAGCGCTCGCCGGTTGGGTGAAGCTGCCGTCTCGCGCAGTCGTGACCTTGAGCGTCCAGGTCATGGTCTTGTGGTCGAACAGGAATTCGAACCACTGATCCGTATTGTCGAACAGATCGCCGGGGTATGAAGCGGAAGCCATGTAGTTGTTGGACGAGACGCCGTCCCCATCCGCTACCAGCGCGAGCTGATAGTCCTGCGTGCCCGAGCTGGGGACGGCGGAATCCAAGAGCATCCCGCCAATCAGCGCCGGCCCGGCGGGGAATGGCTCAGAGCCGCACAAAACGATCGCTGAAGGAGTATTCCCGCAAGGGAACTGCCCAGAGTCGGAGAACAAGAAGGTCGCCGCTTGAGCGGAGACGTCCAGCCAGGCCGCGCCAAAGCCGATGAGGTCCGTCGGACCGTCGGACGTGGTCATCAACACGCCGTTCGAGTGCGTGAACGGGTTGTCCGGGTCGAGGCCAGTGAACAGCTCGACGAACGCCTTCCACTCAGGGTCAGGCGTGTTCGGATCGTCCGCGACGAGCTGAGACGCCGTTTCGTTGATTGGCGTCACGCTGTCTGCCTTCGCCTGAGCGGCCTTCCTCACCTCCGCCCACTTCTGGACGAAGCGCTCAACGGCATTATCCAGAGACTCTTCGACATTGGGCGCCACATCTCCCTTGATCGTGGCCATCTCGGAGAGCGCGCCTCGCGCGACGTTCTCATACGTCTTGACGAGGTCGGCGAGCTCATCGAGGCGCATGATGGCATCGGGACCGCTGTAACTACAGTCGAGCACGCCGCCTTCAATCAGAAAGACTTCCTGCCGAGCGTCCACGATCTGTTGCGACGCCTCTGCAAACGTATCGACGGCGCTCTCATACGCGTCGAGCGTCGCGTCGTTGGTGTCGACGGACTTATAGAGCAACTGCAGGAAGTGGTAGTAGTCGATGCCCGCGTCGACGATCTTCAGCGCCTTGCTCAGCGCACGCAAAGCGACGGTCTGCGCTATGGCGTGGTCCACTACGTCCCCTTCCAGCTGCTGCACGAGCTTCTTGACCAACAGCGCGACGCCTTTTTTCTTCAATGGATCTTTCACGGTCTTGTCGATCGCCGTGTCTGTTGCTTGGTCGATGACAGCCTTCTCGCCAGCCTCGAAGACGCCATCAATGAGCGTCCAGTCCTCGAGTTTTGCGCTGCTCTGCGCTGTGACAACTGGGCGCTCCGACGCGCTCCCTGGAACCAAGCACCCATGGTCGAATTGCGGCGTCGAGTCCAGGTCTGTGCGCTTCTGACTGAACATCGCAGGGCGGGCCACCACGATGCCCAGGAGCTCCGAGGCCTCGTTCGGATCAGTCGAGGAGAACATCTCGACCTCCGGTGGGAGAATGAGTCCGTCGGCGAGCAACCGCTGAGCAATACCCCACGGCAACATTAGCGCGTCCGCATCGAGTGACCCGTCGGCGATGCCGGCACGGACGAAATCTTCGATCTGCCCGAACTCAAGCGGCTCCAGCTGAAGTGCAGTCTGAATCCCGGCCTGTTCAAAGCGCGCCCGCAGGTCCAGCTCGAAGAGCAGCGCCACCCCAGTACGGCTCGGCGCCCACACCCTGAGCGCCGAGCTGTTCGTCTTCCCCGAGTCCGCAGGGTCGCTGCCACCGCACGTGACGCCGAGCAACATGCACAGCAGGGCGATTGTGCGCTGAAGCATGAGCCACCATGGGACGCGGCTGTGCTTGCGCGCCCCGCTCGCGAGTCCTTGATCGCGTTTCATGATCCCCCCTTTTGGCTTCCTCACTTCTCGGTCACCGAGCGAATGATCAGGTAGGGAGGAGCGATCTGGAATACCACCTCAATCGTTCTCGCCTTGGCGGGGAAGTCGGTCAGAGTGAGAGTGACGTCTTCTCCCCAAGGCACTCCCGACGCTCCATACGGGCTGCCGTTGATATCCGTGAGGATTTCCACACCGGGGGCGCTGATTGAAGCGAACTCCAGGAACGTCTGTGTCGTTTGATACACGCCCTTCGCCGAAACGATGCCGTTCATCGCCCCGTCAACGCCGTAGTACTCGAACATCAAGAACGCACCGGTGTAGTCCGGAGTCGCCGAGGGACTACCCGTGGCACACGTCAGATCATCGTGCAGATCGATGAAGAACCGTTCGCTCTCGGGATCACCACCTTTCACGGCGCTCGGCAGAGACGCGCAGTCGAACGATTCGACGACCGGCACGTCGACGCCGCTTCCGCCGCTACCCGCGCTTCCGCCGCTCGCGGCGGTTCCGCCCGCACCACCCGCAGCGCCAGCGCCACCCGATGCCGTACTACCGCCGACACCTGCCCCCGAGGTGCCACCCGTCGTTACCGACCCCCCCGAAGCTCCGCTGCCCCCTGATCCCGTATTGCTGTCTCCGTCACCGGAACAGCCGGAAATCCCTGCGGCAAGCAAACTGCAGAAGACGAAACACCCTCGTAGTAGATAAGCCACGTTAGCCCCCTTTCGCGCGGCCCTTTGCAGCGCCCTTGCAGGAGAATTTGCAGGACGCGACCATTCGATCACGGAAAAGTGCATGCTGACGACGGTTCTCCGAGAGGCGCTGGTGCGACTGGAGTACGGTCTGAGCAACGGGGTTGATTGGCATGGAGGGTCCAAGCGAGCAGGCTTTGCTGGAAGCGTGGTGCTCGGGCGACGACACGGCCGGACAAGAGCTGTTTCGACTGCACTTCGACTCGATCTACCGCTTCTTCGCTAGGAAGGTGCGCAATGACGTCGCTGATCTGGTCCAGCAGACGTTCCTCGGCGCGGCCGAGAGTCGAGGCAGAATCCACGCGGATTCAAGTATGCGGGCTTACCTGCTAGGCGTTGCCCACAACAAGCTGCTCATGCATTTCCGCGCAAGCTCTCGCGACGCCAACCTCGACTTCTCCACGTCCAGCTTGCTCGACGTCTCACCGAGTCCAAGCGAGGCACTAGCCGAAAAGCACGAGCTCCAATTGCTCGAAGCCGCGCTCTGCCGCATCCCGCTCGAGCTCCAGATCGCGGTCGAACTCTACTACTGGGAGGAACTGACCGGACCTCAGCTCGCGGAGGTGCTTGGCGTCCCAGAGGGTACGGCGAGGAGCAGGCTTCGACGTGGGATCGAGCTCCTCAGGGTGGCGCTCCGCGAGCTCCCCGCATCGGACGAGCGCGAATCGAGCCTTGCAGGCTTGGATGCGTGGGCTGCACGGCTCAGGGCTCTGCCAGCGTGACTCAGCCTCCGGGGGCGGACCGTTTCGACTTCATTCGGACCTTGGGGAGCGGAGGCTTCGCGACGGTCGAGCTGGTTAGCGACCGCAAGCGACGACAGAAGTTCGCTCGCAAGCGAATCCGTGGGACCGACCCGAGGCGCATCGCGACTCTGCGGCGGGAGCTGCGCATCCTCGCTGCGCTGGATCACCCAAACATCGTGCGGGTGATCGAACTCGACCGAGACAGTGACGGCTACTTTCTACTCATCGAGTTCGTCGAAGGCTGTGACATCGGCACCTACTGCGCGAACGATCGCCTCGATCGACTCGCGGGCACGCTTCCCCAGCTGCTCTCAGCGCTCCGCCACCTGCATGAGAACGGCGTGGCTCATGGTGATCTCAAGCCGCACAACGTGCTGGTGCGGACCGATGGCTTGCTGAAGCTCGTCGACTTCGGCCTCTCCGCCTTCGAGGACGACGGGGGCGCCGGAGGCACGCCGCGCTACTGGGCTCCAGAACAGCTGCGCGGTGTGCGCGCAAACCCGGCGACAGACGCCTGGGCGCTGGGTCAGCTGCTCGAGCGCTTGTGTCAGGAACCGACGCCCGAGGTGTTGGGGAGGGCGATCAAGCGACTCGCGTGCCCTGACCCTGCTCAGCGTCCAAGTATCGCGGAGCTGCAACGGCTGCTGGTGCCAGCGCTCGGCGCATCCCACGCAGCCAACAGCACTCGCTCGACCGCGCCCTCGACGTTGGCTGGGCGAGACGGGTTGCTCGCGCGTCTCCGCGGGAGCCAGCGCGCATCGAAGCGATCGATCGTGGTGCTCACCGGGCCTCCAGGGATTGGCAAGACGGCGATCGCCACCCACGTCGTCCAGCTCGCCCGGAGCGATGGAGTGCACGTTGTGTCGGCCCGGGGACGCCCCGAGGCTCGCCTACCCTTCCACGTCTTGGAGGAGTTGCTCGAGGGCGTGCTGCGACTCGTCGATCTCTCGGCACCCGCCGTCCTTGTCGCCCTCGATCAGCTCGAAGCCTCCTTTCAGCCCGCGGCCAGCGTCCTTCAACGAGACGCCGACGCGACCCGCGTGCGCAGAAGGGTGGAGGAGAGGTTGTTTGGTGCGCGACCACGCTCGACGGATCCAGCACCTCACCTCGCGTCACTCTTCAGCACCTGCGAGCCGTTGCTTATCCACGTGGAAGACCTGCAGTGGGTGGACGCCGACTCGATCGAACTATTATTGAGGTTACTGGACGATTGTCCCGCCCTCTCCCTGCTGGCGACGTCGAGGTCCACGAGCTCTCGGCTCCGACACGCCGAACTGGTCCCGATACCCCCGCTGACCGAGACGGCGGTGCTCGAGATGCTGATCGCCCGCGGATACGCCGAGGAACGAGCCAAGACGTTGGCGCGCCGCGCACAAGGCTCCCCCGGACTCGCGCTGCTTACGCCCCAGCTCGAGGCGATCCGGGCTGGCGACATTGGCGAGCCCGCCGATCGCTTCATGCTGGCGTCGTTGTGCGTCGCGGGTCGCGGGATCCCTCGCTCCGAGTTCGGTGCGTTGCCGCTAGCACGGTTGACCCAGCGGGGAATGCTGGCGGAAGAACACGGTCTCGTTGACTTGGCTCATGATGCGTTGCGCGGGCCCCTAAGCGATGCTTTGGGCCCGGACTGGATCCGCGCGGTACACAGCCGAAGAGCTCGGGATGCGCGCCCCACGGATGGCGACGACGCGGAACTCGTGAGGCACCTAGCAGGCGCGGGTCGCCAAGACGATGCAAGAGCGGCCGCGGAACGTGCAGCGGAGCGCCTTAGCCGACAAGGGGCCGTGGCGATGGCCGCGGAGATGTGGGACTTCGCCCACCGCGGTGCCTCCTTCGATCTCAGGCGCGCGAAGGCGCGAGCGATCGCGCTCGAACGAGCGCAGCGCTACGTGGAAGCGGCAAACGCCTGGCGAGAGCTAGCGGAGAGCAGCAAAGGCGACGCGGCAGAGGCTGACTGCCTCCTGCGCGAGGCCCATGCGCTGTTCAGCGCGCGGCGGATTCGGGCGGGGCGGGCAAGCCTCGACAGCGCTCTCGAGAATCTCGGAGAGCGCAAGCTGAGACACGACCCACTCCAGCGCGCGGTGATCGCCGCGCGCTTCCTGTTGGGTCCCGTGGGCGTGCCGTCGACATCGAGGAGCCGACTGACCGCGAGCCAGGCAGAGCGGCTGCTCCACAGCGCGGCAATCGTCGGCTATCTCGACACCTTCGCTGGGCTTCGCTTGCTCTTGGATTTGCGGCGGGTGTTCAAGCGCGTCGGTGATCACGAACACATTGCATGGTGCGACTACGAACTGGCACTGATCGCGGGCTTCGCTCGCTTGCGTCGACTAAGCAGACGCTACCGCCGGGCCGCGGAGCGACACACGAAGAAATCCCACGCTCGGCTGCCGGTGGTACGCGCCCTTCCCGGAGCGCTCGCGGCGTACGACGACCTGCGTGACGGTAAATACCACGCGGCGACGCGGGGTTTCGATGCTGCGCTCGAAGTGCTCGAAGGAGAAAGCCACCTCTTCGAAACGCAGCTCGGCATGAGTCTGCGAACCAGCAGCGTGCTCGCGCAGCAAGACCTGATCAAAGCTCAAGCCGCCGTCACACGCTTCGAGGCATTCGCGCGGGACGGCCTCGAGATCGCCATCCAGTGCCACGTGGAAAATGCAAGAGCGCTAGTAGCAACCTGGCAGGGTCGCTTCGAAGACGCCCTCGCAGCTCACGAGGTTCTTCGAGAGAGTTGGCCCCAGCAACCCGCAACGGTACAGGCCATCCTGATCGAAGCCTACGCCGCGCTGCCTGCGACGCTACTTGGGAGAGCGCCGTCTGCGAGACGTAACCTCCGGCTTGCGCTCGACAAGCACCGAAGTCTCGCGATCTTCCGCACGGCATACGGCCCAATCGTCGCCGCCATCGGAGCCCTCACGGAGGTCGCGTGCCGCGACGCGGACCTGCGCCTCGCCCGGCGCTGGGCGGCGTTCGCCGCGGGGCGCCCGTCCATGATGCAAGGGCTCGGCGAGCGCGTGCTGGCGTATCTGGATGGTACTTCCTTGCTCGAGGCGGCGCGCCGCGCCAAGGCGCGCGCACAGTTGATCGACGCCGCACTGGCGCAGCTATTCCACGCGGAGCTTCGATCGGATTTCAACGCGCTCACTTCGGCGCGCGCGCGGCTGAGCGATGTGGGTGCCAGCGGACGACTCGTCGAGGAGATCTTGGTGGTGCGCCAGGCGGGAAACCTGCGCGAGCACCCGACCCCCAGCTACGCGCGCGCCTGTTGGTCGGGGGTCACGACGCGGACAGCGAGCGTTCGTGCCACGGCCCGCCAAGTGCTGGATCACGCTGGCTTCGCGCGGCGCGCCTGAGCGCTTGAGCAGCGTGGTGCATCCCCTGGCGTTGGCGTTCACGCGCGCGGCGGCTAATCTCGGCGCCTTCCGATGACTGTCGTTTGGCCACTCCTGCTGAGCTTGTGGGCGCACCAAGGTGCGCCGCTGCCGGATCTCAGCGATCCGGATCAGCCGCCCGAGGGTCAACGCGTCTTCTTTCCGAAGGACAAGCTCCAGCGCCCCGCATTTATCTATGCGGAAATGACCACCGAAGAGTGCCTAGCAGAAGCAGATGAGCGCGGCCTGCCCTACGCTCCTGGCCCAAAGCCACCGAGCATCGAAGCGCCGGTGACGCTCGAGGCGCCGCTCCGGGGCGTGAGCTTCGAGCACTGGTCCATCTACCAGCGGCGCGAGCAAGCCCGCGCCCAGCAACACGGTGCCGCTGGCCCGGTCATGGACTGCCGGCTCTTGCTTGCGCTGGACGACTTCGCGGGAGTCGCCAACCAGCACAACGTCGTGGCGGTGCGATACAGCAGCGTCTATCGCGGGATTCGCGCGCGCCGAGCAGGACAGCGCCACGCGGCGGGGGTCGCCATCGACGTGAACGAGTTGATCCTTGCGGATGGCCGCAGCTGGAACATCAAGCGGGACTACGAAGGCGCGGGCGTCGGAAACAACACCTGCACGTTGTCCGCGCCATGGCCCGCGTCAGAGGTCGCACGCGACCTGCGGCGCTTCGTCTGCGGCGTCGCCCGTGGCGGCTTCTTCAATCTGCTCTTGAGCCCGCACTACGATCGGCATCACCAGGACCACCTGCACCTCGAGGTGCGGCGCGACATCGACTGGGTGCTGGTCCAGTAGGTCGAACGCCCCCTGGCGCCTCCGCCCGCGATGACACGGCGCCGTGGGAGCAGAGACACGCCGTCGCCCCCGCAGAGCGACCGTCACGCGTCACAGCGCAACCAGGGTGTTACGCCGCGTGCCCGAATGACCTCCCCCCAATCGCCCAAGAATTTGCCGAATGGCGGGTTTTCTAAGGCAACCGGCGACGAGGCAGCGACAAGGCGGGGCCTCGCCAGAAGTCGGCACGCGACTTGTAAGAGAGGTGTTCATCGCCGCCACGAGCGGAACCACTCGAAAGAATCTCACGAGCCTCGAAACAAAAAGCACCGACCGCTGTCACAGCTTGGCACCTCGAAACGAAGGCTCATCCGTACCTAGCAACTCGCAGACTCGATTCACCCGACGCACTGAAAGTTCCCATCGAGCCCGCGCGTTTCAAAGCCACCGACTAACAGGACTGAGGAGGAGACACCATGAACCGCACCCACAAGCTGATCGCCAAGACCCTGATCCTCGCCGCTGCCGCCTTTGGCGTCGCCGGCACCACCTCCAGCAACGCCCAAGCCTGCGGCGGTGCCTGGGTGCCGATCGTGGAAGAGCAGATCGACTGGCGCGTTCCTGGTGTTGCCCGCGCGGAAAAGCAGATGGACCAAGGCAAGTCCACCGATGCCGCCGCAAGCGTCGTCCGCATGATGCCCCACATCAAGTCGCTCAAGATGAGCGAGAAGAAGCCCCTGGTGAACCGCGCGATGCGCGTGCTCGCGCTCAGCGTCGCTCGCAACGATGGCCGCCTGGACGCCGCCAAGCAGTTGCCCGCTGACGTCCAGGGCACCTGGCTCGGCAAGACCGCGGAGGATCGCAAGACGAACCTCGCCTGGGCTTCCGACGTGCTGCGCAAGACCGCCGCCGCGAAGAAGGATGATCCCCAGTCGCAGACCGAGCTCGCCGAAGTGTTGGCTCGCGTCGACTCGACTCAGGACGAAGCCTTCAAGATCCTCGACAAGCTCGCAGCCAAGGATCTGATCGCCAGCCCCGAGGGCTACGCGACGCTGGCACAGCTCAAGAGCGAGCGCGGCGACAAGGCCGGCAGCAAGCTCGCGCTGCAGCGCTGCGAAGGCATGGCGAAGGACAAGGCGCTGTGCTCCAGCATCGCGCGCAGCTGATTCACTTCACGCACGCCGCGTGAACCCAAACATCTCCTGAGGCCCACCGTCCCCTCCCCGCGTCTATCGGGTTCGACGCAAGGGGGCGGTGGGCCGCCTCATATCTAGCCTCAGCGTCCTAGTTCACCCGCTCTGCTGCTTCCTCGTTAGGATTCGATCCCGTGACGCAATCCCGACTGCTTCGCCGCCTCAACCAGAACCCGCAATCACCCAGGCAGCGCCCATGGGTTTGGGGGTTAGGCGCGCTGGGCTTCAGCCTGGCTCTGCTCGTGGGCTGCGACGACAAGCCAGCCGAACAGACTCCAGACTCCAAGCCCAGCGCTGCTCCGACGAGCGCCGCGTCTGGCACCACGACGACAGCGAGCATCAACGGCAACGCCGAACACGGCAAAGCGTTGATGAAGGAGTTCGAGTGCAACCGCTGCCACGACGGCACCGGCCACCAGCCGATGGCGCTCGAGAAGCACTGCATCCACTGTCACCAAGACATCGTCAGCGGCAAATTCAACGCTCCCGCCACATCCCTCGCCAAGTGGAAGCCCAACGTCGAGCACTACCTGGACGCCCCTTCCTTCGAAGGCTCGAGCAAGCGCTACCGCGCGGAATGGTTGGTGAGCTTTCTCTCCGAGCCCCACGACCTGCGCCCCGGCCTGGTGCAGAGCATGCCGCGCCTCAAGCTCGAGAAGCAGCAAGTGGCTGACATCGCGGCCTACCTGACCCAAGGCGCCAAGAGCGACGCCGGCAAAGATCCGCTGGCTGGCGCGAACCTCGAGAAGGGTCGCAAGCTGATCGAGGAAAAAGGCTGCGGCAGCTGCCACGTGATGAGTGGCGTGCCGGCCTTCATGACGAAGCCCGATCCGAAGGCCGGCGACGAGAACACGCGGCGCGGTCAGGCGCTGGCGCCAGACCTGCGCTGGGCGCGAGACAAGTTCCCGGTCGAGCACTTGATCGCCTGGATCAAAGATCCGAAGAGCATCAAGCCCGACACGCGCATGCCCGTCACCAGCCTCACGAACGACGAAGCGCGAGACATCGCCGCCTACATCTTCAAGGCTGAGCTGACGCCTTTCGAGGCCAGGCCCATCCCCGAGCGCCTCCCCAAGCTGACACGCGCGGTGACTTATCAAGAGGTCTTCGACAAAGTGTTCGGCAAGACCTGCACCCACTGCCACTCGAACCCCGACGTGGCGCGCGGCGACGGCGGCCCAGGTAACACCGGTGGCTTCGGCTTCAAGCCCCGCGGGCTCAACATGGGCAGCTACTCCTCACTCATGAGCGGAATGCTCGACGACCAAGGTGAGCGCATGAGCATCTTCACGCCGATGAAAGATGGCACGCCACGGGTCGTCGCTGCGCTGCTCGCTCGCCAGGCGGAAGAAGCCGGTAAGCCGAATCCAGAGATCCGGGGGATGCCACTGAGTCTGCCTGCGCTGAAGCCGGAGGAGATCCAGCTGGTCGAGACCTGGATCGCGCAAGGCCGACCCAGAGAGTAGGCCGTCCCAGAGAGTAGGCCGTCCCAGAGAGTAGCAGTGTAAGTCGTCAGTCCGCCGCTTCCACCGGCTCTATCATTACCCCACGGAATAACCAACCGTAGAGCGTCGGCAGTACGAACAGCGTGAGCAGGGTCGCGCTGAACAACCCTCCAATCACCACCGTAGCCAGCGGGCGCTGCACCTCGGCGCCCGCGCTGGTGCTGAGAGCCATGGGTAGAAACCCCAGCGCAGCGACGCTCGCGGTCATCACCACAGCGCGCATGCGGCTGAGTGCCGCCTGCTTCGAGGCGCTGGCAGCGTCCAAGCCCGCCGCACGCCGCCGCTTGATGTCGGTGAGCAAGACCACACCGTTCAACACCGCAATGCCAAACAGCGCGATGAAGCCCACCGCAGCGCTGATCGACAGCGGCATCCCTCGCGCGCCCAGCGCAATCACTCCCCCGACCGCGGCAACTGGCACGTTCAGGTAGATCAGGAGCGCCGTGCGCGCCTCGCCAAAGGCCAAATACAGCATCAAGAAGATCAGCGCGAGACAGACGGGGACAGCGAACGAGAGTCGCTCCTTGGCCTGCTGCAGGTTCTCGAACTGCCCACCCCAGCGCAAGGTATATCCCGGAGGCAATTTTACTCCGGCGTCGACCGCTTGCCTGGCTCGCGCGACGAATCCAGCGAGGTCTCGGGAGGCGACGTTCACCTCGACGCTCGTGCGGCGCTGGACCGAATCTCGACTGATGCTCGCAGGCAGGTCCGACGTGCGTAGATCCGCGAGCTGCCCCAAGGGCACCAAGGGAGCGCCAGGCGCCGAACCCACCGGTAGCAGGCGTAGGGTGTCGAGGTCGTTGCGCAGCTCCTCGGGTACCCTCACTTGAAGGTCAAAGCGCCGCTCACCCTCGTAGACGGTGCCTACCTGACGCCCGCCGATCGCCTCGACCGCGTCCATGATTTGCCCCCCGGAAATTCCATAGCGGGAAGCCACGTTGCGCTTGGCGACGACCTCGAGCGTGGGCAACCCGTGGAGCTGCTCACCCCGTACATCGCGGGCGCCGGGCACCTTGCGCAGCACTTGCTGTACGGAGTGCGAGAGCCGCTGCAGCGTCCCGAGATCTTCGCCGTAGATGGTCACAGCAACGTCAGAGCGCGTTCCACTCAAGAGCTCGGCCATGCGCAGCTCGATGGGTTGAGAGAACGAGAAGTTCATCCCAGGCAGCTCGTGCTCCAGGCGCTCCGAGATCGCGTGCACCAGGCCTTCGCGATCGGACGCCGTGGTCCAAGTGTCCTCTGGCTGGAGCATGACGATCGCGTCCGAGAGCTCCACGCCCATCGGGTCCGTCGCGATCTCCGGGCGGCCAGTCTTGGTGACGACGGTCTTTACCTCGGGGAACTCCCGCAACAACTGCTCGAAACGCGTGGCGCCCGCGATGCTCTCCTCCAGAGACACGCTGGGCAACCGACTGATCTGCACCGCCAGCGCGCCCTCGTCGAGGCGTGGTACGAACTCTGCGCCCAGCCGCGAGCCGAGCCACAGCGCCCCGGCCACCAAAATGAAGCACAGACACGCGAGGGTGCGCGGCAGCCTCAGGCAACGCTCGAGGAGCGGTGCGTAGAGCCGATGCAGCCAGCGCACCAGGCGCGGCTCTTGGAGCTCCGTGCGGTTCTTGAGCAGCGTCGCAGCGAGCACCGGCACGAAGGTCAGCGACGCCAGAAAGGCGCCACCGAGGGCGAACAACACCGTGAGCGCCATGGGCTTGAACATCTTGCCCTCGACGCCCGCTAGCGTGAGCAGCGGCAAGTAGACGAGCACGATGATCGCCTCGCCGAACAGCGCCGCGCGCCTCACCTGCAGCGTCGAGGTCAACACGACGCGGCTCGCCTCGCTGTAGCTCAGGGGTCGCTGGCGCTCTCGCGCCGCAGCCGCGAGGTGCACCACCGCGTTCTCGACCACGATGATCGATCCGTCCACCACAATGCCGAAGTCGATGGCCCCGAGGCTCATCAGGTTGCCGCTCAGCCCGAGCGCGTGCATGCCGATGAATGCCACGAGCAACGCGAAGGGGATGGTGAGCGCGACCACGATGCCGCCGCGCACCCCACCGAGCAGCAAGAACAAGATCACGGTGACGAACAGCGCCCCCTCCGCGAGATTCGTCGCGACGGTACGGATCGTCCGCTCTACGAGCTCCGAGCGATCGTAGAACACGTCGATCTGCACCCCCTCGGGCAGGCTCGGCTCGAGCGCCGTGAGCCGCGCCATGACGTCATGCACCACTTCGCGGCCGTTGGCGCCAATCAGCATCATCACGATGCCCGTCACCACTTCACCGCGCCCATCGCGAGTCACCGCGCCATGGCGGATGCGGGGCGCCAGCTTGACGTGAGCTACGTCGCGCACGCGCACGGGGACCCCGTCAGGCGAGCTCTTGATGATGACCTCGCCAATGCTGGCGAGTGAGTCGAAGCGCGCCTCGCCGCGCACCAAGAGCTGCTCTCCGGCATGCTCCAGGTAGCCCCCGCCCGCGGTGCGGTTGTCGTCTTCGAGGGCGTCGTACAGCTGATTCAGGCTGACCCCGAACGCCCGCAGGCGCTCCGGCAGGACCTGCACTTCGTAGGTCTTGAGCTCGCCGCCGAAGGAGTTCACCTCCACCACACCGGGCACTGACCGCAGCTCCCTGGCGATGAACCAATCGAGGAGCGTGCGTAGCTCCATCGGGGTGAAGCAGGCGTCGGTGTCCGGCTCTCCGGCCTTGCACGGGCGGTCCGTCTTGACCTCGAACTGCAGCACCTCACCCAGCCCCGTGGACAGCGGACCGAGTTCGGTGTTGGTTCCGGGAGGTAACGTCTCCTTCGCCACCACCAGCCGCTCGGACACCAGCTGTCGGGCGCGTAGTAGATCCGTCCCCTCGCGGAAGACGACCGTGACCGCCGAGAGACCGAAGCGCGAGATGCTGCGGATCTCCTCCACCTCGGGCAGGCCGCTCATCGCAGACTCGACGGGGAACGTGATGCTGCGCTCCACGTCGATGGCCCCCAACGCCGGAGCGTCAGTCAGGACCTGGACCTGCACGTTGGTGATATCGGGAACCGCATCGATGGGCAGCTCCCGAGCGCTCCTCACCCCCAAGACAGCGATCAGTAGCGCACCGGCGAGCACCAGCAGGCGGTAGCGCAGACAGAGTTCTAGAAACGCGCGCATGGGCCTTCGCTCAGCCCTCAGTGGGCGTGGCCTTCTCCCAGTTCAGCTGCTTGCAGCACGCTCTTCAGCGCGAACGCGCCGCGCACCACCACGCTGTGATCGGGGTCGAGGCCGCTCACGAGCTCGTAGTAGTCGCCAGCGTGAGCGCCCAGCTCTACCGCACGGAAATCGAACTCCGTCGGGTCATCAGTCGCGACGAACACCCCGGTCTCGCCCTCCACGTTGATCACCGCCGCGCTCGGCAGCGCCCAAACCCGGGAGTTGCCATCGAGGCCGAGCTCGATGCTGCCGAACATTCCGCTCTTCAAGCGCGCGTCGGGCTCCGCGAGCTGAACGTGGATGGGCAGGGCACGTGTCGCCTCGTCGAGGGAGGGCGCGACGTAGGTGACTTCACCAGAGAGCTCGAGATCCGGCAGCGCGTGGAGCCGCACTCTAGCCTTGGCCCCGAGCTTGACGCGCTCGATCTCGAGCTCGGGCACGTTTCCTCGCACCCACACCTTGCTCGGATCCGCGATGGTGAAGGCCGGCTCGTCGGTGCCAACGTTCTCGCCCACGGTCGCGTGGAGCGCCACGACCACGCCGGCGATGGGCGCCGTCAGCCGCAGCATCCCGCCGCCGCCGGAGCTCAACACGCCGAGCTCGCGACGGAAGCCACGGGCCTGCGCTTCGAGCTCCGAGACGCGCGCTTCCGCGTCGCTCACCGCCTGCTCGGAGCTGACCCCCGCCGCCGCTAACTTGCGCTCGCGGGCCAGCGTGGTCTTGGCCGCCTTGAGACGCGCCGCCGCCTGCCCTAGCTCCGAGCGGGCACGGGAAGCGTCACTGGAGACCACCGTACCTAGAAGATCTCGAGGCTTCACTTGATCGCCGATGTTCACCTTCACGTCAGTGAAGCGCCCAGGCACCAGCAACGCGACGTGGGCGATACCGCTCGGCTGGATCTCTACTTCCGCCGGGATACGCGAATCGGGGAACAGTTCCTTCTTGGTCAGCGCTTGTGACTTGATCCCCAGGCGCTTCACCGCTGCTTCGGTCAGCTTCACGCGCAGCGGCTCCCCGGCGCTCGGCGCCTCCGTGTGACCTTCATCGTGCTCTGCAGGCTGCTTGTCGCACGCAGGGGCGCCGAGCAGCACCAGGGACGCCCAGAGCAGCGCGAGGGGGCGCCTGACGCGCCTCACCCCCAAAAGACGCGGAAAATTGAAACTACTATGCGCAGTAGTAGTTTGAGCTGAGACGAGACGACTCGCGGGCGACATCATTCCTCCGAGTTCAGAACAGCCGGGCTGCGGCTTCGGTGGCCTCGTGCACCAGGTCAAGGGGCAGCGTGCCAGATCCGTGCGGCAATAGCGCGATCGCCGCACACAGCAGGCAGAAGCCGCCCGCGAACCAGCGCTGGAGGCGGCGTTCGCCACTGGACGAGCTGACGGGACTGCCCGCGTACGCCAAGAGCAGCTGAACGCGCAGCTTGATCAGGGCGAGGGAGCCTGAGCCTAGACCGGCAGAAATGTCCGCGACGGGGGTGCGCGCCGCAATCACCAGTGCGTGGGCGAGCGCCGCACCACAGGCACCCCCCTCCACCGCCGCCAGATCACAGCGCGACTCCCGATCGAACACCCAGCGCGCGCGCTCGTCTCCGAGGATCCAGCGGCCCAGCGGGTTCAACGCGAGCGCCCACCACAAGAGCAGGTAGCGCAGCGGATCTCGCAGGCGCACGTGGGCGGCTTCATGTGCCAACGCCGCACGCAACGCGGCGTCGTCGAGCTGATCGACCAGCCGCCGCTGCACCACCACGCGAGGCCAGACGAGCCCCACCGTCACCAAAGCAGGCCCCGCGGTATCGCAGACTCGCACGCGCCCACGCAGCTCGCTGAGCGCTGGCTCGGCAGCCAGCAGCGCGGTCAGGCGGTCGCCAGGGGCCTGCCCCCTCGACGCGAGGCGACGTTCGAGCAGCACCCGCGGCAGCGCCCACAGCGCGACCATCAGGGACAACGCTAGAGAGAACAGCGCAGGCTCTGCGCACCAGCGCTCCGCGTGATGTACGATGGCGCACACCGCGTGAGGTTGATCGGGCTCTGCCTGGTGGATACTCGCGGAAACGAACCACACGATGGGCAGCGCGCTGGAACCTACGAGGATCCAATATCGCGCGCCGCTGAGGACGGCCGAACGGTCGCGCGAGGAGCCGAACCGCCGCAGCGCGCTCAACAGCAAGCGCGCGAGCAGCGCGCTGAGCGGCAGCGCCACGCCGAGCACGAGCACGGGACCCAACAGCGGAAAGGCCGCCTCGCTCAACAGTCGAGCTCCTTGCGTCGCGCGCGGATCAGCTCCTCGAGCTGGTCGAGCTCCGATGCATCCGCCGAGCTAACGCTCTCAGCAAGCAGCGCGAGGCTCTGGTGGCCCGCGCCGAGATCGATCGTGCCAAGCACCTCACGCGCAGTCTGACGCAAGAGCTCGTCTCGGGAGAGCCGCGCGCGGTACAAGAAGCGGCGGCCGTCACGCTCACGCTCGAGCAGGCCCTTCTCGTGCAAGCGCACGAGCGTCGTCATCACCGTCGTGTAGGCGATGCTGCGCTCACGTTCGAGCGCACGCTGGACGTCGCCCACCGCGAGAGGCGCGCTGCTCCCCCACACCACCTCCATCACCGCCGTCTCGAGCTCGTGCAGGCGCAGCTCCACGCCGCCACGCGCCGCGTCCAGGCGCAGCCGGGCGCCCTGCAGGGGGGGAGACTTGGGCGAGCGGCTCACGTCGAACTACTATCGCACGTAGTAGAAAACGCAAACACCAGTTTCGTGTCCTCCGCCGCCGCGAAACTTCCCCCCCATTTTCTGCCCGAACCGCTATACGCGCGGTGTGACGACGACCGTGTACACCGATGGCGCCTGCAGCGGAAACCCCGGCCCCGGCGGCTGGGCCTGGGCAACGGACCGGGAGCATTTCGCCTCTGGCGGCGAAGCCCACACCACGAACCAGCGCATGGAAATCCGCGCGGCATTCGAAGCGGTGAAGACCCTGAGCGGGCCGCTGGAGGTCGTGAGCGACTCGACCTACGTCGTGAACTGCTTCAAGGACCGCTGGTGGGCCGGTTGGCACAAGCGCGGCTGGCTGAATAGCCAGAAGAAGCCGGTGGCGAACCGCGATCTGTGGGAGCCCTTCATCGAGCTCGTGAATAGCCGCGGGGACGTGACCTTCCGCTGGGTGAAGGGGCACAGCGGGCATCCCATGAACGACTTCGTGGATGAACTCGCCGTTGAGGCTGGGCGCACGCAAGCCCCGCGCAGCGCCCCGTGAGCGCCGCCGACGCAGGCGCTTTAGTTTCCGCGGTTATTCAACCGTCACACAGCAAGTCGACGCTGAGCGGATAGTGGTCGCTGGCCAGCTCCGCCTGCTCGCCGCTGTGAACGCGCGCCGAACCTGCGACATAGCGTTGCTTCGCCTGCGGCCCGAGCAGCGCGAAGTCGATACGGTTCGAATGAGTGCCACAGCGGTAGCTGGGGATCAGCACGCCGCTAGGTTCTAGCTCCGCGGCTACCGGGTCCCAGAGCTCCGGGTTGCCGAGCAGTGGCTCGAGCGTTGGATCGCGGGGTGACGCGTTGAAGTCGCCCATCACCAGGCACGGCTTGTGTAGGTGGCGGCGGATCAGGCGGGCCGCTGCGCGCGCCTCCGCGTTCCGCACGGTACCTGCAGTGTGGCGCATCCAGGCGTAGGAGCGCAGCGACTTGAGGTGCGCCACGAACAGCTCCACACCACTGCCCACGTCGACGGAGACGCGGGGGAAGTCGCGTTGGAAGCGCAGGGGCTCCAGTCGCGAGTCGCGCGAGGCTTCCCGTGTGGGATAGTCCTCGAGCGGGTTGCCAAGCTCGTCCCACAGCACGGTCTCGCGATGGGAAGAGATCGCGAACGTGTAACGGCTCAGCACCGCGAGGTGGATCCCGAAGCTCGAGTTCGAGGGACAGAAGGTCGCCTGAGGAAACGGCGACTCCAGCAGACTCTGCAGGCGCTCCAGCGCCTCGACGCTGCCAACCTCTTGTAGCGCCAGCACATCCGCCCCCGTGGCGTCGATCATCGCGGCGACCGCGCGCCAGCTGGCGTCGGACTTTTGCGTGCGGCGACCGCGGCTCGGCCCTTCGAGCACGAGCATGCGCACGTTGTACGTGGCGAAGCGAACGGGACGAGAGGCCGGAGAATTCATGAGGGGCGCCCTCGGACTTTGCGCCAGCTCGGCCTCGTGGCACAAGCCGAAGCCATGGCAGACAGCATCCAGTACGAGCTAAACGACGGTGTCGCGATCCTGACCCTGGACGATGGCAAGGCCAATGCCCTGGGTCACGACGTGGTGATGAGCCTCGGCAAGCACCTCGACCAAGCTGAGCAAGAAGCCAGCGCCGTGCTGCTTGTCGGCAGGGAGGGCAAGTTCTCCGCCGGGTACAATCTCAAGGAGATGATGGCCGGCCCAGAGTCCGCCAGGAAGCTGGTCAAAGCCGGCGGTGAGCTGATGCTGCGGATCTTCACCTTCCCCCGGCCAGTGGTCGCAGCCTGCACTGGGCACGCCTTGGCTGCTGGAGGCATCCTGCTCCTCGCCTGTGATTTGCGCATCGGGGCCGACGGTCCCTTCAAGATCGGCCTCAACGAAGTACCTCTGGGGATGACCCCACCCATGTACCTGGTGGAGCTCGCTCGGCATCGCTTGAGCAAGCGTTGGTATACCCGCGCGGTAACGCTAGGCCAGATCTTCAGCCCATCCGAGGCCGCTGATGTTGGCTACTTGGATGCTTGTGTTGGGGGAGAGGAGCTCCTGAGCCTGGCGCAGGCCGAAGCCAAGCGCCTGGGAGCGCTGCCCCATGCGGCCTTCGTCGAGGCCAAGCGCCGTGAACGCGAAGTGCTCGCCACGGCGATCCTTCAAGGCATCGACGCCGACATGGACAGCTTCAAGCTGGACGGCTGAGATGACCGAGGACCTGCACTGGCCCACGCTCGAGGATGCTCACGCCGGCGACTGGGCGTTGCCCGGCGCTGCCGCGGAGTGCCTGGAGGCCATCGTGCGCGCCCGGCGCTCGGTGCGCGGCTTTCTGCCGCGACCGGTCGCAGAAGAGACGCTGCGCGCGGCGTTCCAGGTGGCGCAAGCGGCGCCGTCGAACTGCAACGTCCAGCCTTGGCGCGTGTACGTCGCATCGGGCGACTCCCGTGAACGTATCCGCGCGGCACTGCTTCAAGTCGCAGGTCAACCGGGGCGCCCCGATTTCGACCGCGGCGCCGACTTCAAGGATGAGTATCGGCGCCACCAGGTGGAGTGCGCCGTGGCGCTGTACAAGGAGCTCGGGGTCGAGCGCCGCGACGTCGAGGGCCGCAAGCGCGCCTTCCTCCGCAACTACGAGCTGTTCGACGCGCCCCACGTCGCCTTCATCGGCATGCACAAGAGCTTCGGCTCGAGCGTCGTGGTGGATGTCGGTATCTACCTGGGGCACCTCATGTTGGCGCTCACTGCCCACGGCATCGCGAGCTGCCCCATGGGCAGCCTGCGAAACTACCCGGATGTGGTGCGCCGCGAGCTCCAGGTGCCTGAAGACATCGGCATCTTGGTTGGCCTGTGCTTCGGCTACGAAGACCCGAACGAGCCCGCGAACCGCACGCGAACGACACGCGAGGCGCTGGAAGCCAACGTGACGTTTCACCGCTGAGCGCCGCCTGGTAAGCTCTCATCTCTCCACGCTCTATCGGCTCCTGAGGCAAGTATGTTTCTCCACGGCAACAAACCAACTCCACGGCGGCGCGAGCGCGCGCTGCGTGCGGCCTTCGTCGTTACAGCCACGGTCGCTGCGGGCTGTAACCACAGCGGCAACGAGCCGAAGGATCCGGACATCATCGCTGCGAACCCGCCGGAGCCGACCAGCGATCCAACCCCGGTGGCCACCAGCGCCGCCGAAGTCGACGCCGCACAGCCACCCGGCAGCGCTTATGTGCCCGAACCAGCACCGGAGATCCACCGCACCCCCCCCGCACCTCAGATCAGCTGGTCCACGCACCAGAAAGTGCTGAACCCAAAGAACAAGGCAGGCCGCGTGATCAAGCGCGCCTATCAGGGCGACGGCTGCTTCGTGGACGGCGACTTTCCGAAAGGCGCGCGACCACCGCCCGGAAAAGCTCCGCCCGAGGTCAAGGTAGACTGCCCGGCAGAACTCAAGGACCCGGCGTACGAGAGCTGCCGCGGAGGCACCTTGCAAACGAACGACGACGCCAGCTCCTGCGGCTGCTTTCGCATGGGCAACCCTCCCCCACCCCCGAACCTGAATCCATGTCCCAAAAGCCCAAGCTAGAGACGGAAGAGCCGGAGACAATTTTTCTCCGCGGCAATGATGACGGCCGCCCCTCGCGCACCAGGCGGCGCGAAGAGGCGCGCGCCGGCGAGGCACGCGTGCGGGAACTGGTGGAGCAGTTGATTGGGCTCGGCGCCGCCAGGCTCCGCCGTCTGAGCCTGCCAGAGCAACTGGAAGACGGCATCCTGCTCGCCAGCGAGCTGCCACTCAACAAAGCCCGCCAGCGCCAGGTCAAGCTCCTCGCTCGGCAGCTCGCGGAGCTCGACCACGAGGCCATTCGCCGACGCCTCGCCATGCCGGGCGGCATCTCGAAACCGCGCGGCAATACGAATGAGTACGCCACGACTTGGCTCGAGCGTCTGTTGACGGGCAGTGACGGAGAGCTGGATGAGCTGCTCGAGACGCACGCTGAGCTCGACCGCCAGCAGCTCCGGAACTTGCTGCGAACCGCCCGCCGCGTTGAGCCCGACGGCACACGCAAGGCGCCGAGCGCAAAGGCGCACAAGGCACTGCAGCGTTCGCTCCAAGCCTTGAAGGCTCCAGAGGTCAAGCCCGAGGACGAAGAGGAGTAGCGGAAGTACCCACCAAGCGGCTGTGTTTTGACCGCTCCCACAGCTATTTTGCACATCAAAACGCGCCCCCCGACGATCAAAAGATCTCGCACGGCTTCGACACGCGTTTAGACCTGAACCTAGCTCGTCTTTGAGTTCAGAAACGCGGCCTCTCTGTTAGGCTCGCGGGAAATGAAAGCTCTCCTCTCCAGCGCCGTGCTGCTGTTCCTCGCGGCGCTAGCCCTCCCCGGTTGCCCAGGTGAGTTGGAAGATCCGGATCGCTTCTCGACGGTGTGCGACCCGCCGAATCGGATCTTTGCGAAGACCTGCGGCGCTTCTTCATGTCACGACGAAAAAAAGCCGGAAGCGGACTTGGACCTCAAGTCGCCCGGAGTCGCGGAGCGCCTGATCGACGTTCCCGCGCACTGTTCACAGCCCGACCCCAATGATCCCGAGGCATGTGTGTGCCCGGATCGTCTGCTGATCGATTCCCAGAATCCCGAAGCGAGCTACCTCTTGGAAAAGGTCAGTCAGGAAGTGCCGGAATGCGATGACCGCATGCCGCTCTTGACCTCGAACCTCAAGAGCCGCGACGTCGAGTGCATCCGCTCGTGGATCCTGGAAGTCACTGGCAACGCCCCGGAGGAGATGTGAGGCGCATCAAGACCGCTGGCGCGAGACATATCCGCGCGGCAACATTGCTACGTTACTGCCTGAGCGTGTGTACGGCGCTCGTCGTCTCGTTGTTCGCCCTCGGCGCCTTCGCCAAGACGAGCATCGTGATCCGCGACTTCGAGGGGCCGCGCAAGGATCAGGCGCGAGCGTGGGTCGTAAAGCTGCTCGACAAGAACGCCGACTACGACGTCGTCTCAAAGAAGAAGCTCGACGGGGCCAAGGCGAAGCTCGACGGCAACCCCGAGGGGTACCAAGGTGTCTCTCAAGAACTGGGTGTCGCTGCGATCCTCGAAGGCGTGGTCAGTCACAAGGGTGTGAAGTGGAAGCTCGAGCTGAACGTCGTCGACGGCGCTACCGGTGAGAGCCTTGAGGTGCTCGAGTTCAACGGGAACTTCCCCGCAGGTCTCAAGAAGGCCGTAAACAAGGATCTGCTAGACAAGCTGAAGGGCCCGATCGCCAAAGCCCAAGTCGCGAAGGCACCGGAGCCAGAAGCCAAAGACGAGCCGAAGGCTGAGGAACCCAAGGACGAGCCGAAGGACGACGAGCCCAAGGACGAACCGAAGGACGAGGAGCCCAAGGACGAGCCCGCATCGAAGAGCGATCGCGATGCCCTCCGGCTCGCGCTGCGCGGCGGTGTGATGAACCGCAAGTTCGAGTACACCGATGATCTCAACGGCACGCTGCGCCCCTACGACCTCGGTGCCGCACCGTTCGCCCGTCTCGACCTCGAGTGGTACCCACTCGCAGGCGGTGATAGTGCCGTGGGGAATCTCGGTCTCGTGGGCGGATACCAACAGGCCTTCGCGCTCAGCTCGGAGACCTCGGACGGCACCAAGCTCGATACGTCGAGCCGCGAGTTCAACGTGGGGTTGCGCTGGCGATTCCCTATCGGCGACCACGAGCTCGGGCTCAGCGCGCGCTATGGGCAGCATACGTTCACGCTGGACGACGGGGACCGGAACTTCATCCCCAGCGTGAACTACGGCTACATTCGCCCGGCACTCGATGCGCGACTCGGCTTCGGCTCGGTGTTTCTGGGACTCGGCGTGGGCTATCGCTTCGTACTCGATAGCGGGGAGTTCGCTGAGCAGCCCTGGTTCCCGGATCAAAGCGTCGGCGCGGTGGACGGCCACTTGGAGTTCGGGCTCGCTGTCGGCGATCTGGATTTGTTCCTCGGCGGCGCAATCGAGCGCTACTTCTTCACGCTGAACCCCGACCCGGACAACGTGGGTGTGACCGACGACGGGGACGCGGTGGCTGGCGGCGCCCTCGACCAGTACCTGTACGGGTACTTGGGTCTGGCGTACCACCTTTAGCCGGTTCCGCTCGGATTTGCTGCAAGGGTTTCGTACGCCGCCGCTTCAAGCGTGGGGCGGCGTACGGATCACCATCAGCCGTGGCTCGGTCATGTCTTCCATGGAGTAGCGGATCCCTTCGCGACCGAAGCCGCTGTCTTTCACGCCACCATAGGGCATGTGATCGACGCGCCAGGAAGGCACGTCCCCGATCACGACTCCGCCGACGTCCAGCTCGTCCCAGGCCTGATGCGCGCGATACAGATCGCGAGTGAAGACCCCTGCTTGCAGCCCGTAGATGCTGTCGTTGACCTCTGCGAGGGCATCCTCGAAGCGACTGAAGCGACTGAGCAACGCAACCGGCCCAAACGCCTCCTCGGCGTAGAGCTCGGTGTCGCGAGGCACGCCCTCCACCAGGCAAGCCTCCAGCATCGCGCCGTCCCGGGTGCCGCCACACAGGAGAGTCGCGCCTCGCTCTACCGCGCTCTGGATCCAGCGCTCCAAGCGCTTCGCTTCTTTGACGGAGATCATCGGACCAATGAACGTCTCGGGGTCCTTCGGGTCACCACTCTTGAGCGCCCGCGTGCGGGCGACGAGGCGCGCCTTCAGCTCGGCGTACACGGAGTCATGGATGATGATGCGTTGCACTCCGATGCAGCTCTGCCCCGACTGGTAGAACGCACCGACGATCAGCCGATTGGTGACGTCCTCCAGGTCGACGTTTTCGTCGACGATGCAGGCTGCGTTGCCGCCCAGCTCGAGCACCACCTTCTTCTTTCCTGCGGCAGCCTTCAGGTCCCAGCCGACCGCTTGAGATCCGGTGAACGAGAGCAACTTGAAGCGCTCGTCTTCGGTGAAGGCCGCCGCGGCATCTCGCCGGCACGGGAGCACGCTGAAGGCCCCTTCAGGCAAGTCAGTTTCCGCGAGGATTTCAGCAATCATCAGCGCGCCGAGCGGCGTCAAGCTCGCTGGCTTGAGCACGAAGGGACAACCCACGGCGAGTGCAGGCGCAATCTTGTGCGCCGCGAGGTTCAGCGGAAAGTTGAACGGACTGATGAACGAGCAGGGCCCAATGGGCACGCGCTTGACCATCCCGCTGTAGTCCTTCGCGCGTTCGCTGATTGCCAACTCGAGCACTTGCCCGTCGATGCGCACGGACTCTTCCGCAGCGTAACGGAACGTGTCGATCAGTCGCGTCACCTCACCGCGCGAGTCTTTGATCGGCTTGCCCGCTTCCAAGCAGAGCGCCATCGCCAGCTCGTCAAAGCGCTCCTGAAAGCGCTTCACGCAATGAGCCAACACCGCCTGGCGCTGGTAAGCCTTCAAGCGCCGCATCGGCTCTGCCGCCGTCACGCAAGCGGCGATGGCCCGCTCAATCACGGTAGCGTCGGCCATCGCTACGCGCGCGATCGGATCACCCGTGTACTTGTCGGTCACCGTGAGATCCGCGTTGGGTCGCTCGGCGCGCCCCGCCACGAACAACGGCCACTCCCCTCTCGCGCTGAGCGCCTGTACCAGGGCCCGTGCGCCAGCCGGTGTGGAGGCTTCGGCGGACTTCGAGTCGGTGTCGGAGGTCATGTCTTTCTCGCACCAAAGCACACCCAATGCCCGACTCCCAGTGGCGGTAGCAACGGCGCGGCCCCACACAAAGCAGCGCCGAAGCCAAAGCAGCGCCGAAGCCAAAGCAGCGCCGAAGCCAAAGCAGCGCCGAAGCCAAAGCAGCGCCGAAGCCAAAGCGCGCCGAGGGCCTTGAATGGCAGTGTTCGGCCGCGGTCCCAGAACGCCCCGACTCCCAGCACACTGTGGCTATAGCGCTCGTCGCCTAGGGGCGTATCCTTTAAGGTCATGTCCTGGAAGATCCGCAAGCTGCGTGAGGCAGCCGAAAGTGCGCGACGCCGGGATGACTACGCCGAGCTGGCTGCGCTTTACGAGAAGCTCGAGCACGCAGACCCTGCAGAGCCCGAGTGGGCCAAGCGCGCGGCGGACGCGTACGCGCGGCTGAACAAGCAGGACAAGGAGATGGAAGCGCTGATGCGCGCGGCCGAAGCCTACTCCGAAGCAGGCTTCCTGCTCAAAGCCGTCGCGGTGTGCAAGCGCATCTTACGCATCGACCCGAGCCATACATCCACACAAGAGCGCCTAGCCGATCTCCATTCCGGACGGAAACGAGGCCTGCAGCGAGTGCTAGTCGAGCCGGAGAGGATTGCGGCACGCTCTCCCCACATTTTTCCTCCGCCTCCGCGCATCCAGAGCGAAGCGCAGACTCCTGAGCCCAGCTCCGTCGTTGCGCCAAACCCAGCGTCGGTCGTCACGCCAAACCCGGCACCAGTCGTCACGCCGAACCCGGCACCAGCGGTCGCCCGCACGCCTCAAGCCAAACGGCGCAGCGCCGCTCTGCTCAGCGCCCTGCGCAAGGAGCGCCTGAATGTCGTTGGCAGCCGCGAACACACCCGCCCCGCGACAGCCGCGCAAGCACCCAGTCCCCGAGCAGCGCCCGCGACACCCGCGCTCGCCCCGGAACCGCCTCCGCCGTCAGCGCCTCCCGCACCTCCCCCGCCGAGGCCACAGAGCCCGCCTGCTCCCTCCGAGCCCCGCATTTCTGTGAGCCACCCGAGCGCCGACTTGGAGCGACGCAGCATTCCCCCAGGCGCGGCGCTGCAGGACGTCACGCTGTCGGAGGTCGTGCCCGCTTCTCGGCGCCTGACGCCGGTTGGCAGGCGAGCCGTGTATGAAATCCCCTTGGAAATGGACTTTGTCGAGATTGACGAAGCCGAGCTGCTTGAAGATGCACCAAGGTTCAGCGCCCTGCCGCTGAGCGAGCCGTGGCCCGATTTGGACGCGGTGACCGATGCGCCCGCAGACGACTCAGGCGCACAGGTAGCAGAGCCGGATTTCACGCCAGAAGACGCTGAGCCGGGCAGTCGACCCATCGAGCTGACCCTGGACGCAGCGCGTCCACAGGAAACCAGCGAGGTTGGTATCGCGCTCAGTCGTGTGCCGCTGTTCAGCGAACTCGACCCGCTCACCCTGGCTGCGTTGATTCAGGGCGTTGAGTTCTTGGAGGTTCTTGAGGGCGAATTGGTCTACTCGGCGGGCGACGCTGCCGATCGGTTGTTCGTCGTCGTGCAGGGTGAGATCACGTTGCTCTCTCCCCCCCCGAAAGAACTCGAGCTGGGGCGCTGTCTCGCGAACGAATTCTTTGGGGAGCTTGGGCTGTTGAGCGACTCCGTGCGCCCCACGTCCGCTGTCGCCAGCGAAGACACCGAGCTCCTGGTCATCGACCGCCGCTTGATCTCGGATCTGGCGGCGAGTGAGCCGAGCGTACTCACCGTGCTCTTGCGCTTCATCCGCGAGCGCTTGGTGAACGCCCTGGTGCTCACGAGTCCGTTGTTCGCGCCCTTTGCAGGCGGAGAGCGGCGTGCCCTCGCGTCACGCTTCCAGTTCCTGGAGGCGGAGTCCGACGCGGAGCTACTGACTCAAGGCGAGCGCGCCGATGGCCTCTACATCTTGCTTAGCGGAGAAGCTGAAGTCAGCTTCCGTGGAGAACCGCTGCAGAGCTTGCTACCCGGCGATGTCTTCGGCGAGTTGTCGCTGATGGACGGCGCGCCGTCAGAAGAGAGCGTCAAGAGCCTCAGCAAGTGTTTCGCGCTACGTCTGGATGCCAAGGATTTCCGCGAGATCATCATGACCCACCCCCAAGTCCTCGAATACCTCGCGGAACTGGCTGAAGCGCGGCGGGAAGTCCGCGCAGGGCTGTTCAGCGACTACCCACCGCCGCTCTCGTGACCGACGACGCATTCAAGCGCGCCCTGAGCGCCATCGAGGCTCGCGACGCCCAGGAGATTGAATACCTGCGCGACGTGGTCACGCCAGACCTCGTCACACGCTTGCTCGAGACGTGGCGCGCTTCACTTCCGTGGGACGCGAAAGATCTCTACGTCGCGCTCCTGATGGACCAGAGCGACAATCGCATCGAGGGCATCATGCAGGATGCTCTCGCCTCCCCGAGCGTGGAGTCCCGCGCGTACGCAATTTGCTACCTCGACGCGAGTTCTGCGAAATTCACGGACCTCTTGAGCAGCGGCGGCTGGATCGACCCGAGCAAGGTCGATGAGCGCGTGAAGAGCTACAAGCGGCGCGCAGGGATCGTCGACCGCCAAGCGGCATGTCCGGAGTGTGGTGCGCCGCTGAAGATAGATCCGTACGGCAACACTGCCATAAGCTGCGAGTACTGCGGGCAGCGAGCCGCTGCGGCACTGGACGCTGACCCCGGCAAGTTCTTCAGAGAAGGGCGCCACTGGGAGATCCGCACTGGCGTGCCCACGTCCAAGAGTGATCCGGAGTTCAGCCAATTCTCCAGCGTGATCCCCCTGGATCAAGCGGCGATGAAGTTCCGCGCGCTCGATCGTCCGTTTGGCCCCGACATGGCTCTCGTGGTGCAGCTCATCCGCTTCGATGGCGCGCAGGAAACGACCCTGACCACCAGCACCAACCCCGTGAATGCGCAGAGCACCACGCTCTACAAGAGCTGGACCATCCCTCGCCGAGCCGACTACGAAGTACGCGTGTGGAACGCCAAGACCCACACCCTGCTCGCATCGACCCGCTTTCGCATGGTGTGACAAGGCGCAGAGCCGCAGCAGCAGCCGACCGTTTTGGGGGTGAGGTACACCGGTGCTGCTGCGATTGCGCAGCGTGGGCATTCCGCGCTACCCCTCGCTCATGAGCGCAGCTGAGTCCACCGCATACACGCTCCAGCGTGGCGAGAGCCCGCTGGTCATCAGCGTCCCGCACTGCGGCACGGCGCTGCCAGAAGCGCTCGAGCAGCGCTTGGTTCCCGCAGCGCTCGCCCTGCCAGACACCGATTGGCACGTGCACCAGCTGTACGGATTCGCACCAGATCTCGATGTGACGTGCCTGTTTGCCCACTACAGCCGCTACCTGATCGACCTGAACCGTGATCCGAGCGGCGCGTCCCTTTACCCAGGGAAAAGCGTGACGGAGCTCTGCCCCACCACTGCATTCGATGGCAGCGACCTCTATCGACCAGGAGAGCAGCCGGACCCGACGGAGCAGGCGACGCGACTCACGCGGTACTTCGAGCCGTACCATCGCGCACTCGAGACGGAGCTCGCACGCATCAAAGCACGCCACGGATTCGCGGTCCTGCTGGACGGCCACTCAATCCGCGCGGAAGTACCACGATTCTTCGACGGCCGGTTGCCTACGCTCAACCTCGGGACGGCAGATGGGACGAGCTGCGCCAGCCAACTCCAGGAGCTGGCGTGCGGCGTCTTGCAAGGCTCCGGGATGAGCTGGGTGGTGAACGGCCGCTTCAAGGGTGGCTACATCACCCGGCGTTTCGGCGCGCCGGACAGCAACGTCCACGCGCTGCAGCTCGAGATGGCTCAGGCAGAGTACATGCTCGAAGCGCCGCCTTACGCCTGGGACCCAGAGCGAGCAGCGCCGCTCACTCGCGTGCTCGAGCGTCTGGTGCGGGCACTCCTCGAGTGGCGACCGACCCAGACTGCAGGTGGGGCTCCGTGAGCCGCTTCGTCCTGGGATGTGATGCGCTCTTCGATGGCATCGGCTGGCATACGCCTGGCCTCATCGAGGTCGAGGCAGGGTTGGTCCGCCGAGTGGCCGCGGGCGCCGAGGGCGTCACGGAGCGCGTGGCTGGCGTGCTGCTACCCGGCGTTCCGAACCTGCATTCTCACGCGTTTCAGCGCGCATTCGCGGGCCTGACGGAGCAATCCGGGGGAACCGGGAAGGACAGCTTCTGGAGCTGGCGAGAGGCGATGTATCGCTACGCCGAACGTCTCGACCCCGACGCGGTCGAAGCCATCGCTGAGCAGGTCTTCTTGGAGATGCTCGAGGCGGGCTACACGAGCGTCGCGGAGTTTCACTACGTACATCACGCAGCCGAAGGAAGTCCGTACGCGGATCTCCCAGAGCTCGGACGGCGAGTGGCCGCCGCTGCGCGTTCCGTGGGGATCCGTTTGACGCTGCTCCCAGTCTTCTACGAAGCGGCTGGCTTCGGGCCGAAGCCGATCGAAGCGGCGCAGCGCCGCTTCTACAACTCGCCTGAGCGTTACCTCCAGCTCTGGCAGGCTCTGCAGAGCGAGTGCGACTCGTTGGTGACCCTGGGCGCCGCACCCCACAGCCTGAGGGCGGCGCCCTTGGGCAGCCTGAACGCCGTGGTGCGCGAAGTGAAGCGCTCGTTGCCCGAAGCGCCGATCCACATCCACATCGCCGAGCAGCTGCGCGAAGTGGAGGAGTGCGTCTCGCACCACGGGCGACGCCCCGTGGAGCTGCTCCTCGAGAGCGCGAGCGTGGACAAGACGTGGTGCCTCGTTCACGCAACACACCTCTCTGATACTGAGCAGGCAGAGCTTGGCCGCTCCGGAGTCGTCGCTGGACTCTGCCCGACCACTGAAGCCAACCTGGGCGACGGCATCTTTCCCCTCGGCAACTACCGGGCACACGCGGGGCGCTGGGGCGTGGGCAGCGACAGCCAGATCACCCTCGATCCCGCGCAAGAGCTGCGACTGTTGGAGTACACGCAGCGTCTCACGCAGCACGCGCGCAACACCGTGTTGGGCGGAGATCAGCCGGAGCACACAGGCTCGCGTCTGCTCACCGAGGCGCTGCTGGGCGGTGCGCAGGCGCTGGGTTCACCCGTTGGGCGGCTCCTCCCCGGTTGCCCTGCGGATCTAATCTGTCTGGACCCAGAGCATCCAAGCCTGCTCGGGCGTGCTCATGAGGCACAGGTCGACAGCTGGATCTTCGCCAGCAATCGGCCGGCCATCGCGCGGGTAATGGTCAACGGAGAGTGGCGAGTGAACGCTGGTCGCCACGACCGTCGGGAGACCGTGCAGCGGCGTTTCGCAGCTTGCTTGAAGCGGCTTGCGTCCTAGCGGCATGCCTCCTAGCGGCATGCCTCCTAGCGGCAGAGCGCAGGTCTACTCAGCCTCACCGGGCAGGCGCAGCGTCGGGATGCAGCGATAGGAGAAGTCGCCTTCGGCGCCGTCCAGCACCCAAACCCACTCACCGGTCGTCGGATCGACCTCGCGCATGCGCGAGCGCGAAGGGAAAGGCATCGACGTGGACTCGGTGACGGTGCTGTCGAGGATCAAGAAGCGGTCGTTGCTGAGCCGGTCGATGTCCCCGGCGATCAGCGAGAGGTACGTCTCGTGATCATCGACCCAGGCGATGCTGGCTTCCATCTTCTGCGTGTCGAGGGCGATGCGCAGCGGACGCGTGTTCCATAGCGACGAGTCTTGGTAAGGGTCGCCGACGCCGTTGTCGTAGAGCACCAAGCTGCCGTCGGGTTGCAGCTCCGGTGAGTGTTGGTGGAAGAACCAGCGATCGCCGTTCAGCGTGAAGTCGCCCTCGTCTCCAAGCTTCCACACGACGTCGCCTGTCTTGTGGTCGATCTTGATCACCCAGTCCTGGTGCCGCATGCTGAAGATCAGCGTGTCGTCCGAGGCGTCGTAGATCACGCCGTTGCCATGGCTCCAGTCCTTCGCTTGCTCACCAGTGGTCGGGCTGAAGATGGGATAGAACGGGTTGTCGAAGTCGGCGCGCTTGCGTTGGGAGTCCAGGTGATCGAGGGCGCTCCAGCTCCAGGTGATGATGCCTTGAGGGCTGAACTCCACCAGGAAGTCACCCACCACGTAGTGGCTCTGGTTGTCCGCTGGATAGTTGATTTCCCGCGTCTCGATGCTGATCGCGAGAAAGTTCCCGTTCGGGAGCGGGATGATGTCGTGATGAAACAGCGGCACGCCGAGCTGGCTGACCAGGACTTCGCTCTGCACAGCACCTAGCTCATCGATGATCTGCATGCGATCCCCGAGGATGAACAAGATGTTTCCGTCGGGTAATAGCTTGATGCCCCCTGGGAGGTGGTCCAGCGCCTCGGCGTCGGGATACGCCAGGAACCAGCGAGTCTTCCCGGCGGGGTCCACCGAGTACACGCCGGCGTTGCCAACCACCGGCGCCTCCGAGTAGTCGAACATACGATAGTCCGGCGCCGGCGTTCCGCTGGTGGTCACGCTGAAGCTGCTCTTGTAGCCCGGGAGCGCGGGGCGTGTCTTGAAGCTCATCGGGTAGCGCTGGCTGTCGATCACCAGCTCGACGCTGTAATCGGTGTCCGGCTCGAGGCCGCGCAAACGATAGCTGCGTCCCTCGGGGTCCGTCTCAGGGAGGGTCGCGACGTGGACACCAGCATCCGCTGAAGTGTCCGCGAGCTCGAGCTGGGCATCGATTCCGTCGGGCAACATCACGTTGACATCGACGACCATCGGTTGCTGATCGTACAGCTCGGCTGCCAACGTTGGCTCGACGACGCCGCCCGTTCCCCCGGTTCCTCCGCCGGCGGTGCCTCCTGTGCCAGCGGTTCCCGCGACGCCGCCGGTCCCGCCGCTGGCGTCCGTCGCTTCGTCGTCGGAACACCCGAGCGAGAACCCCGCCGCACCAATCACCACCAACGCCCCAAGCATCAAGCGCATGCCGTGGATTTAGCACGCTGCCAGCCCAGGAGTGGCTCGCGACCTGACTGGAGGGAGACTCCTTTTGGGTGGGGACGCGGCGGCTGTGCCCTGAGAGTGGAAGTTTCCGCGGCGCGCCCCCCAGCTCGGACGTTGCCACAGGGAAATCATCCGCGACCTACCGTGTCGTTTGAGCAACCGGCCCGTGGGCCGACGGGTCACCGCCGAAGCGCGCTGAAGCGAGCTTTAGCCCCCCAGAATCGAGGGGCCACCCAGAGGATTTCGCCGAGATCCTGCCTCTAGGCCGGGGGTTTGTTCTGCTGTGAAGTCACGCACTTGAGTTTGGTGCTGAGGCTGTCATGGTTGCGCCCGCCAGAGCCTGGGCGCCCCGGCGCTCGCCTGCAAAGCCTACCCCTTACCCCTTCGAGGTCAGCCATGATCACCGTTAGCGAAGTCTCAATGAACTTTGGCGAACAGGTGCTGTTCGACAACGTCAACGTCACCTTCAACGAAGGGGAGCGCTACGGACTCACGGGCCCCAACGGCGCTGGCAAGTCGACGTTCATGCGCATCGTCACCGGCGAGCAGGAGCCCATGGCGGGCAACGTGCGTCGCCCCAAGCGCGTAGGCATCCTGCGTCAGGACCACTATCAGTTCGAAGACAACCGCGTGATCGACGTGGTGCTGATGGGGAACGACAACCTCTGGCAGGCCATGCACGAGAAGGAGACGCTGCTCGAAAAGGGCGACGCGCTCACCGACGAAGAGGGCATGCGGCTCGGAGAGCTCGAAGGCGTGATCGCCGAAGAAGATGGGTACATGGCCGAGGCGGAGGCCACTGAGCTCCTCGAGGGTCTCGGCATCCCGGAGAAATTCCACGCAGGAAAGATGGCTGCGCTCACCGGGGGCGACAAGGTGCGAGTGCTCCTCGCGCAGTCGCTGTTCGGCAAGCCAGACGCGCTGCTGCTCGACGAGCCGACCAACGCCCTGGACATCGCGAGCATCCGCTGGCTCGAGGGCTTCCTCTTGGAGTACCGCGGCGTGCTCGTGGTCATCAGCCACGACCGTCACTTCCTCAACGAGGTGTGCACGCGCATCGCGGACATCGACTACCAGACCATCATCGTCTACCCCGGCAACTACGACGACATGGTGCACCAGAAGGCTGAGGCTCGCGGCAGCCTAGAGCTTCAGAACTCGGCCAAGCAGAAGAAGATCCAGGACCTCCAAGAGTTCGTTCAGCGTTTCCGCGCGGGTAGCCGGGCGAGCCAGGTCAAGAGCCGCGAGAAGGCTCTCGAGCGCGAGAAGCAGGCGCTCAGCGACCTCAAGCGCTCGAACATCGAGCGCCCTTGGCTGCGCTTCGAGCTGAAGCGGCCGAGCGGCAAGCAGGCGCTGGCGGTGGAAGGGTTAACCAAGCACTTCGGCGACATCGCAATCTGCGACAACCTCAACTTCAGTTTATTCCGCGGGGATAAAGTAGCCGTGGTAGGTCCAAACGGCGTCGGCAAGACCACGCTGCTGAAGATGCTGGTGGACGAGGTCAAGCCCGACTCCGGAAAAATCGAGTGGGGCTATGAAGCCAACGTCGGCTACATGCCACAGGATCACCACGAGCAGATCGAGAAGAGCGACGTCACCGCGCACAAGTGGCTCTGGGGCTGGGCAGAGGACGCCGACGAGGAGCAAATCCGCGCGATGTTTGGCCGCTTGCTGTTCAAGAAAGACGAGCCCTTCAAGCCCACCAAGGTGCTGTCCGGTGGTGAGACCGTGCGCCTGCTCTTGGCGCGCCTGATGCTGCTCAAGCCCAACGTCCTGTTGCTCGACGAGCCGACCAACCACCTCGACCTCGAGTCCATTCGGTCACTGACCGATGCCCTCGTGAGCTACGAGGGCAGCTGCATGTTCGTGACCCACGACCGGCAGATGGTGAGCACCGTCGCCGACCGCATCCTCGAACTCAGCGAAGACGGCGTGCGCGAGCTGACCCCTCAGCAGTTCATGGAAGGCGACTTCCTCACCAAGCACAAGACCTACCAAAAGCCCGGTTGGTAAAGTACCCAGCGTTTGGGGGAGAGGAGCGCTGTGGCGCTCTTGCGTCCTCCCTCAGGCTCTGCGATGGCTGCAGTCGTTCTATGGAAACGTACTTGGTCGACTCACTGGGCAAACTGGGCTTTACCCCCGGCAACTACCGCGTGCTGATGCTGCTGCCGCTGGTTTACGTCGCGTGGGCCGACGGCACGATGGAAGACGTGGAGATCGAGCGTATCGACGCGATCGCCAAGGAACGTTTCTTCACGGATACGAGCGGGCTCGAGATCCTGGACAACTGGCTCGCCGAGCGACCCTCTGAGGAGTACTTTCGTCAAGGACTGGAGGACCTGTTCCTGCTGGCACAGACCGAAGAGGGCGAGCCGCTGGTGCACGCCGAAGAGCTGCATGAGCTGTTGAGCCACGCAGAGGCTATAGCCCGTGCCACGGCCCACGCGTTCGACGACCCGCGCGCGGTGACGAAGGAAGAAGAAGTCGCGTTGTCCGAAGTCGCGAAGCTCCTGCGAGTCGACAACGGCATGAGCTGGCGTCGCTTGCTCGACGACTTGGACGCCGGCCCAGCCTCGATCCAGGCCGGACGCGCCCCCCGCTCGCGCCGCAGCTAGCGCGTCGGCCACCGCGGTGCTTCCTACTCGCTGCGGTGCTTCTACTCGCTGCGGTGCTTCTACTCGCCGCGGCGCTTCTCACTCGCTGCAGTGCCCCTCAACCAGACGGCACATCTGGTGGCGCTTGCACAGGTCAGAAGCCTTGCAATGCTTCAGTTCCGCGGGGATACATGCTCCAGAGCGCGCGGCGCATTCGCCCTTGCGCTTGCAGTCGCTGCTCTTCTCGCAGTCCGCATCCGAGCTAGCGACGCACACGCCGCCCTGGGCCTGACATAGTCCGCTCTGCTGACACGCGGTGCTCGCCTTGCAGCTGTCAGCAGAGGCAGCACACACATCGCCACGCTTTGTGCACTGTCCACGCTGCCCACAGCTAGCGCTCCGCTTGCAGTGAGCGTCCGAGTCGGCAACGCAGCGACCGGAGCTAGCGGCGCACAAGCCGTAGGCCTTGCATGGGACGCCGCTCGAGCAATGCTCCTGCGAGCACCGCGTCGGATCTTGCTCTGGACAGTCCACGCAAGGCACGCAGCCATCGCCGCCAAGCTGCAGAGCGTCCAGGTCAAGGTCATCGAGTTGCTCGGCGAGGCTCTTCTCTCGCACGCTCGCACTCGGCGCGGCGCTGCCGCTCGCGGCGGCGGCTGGCTCCCGAGCTCGGCTTTCGCCGGGGGCGCTAGGGGTCGCGCCGCTGCCTGCGGCAGCTGGGTGGGAAGTCGCGCTGCCGTTGCAATCGGAGCAGCCCGAGCACCCGCTGCTCAAGAGACCGAAGCAGGCAAGACTCGACCAGAGCCAGCCAGCTCCTGGGGGCTTTGGTCGGCTGGGCCAGCTAGGGTGCTTCGCGGCCTCCATGGCTTGCACCTACTTCGACTGCTTCTTGAGCAACTGCCCGAGCTGCACCATCAACTCGTCCCGCAGCTGACCACCGGTGACGACCAGCGCAGCATCCTCGATGCCGAGAATCATCAGCTCTGGCTCATCGTCGTCATCGAGATCGGGGATCGTAGTCTGCGGTCCTGGACGCTTGATCTCACCGTCAGCCTCGAAGTCACAGGTCACGACACCAATGTTGTCGCGCCCTCCAACGGCGTTGGCCAGATCCACCAGCAACTGATTGACGGTGGCTGGCGATTCCTCGAGGCGGAGCGTGGCTTCGATTTCCGTAGGTTCTACGTAGCCGCACAGACCATCACTGCAGAGCAGGTAACGATCTCCAGGCAGCGCCCGATGACTGGTGACGGACACTCGCAACTGCTGGTCCATCCCAAGAGCGCGCGTGACGACACTGCGCGGGAAGCGCGAGATCACCTGGTCGTCCAACTCGGGCTGCGTCTCCAGCACGTCCTGGAGCAGGGAATGATCTTGAGTGAGCTGCTCGAGCGCGCCCCGACGCAGGCGGTAGGCGCGGCTGTCACCGACGTGCGCGATGTGAAAGAGGTGGCTGCGCGGCGAGTAGAGCCCCGCAACCACCGTCGTTCCCATGCCGCGGTACTTGCCGTGGGTGCGGGAGATCTCGACCACGTCCTTGTTAGCCTTCTGCACCGCAGCCACCAGACGACGCGCGTCGTTGGGCAGGCCAAAGCGGTCGAAGTCCGGGCGATCCCAGGCCTTGCGCACCGTAGCGCCCACGTAGTTCGAAATGCTGGTGCACGCGAGCTTCGCTGCGACCTCTCCAGCTTTGTGTCCGCCGGCTCCGTCGGCGATGGCGATCAAACCGAGGTCTTCGCGGACCAGGAACTGGTCCTCGTTGTGGCTGCGGCGACGTCCGACGTCCGTCTGCCCCGCAGCGACTAGCGTCATGCGTCCTTGCGTCATCGACGACCTCGCTCGCGCCTGCTCAGCTTGTGCTTACTTCCGCGTGGCAATAAGTCTGCAAGCTGCTTGTACCCGAAGCACACGAACTCGGTTGCGCTAGCGGCTGGGGAGTAGGGAAATGTCTGGGTTGGCGTCACTCGCGGTGTACAAAGCATGCCAGGGGGTGCTGGCTCCGCGCAAGGCGCCCTGCGCGGGCGTGAACTGGGGCTTCTTTGCGCCCAAGCAACTCAGGACGACATAAGGGTCGAGGCGGCGGTGCCTCCTAAGACCTGCCTCCACCTGAACGCCAGCGGGCTTCAGGCAGCGTTCTTCGATGTTCGCGAGCAACGCATCCGCCGCCGCGTTGTCGCTTTGGTCTCGACCGGAGTGCCTCTCGTCCTTGGCCGCCCGCTCCGTAGGTTGAACGATCAACTCGAGGTGCAGGTGTGGCATCACACTGGGACCGGCGGCATTCCCGCTCTTGCCGACCGCGCCCAGCTCCTGACCAAGCTCGACCCGCGTGTACACGTCCTCGGTGAGGTTCTGCTTCGAGAGATGGGAATAGAAGAACGAAAGATAGCCAGACCCCCAGTCCGCGGGGACTGGACACACGAGCTTCACGACTCGCCCGTAGCCGCCGAGCATGCCCTGTGTTGCTTCACCGGAACAGGCGGCGAGGATGGGAGTGCCAACGGGCGCAAGCAAATCAACACCGTTGTGCATCCCGTGGTAGCGGGGCGCGAGGAACTGACCCTGCCCGGCCTTATCCGCGCGGATCCCGTGGTCCAGCGGGAGCACCCAGCCTACGCTGGGAGCCGTCGGCGTCGCGCTCGCGGCTTCCTCCTCTGCCGCCGCCTCGACCGCGGCGTCGAGGTCATCATCTTGGTCGGAGGCCAGCTCCGCCGGGAGCCCCGGAGAGGGTGACGGCGCGACCGCCTCCCGAGCAGTCTGACCGCACGCGGCGCTGAGCACCGACGTCAGCAGCAAGACCGCCCCGCCGGCCCATAAGCCCCTAAAATTACTGAGTTTCCCCTTCGGCGACAGACGCTCTACCGGGCTCTTTGCTGCTCCCCAAGCCATGTTTTCGAACCTTAGCAAAGGGTGCCCGAACGGCTCCAATTGTTGACCAACCGAGCCAGCCAAGGGGCAGCATCACCAACAACGCTGGTGCCACGAGCGGCTGTTTCAGCACGCCGATCGCGCTCAGCAGCAACGTGCAGAGCGCGGCGAGCGCACGCAACCGGGCGTAGCTCGTTCGCGCACGCTTCCCCAGGAAACCGAGGCTCAGATCCGTGGGCCAGAACAACAGCAGCGCCTGATTCACGCGCAGCTCCTGCATGTGCGCGAGCAGGCTGAGCGCCCAGACGGCACAGCCCAGGCTTCCGAGCAGTACGCCAGTCGCGAAGGCTGCTACTCGCCCGGCGCGGGGCCGGCGACGCAGTGCGAGCAGCGGAAACGTCATGAGCAGGCTCAAGCCGGCAAAGTACTGCCAGGTCGGCGGTGGCCGCCGGGGAAAGGCCGAACCGTGACGCACGTTGACTTGCTCCGCCTTGGCGCCCAGCCGTGAGCTGAGTTCGGCGCGCAGATTGCTCGGCAGAAACATCGCCTCCTTGCGGGTCATTTGCTGGTCGAGCCGAGGTCCGGCGAACAGTTGCCCTGCTGCGATTGCTCCTGGCCACTCAGCCACCCCCTGCTCCCCGAGCTCACGACGCGTGACGCCCGCTCCAGCGTCTGCGCCGTTCAAGAACGCGCCCCCCGTCGCATCGTCCACGATGTCCCGGATGCGGGTAGTGCAGTTGTCGTCAAAGTGGTGGTAGAGGTAATAGCGATTTTCCTCACGGCTATCGTTTTCGAGGCGCGTGATCGCTCTTCGTGTTTGCTCGGGGGTGAGGGGGAGCACCTGACGAAAGACATCACGATCCGCAGCCGCATAGGCGCGTAGCATGCGCTCTTCTGGCCAAATGGAGACCCAGAAGCGTGAACTTCCGCGGATGAACTCCCACCCGATCCTCTCAGGTGGCGTCTGGAAATCCGTCGTGCCGTAGTTGTAGCAGCGGCCGCGACCGCGCTCTTCGATGCACACTGCAGCATGCCCAAAGCGCTCGAACAGGTCTCGCCCGGGTCCCATCGTGTACACCACGATCTGCGGATCGGCACTCAAGGCACCCAGCAAGGCAAGGGTCGGCAGCACGTGCACTAAGTCTCGCGCGGAAATGCGCGGGCGCAACCGCCGCTCGGTTCATCTTTGCGCAGCCAGCGAGATTCAGAAGTCGTAGTTGGCAAAAGCGCGACCGCCGAAGAGCAGCGAATCATCCGCTCCGCTCGCGCGTGCTACCGCGCTAGCGTTCAGCGCCGGCCCCGGGTGGAGAGCGCCCCCTTCGACCCCCAGCGTCAGCAGACTTCCCCAAGCGAGCGCTCGGAAGCGAGCCCCGAGATCGTACTCCGTGCCCCAGTAGCCCTCGGACGCACCGCCCAGCGCGGTACGAGCAGCGCCTCCGGCGAGTTTGGTGTTCGCCGGGTCTCTTGGGACAACGGGAGCGAACGCGAACAACACGCCGCCGTACACGTCGAGCCCGGACAGCAGGCGGTAGCCGACCCGTGGAAAGAACGCCAGCGTGTCGGTCGGAGCGCCCTCACTCGGCAAGCGTTCAACCTGATTGAACGGAGCGCCGAGCGTTGGGGCGGTGGCAGTCGCTACGCTACGCGCAGACTGCGCGCGCACGACCTGATCGAACAGTACGACACCGAACTGATAGTTCGGATCCGCGCGAAACAAGGTGACGGTTCCATCCTGAGCGTCGGAGTCACCACTCAGGAACAATGAATCGATCGCCACTGAGAGCCGGTCCGCGAGCAGCGTCGTGCGACCCGCCCAGGCAAAGGCTCGCAGGTCCTGCTTCACGAGCAGGCCGGTGGGCTCGAGCTCCGTGGTTCCGTGCTGATACGCGGCCTCGGCGTCGAGCAGCAGCATGGCTTCTCCGAGATCGAAGCCAAATGTCACGCTGGCATCAATGATGCCGTAGTTCGCACGCTTGCCGTCCGCGCCTTCGTCGCGGCGTAAGGCGATGTGTAGCTCGCCTCGATCGAGGTCCGAGCCGCCGAAGCTCAAGCCCAGGTCCACGCGCAGACTGGCTTCGTCGTTCTGAGCCGACTCGTCTTCGCGCAGCACGCGCTCATCCTGGAGCACGCGCTGGAGCGCCAAGTAGCCTTGGAAATCCGCGTCGCCGATGGGACCAGTGAATAGGCGCGCCTCGAGCACCCGATCGCCGCCGCGAGGATCAACGAAGAGCGTACTGCCCGGTGCTGGATCGTGAGCACCATCGTTCTCGATCAGCCCGAGCCCCCAATGGCTCGTGTTGAAGCCGCCTTGGAGCCCAATCCAGTCGCCAACGCGGAGAGCCACGTTCGCCTTTCGGAGAACTGGGTCGCTTGGACTCTGGCCCGGGTAGCCACGGCCAGGGGGCAAATCGACACCGCCACTCTCGCCGCGCACGACCTCGTGCTCGTACTCCGCGTGCACCGCAAACTCACC
>JBFXBK010000010.1:0-61028 GCA_050183255.1 Polyangiaceae bacterium | reverse complement strand
CCTCTCGCTGTTGGCGAAGAACACGCCCGGCTTCTCCGGCGCCGACCTGGCGAACCTTTGCAACGAAGCGGCGCTCGCCGCCGCGCGACGTGGCGCCAACGAGATAAACATGGAGGACTTCCTCGAGGCACAGGACAAGATCCTGCTCGGAGCGCCCCGAGAGACCGTGCTGCGTCCTCTAGAGAAGCGTCGCGTCGCGATCCACGAGGCCGGCCACGCGGTGGTGGCTCACTTCAGTGAAGGCTCCGATCCGCTCCATCGCGTGACTATCATTCCGCGCGGAATGGCGCTGGGAGTGACCCAGAGCACACCCCAACCGGACAAGCATTTGGTCTTGCGCTCGGAGCTCCAGACCCAGCTGCGCATGCTGCTAGGTGGCTACGCGGCGGAACACGTCGTCTTGGGAGAAGTGTCGAGCGGCGCGTCGAATGACCTGCAGCGCGCGACGGACACCGCGTACAAGATGGTTGCCAACTACGGCATGAGCGACCGCCTCGGACCCGTCTACCACGACCACAAATCGGAACACCCGTTCCTCGGGCAACGCATCGCGACGGAGAGCGGTACCAGCGACGCGACCGTCCACGTCATCGAACAGGAGATCCGCACCCTGGTGAGTGCGGCGCAGACTCAGGCCGAGGCGTTGATCGCGGAGAACCGCGCCGGCTTCGACGCGCTGGTGCAGGCGCTGCTCGAGCACGAGACCGTGGAGCGTGCGGAGATCATCGAGCTGCTCGGGCCCGGCCGCTCCGAGGAGCCTGAAGAGATCCCCGCTGCGGTGCACTGAGACAGCCCCTAAGAAAACGGAGTAGGCTTGCCCAATGAGCTTCGTCGTGGTGGTGGGGATGGATGGCTCGCGACTAAGCGAGCTGGCCTTGGAGCAAGCCGCGCAGCTGTGTGAGCAGCACACCGAGGCGACCATTCACGTCGTCAACGTGGTGGACGGCTACGATCCGATGGGTCGCTTGGAGTATGCCGCGGATCGCGGAGCCCTCGATCTGAGCAAGGAACGAGCAGAGCTCGATGCTCGCTTGGCCGCGCTGCGCACGAGTCGGCCTGGCCTGCCCGCGCTCGTGCCTCACGTGCTGGCGGGGCCGCCGGCCAAGGAAATCGCCCGGGTCGCGTCCCATCACGACGCCGACGCGATCGTGGTGGGCACTCATGGCAGGAAGGGCGTCGAGCGCTTGATGCTTGGCAGCGTCGCTGCGGAAATCCTGAAGGTCGCTCGTTGTTCGGTGATGGTCGTGCGCGACAAGCACTGGAAAGACGACTCCAACGCGTAGTGTCCTGTCTCCGTAGTTCGCTGCAAAACTCGCCCGCCCCCTGAGGGTGTGGGCGCCCGAGTTTTGCGCCTTCGCGCTACTTTTGAGACGAGGAAACGCTGTGTTGATTTGTTCGGCGAATCACAGATTCGCCTCACTAGGAAGGCGTGTGGGTCGCAGTGCGTAACAAGGGCGGGAAAAATGAAGAAAGCGTACGAGCGCCACGCGCGGCTCTTGTTGGTTGCCTCCGTGCTCGGCCTAGGCAGCGCTGGTTGCGGTTTCCTGAAGAACCTGGTCGGGCGCAACGTGGTCGATCTCGAACAGGCGGACGTGAAGTCCATGTCTGTCGACATTCGCAAGGCGCAGAAGACGATTTGCCCACGGGAACGCGTGCAGATGGCGGTGTTCGTCGAGGCGAAGCTCGACGGCGAAGATCAGGTCGCTCAGTTCGAGACCTTCAAAGGCGATGAGGTCCGCAACCAAAAGCTCGAGTTCAACTGGTTCGCGTTTCACAGCGAGCAAGGTTCCTTCGACGCCGATGGCTGGTTCACCCCCAATCCCGATCTGACGCTTACCGCGAGTCAAGAGTTCCAGCTCAAGACGGTGTACCGCAAGCGACCGGATCAGTTCAGCTTCGACACTACCTACAAGCCGGACTACTCGTGCATCAGCAGCGCGGGCGCTGATGGGCAATTCGGCTCCGCGGGCGTCTCGGGCAACGGCGGTAACCAAGGGGAATCTGGGCAGTCGAACAGCGACGCGCCCGGCGGTGACGGTGGAGACGGTCAAGCTGGCGGCGACGCCGGGCCCGGCGGCAACGGCGGGGACGGGCCGCGCATCGAAGCCTACGCCACCTACGTCAAGACTGCGTTCTACGACAAGCTGGTGGCGGTGGTAGTCGAAGGCGGCGTGAGCGATGTCTTGCTTTTCCACCCGGAGAATCAGTTCACGGTCTTCGCGGCTGGCGGCTCCGGTGGCCCCGGCGGGATAGGCGGCATGGGCGGCCGTGGCGGGCGCGGCGGTGACGGGAACCCGTCAGGCTCCGGTGGTCGCGGTGGCCCCGGTGGCCGCGGTGGCGTTGGAGGCAACGGAGGCGCGGGCGGCAACGTCGTGCTCCACCTCGACGAACGTTTCCCCGAGCTTCGAAATCATTTCCGTGTGGATGTTTCTGGGGGCGCGGGCGGCCCCGGCGGCGCCGCCGGGAGCGGTGGTGACGGTGGCGACCCCGGATCCATCCGCGTCAGCAGCGGGCCCGACGGAACGACACCTCAGGGGACCGAAGGTGCCCGGGGCGCCCAGGGGCCACAAGGTTCCGCCGGCTCTCCAGGCAATGCCGGTCCGGCCGGCAACTTTGACGTACGCCTCGAGGCACTCGGCGCTCAGTTCAACGGGCTGAATGGCGTGAGCGTGTTGTGATGCAGAGGCGGGCCTTCATCCAGGTCGGCCTGTCACTGGTGGGCACGCTGGCTCCACTGGGTGGCTTGTCATTGCTTGGTGGCTGCGGACCTCGTGAGCCTGAGACACCCCTCGCTCATCTGTATGGCAAGGACTGGGTGCACGGCGCCTACAAGCACTACGCCGACGTATACATCGAGGTGGAAGGCCGCGCGCGTCAGCACAGTACGGACTCCTACAAGCTTTTGTCCCAGCGCGGGGTGACGTCGCTCACGAACCTACAGGCCCGTGAGGTGCCGTTTCATATCCGGGTGGCTCAGGACGAGCAGAGTTTTCGTGTGGAAAGAGACGTGCCGGAGCGCCTGACGTTTCGCGCGGGGATGAGCCAAGCGGAGCGTGACCGCGCGACGGAGCACTGGAAGCTCGCCCGCGACCACATCCATCAGGACTACGTCGAGGTCCGCCATCTGGATTACGCGCTTGGGAACCTCCTGTCCCAGGTGCAAGCGCTGCGGATCGCGGGCGATGAAGGGCGCATCGAGCAGTACCGCATCTGCCGTCAGCACCTGGAGCTCGGCGAGGGTGGAGAGCTGCCGTTCGAGCTGCCCTATCAAGTCACCAAAGCGGACTACATCCAGGTCCTCGAACTGCTCGTGCTGCGCCTCGAGCAGGACCGGCAACGTACCGCGGCCCTCGAAGCATCGATGGTCACCGTGGGGCTCACCGCGCGCGCCACGGACGCCGGCAGCGGTAGCTTGGCGCAGAACCTCACGCTGGCGTTGCTCGCCGTGACCCAGGACGCTGAGGCCATGGAGCGACGCAGCAGCACGTATCCGCAGGGAGAAATGCTGAACGCCGATCTTCAGCTCGGCAAGGCGTTGGTACGCCAGATCGAAGACAGTGAGGAGTTCAAGGTCTGGCTCGCCGCTCAGCGCGAGGCGGAAGATCAGCTCGGGCGCTTGCTGGTCATCCTCGACAGCGTCACTGGGCTGCCGACCTCCGCGATCTACCGTCAGGTGATGAAGCTGTGGCGCGGAGACGCGGACTACCTCGACTACCTCGCCTCGGCCGTTTCGCTGCTACCGGGCGGCTCCCAGGCGCTGCGGGTGGTGAAGACGGCCGTCGAGCGCACCCAGGAATACCGCGAGACGTATCGCAAGGCGGTTCGCGTGGTGGGCGACGTGCGTGAGGTGAAAGCGCGCCTCGCCCGCGGCGATCTCGACGTGGGTGGGATGTTGCTCAACACCGGCAGTCAGTACGCTCTTGAGCGCCTCGACCGCCAGCTCGTCTACCTGCGCGATCAGACGGAGCTCGACGAAGCCCAGAAGCAGCTCGAGTCCCTCGAGGCGCTGCGCGGACCACCACCGGAAGTGCCCGCGGCGCCTGCGCTGGAATAAATTTCCTGGAGGAAAAATCCTCACTCTAGGCCCGGTGGGAGCTCAGTAGCGCTGCTGCAGACGGTCACCCTTCAGGGGAACGCCGCCTACGACGGGGACGTTGGGCACCTTCGCCCACTCCTCCAGATAGGTCTTCTTCATGCGCTCGAAGACCTCGGGCATCTCCGTCTTGAGCTCATGCTCCTCCTTGGGATCCTTCACGACGTCGTAGAGCATGAAGCTCTGATCGTCTCCGAAGCTTATCAGCTTGTAGTTGTCGACGATCAGCGCTCGGCGCTTGTCCATCAGGTCACAGCGGGGCAAGTCGACGAGGACTGGTCGTGGCTTGACCTCCGCACCGAAGACCTCCGGCAGCAGGCTCTTGCCGCGGAAGGGCGGGTCGTCTTTGAGGCCCATCAGGTCAGCCATGGTGGGAGCGAGATCGATGGCACCGCGTGGCTCTTCGATGCGTCGTGGCTCGGCGCCCGGCACGTGGATGAAGAGCGGGACGCGTACCAGGCCCTCCCAGATCTCGTACGCATGGCGGTAGTGGCCGTGTTCGCCAAAGCCTTCGCCGTGGTCCGCCGTGATGATCACCGCGGTGTCTTTGCCCCACGGCTGCTTGTACACCCAGTCGATCAGGTCACCGACCCACTGGTCCGAGTAGTGGACTTCATTGTCGTAGAGGTCACGCCGTTTGTTGCCGTAGTCCGGGTGCCCGTCGTGCTTGAAGTACGTGTAATGGGGATCCAAGAAATGGAAGTAGGCGAAGAAGCGCTTTCCGTTCGCATTCTTCACGTTGTCCCCGCTGAGCATCTCCTTCGCGAGCTTGTTCAAACCCTCGCTCGTGATGTTGTTCACACCGGTGGTGTCCAAGATGGTGCCGGGCAGGAGCCGGTAGTCATCGAAGCCTTGGTCTAGCCCCATTACCGGGAGGAAATAACCGTGGGCGTTGCCGGCTAGGGTGCGGTGACCCTCTGCCTGGGCGCGCTCACTGATGAACAGGTTCGAGGGCAGCCACTTGGTGAAGAAGTAACCGTCCCGCGCCATCTCCGTTCCGTATTTGCCGGTCAGCGTGGGGGCGACGGACTTCGCGGTGTAGCTCGAGATGGCGTAGCTGCGCGGGTACAACGTGGAGCGCTTGGCGAACTTCGTGAGCCACGGCGCGATGTCCCGCTCGTAGCCTGCCCAAGGCATGTCCGCGCGCAGGCTGTCGATCATGATGAACAGCACGTTGTAGGGCCGCTTCGGTTCCGGCTTGGGTGGAGGCGGCGGTTCCGCTGACACGCTTGGCGGCGCGACGGCTACGCTGGCGCTGGGCGCGGCGCTGGCGCCATTCGAGGACTGCTCGGAGCAAGCGAGCGTCAGCGTGCAGACGGCACTGATGAGCAACGTGGCGGCGTCGCGGCCTAAATGGGCGGCAATGAAGCGGCGTTTGAAGGCGGAAAACACCCGCTGGCCATAGCACAAACCCGTCGCCGCTCGAGGCAACAGCCGACTGGCTAGTCGCCGAGCGGTCACTTTGTGGCGCCCTGGTCCCAACTCCAGCCTCGGATGCAGCGTACCAACGCGTCGGCGCGTGCGCTGCCGCCAAACCAGCCGAGGCCGAGTCGGCGCTGGCGCTGGGAGCTCACGTCGTCAGTCATCCGTCACGAGCTGCCAGAAGCTCTTGTAGCCGTGCTTGCTCTGCTCCGTCTTGAAGCGCGTGAACGACTGGAGGACCGTTGCCGTGCGGTGTCCCTTGAGCTGCTTTGGGTGGCGCCGCCCCTGGTCGAGGTAGCAGCGAATGAACTGGCTCTGTTCGCTTGCAGGGAGCGCTTCGATGTTCCGGACCCAGCGCTTCCAGGTGTCGGGCTCCATCAGGTACTGCTCGACGTTCGAGGTATAAAAGACGCTCACCGTGAGCTTGCGGTGCTCGAGCTCAGCCGCGATCTTCGCTAGTGCTTGGTCTCCGGCGAAGTCTCCTACGATGGGCACGATGCGATGCTGCTCCTGCATGTCGCGCAGGAAGTCGAACTCCTCAGCACTGCTCAGGAAGCTCCCGGTGCCGCCCACCGACGTTGCTTCGAGCAACTCTCGCAGGCTCGGATAGTGCCGTCCGTTCTTCTGGTGGAGCTCGAAGCGTAGGTCGAGGCCTTGCTTGAAGAACGCGCTGTGCGTGTCGCGCAGGGTCTCGAGGTCCTTGGAGGAGAGGCTCACCCCCAAATCCGCCTGGATATATTTGACGATCGCGGTGTGGACGCGCTCGAACTCATCCGCGCTCGGTCTGTTGGTGGTTCCTGCGTCGAGCGCCTGAGCTAGCGTCGCCATCGGGGGCTCCTCGAGTTCGCCTTCGTGACCTACCAGTCGCGCGACGAACTCGCTGCGGTTCCGCGCCTGATGAAAGATGGCCTTGTACATCAGGTGCAGCAGCGCATTTCCGCGCCGGATATCGACGATGTAGGCGACCTCCGGGCGAGTGCGCGCGATGTAGGTAAAATTCTGCTCTGGACCTACGCCGATGTAAGCGCCGCCGCGGGGCTCTAGGTCGTCAGCGACTTGCAAGTACGAGGTCTCGTTCGAGATGTAGTTGTCGCTGAAGAAGTAACGGTCACCCTCCGAAAACGAGCTGAATTGCAGGGTAAATTGCTTCGGGCTGGGCGCCTCGGAGGCTTTGGGCTCTGAACCGGCGACCGCGGCGGGCGCGACCGAGGCCGAGGGGGCGGGCTCGTGGCTCGAGCTGACGGTGGAGCCATCCGCGATGCTCGCTGGGGGAGATTCTTGGGTCCGACTGCAGGCCGAGACGAGCAAGGTGCTGCACAGCAGCAGCGACAAGCGTGAGGAGATGCTGGACATAGGCTTTGGGTCACTTGCTAGGGAAGGCAGTGGAAAAACGTCGCTTTGCAGCGTTGCATTCCGAGTGCCCCACGCGCGGCTGGTGAAAGGGCCGGGGCGTGTTCGCCGTGCTGCTTTGCCGCTGCGCGTCGACTTTCCACGCCAAATATTCTTGAGGCCGGGCGCTGCCTCGCGCCGTCCCAGGTGATAGCCTAGCTCTTCGGGGGATGGAGCGGATTGAGCAGAACCCAGTGGCGGGCTGGGCGCGGGTCGTTTTGGCCGCGTTCGCTGCGTTGCTCACGCCCTGGCTGCTCCCGAATCTCAACGCGTACTGGCCGGTGCTTGGTGGCTACGTGGTCATTGCGTTGGTCCTCCAGCTGCTGATCGGGCGGCGGATCGGTGGGCGACAGCGCGCCTTTTGGGGCGGCGTCGTGGACCTCGGCATCGTCACCTACCTCGTACACCTCACCGGCAGCATGACCAGCGTGCTGGTGTGCTTGTACCTGGTGGTGGGGATCTTGGAGGCGATCGTCGCTGGCGGTCGCGTCGCCCGCGGGCTCGGGGTGGTCGCGGTGTTGCTCTACGACAGCTTGCTCGTGCTCGAGCACCTGGGCGTCGTGCCCTACGGCCCCGAGGCTCCGGAGTGGGCCCCGCACGCCGAGCCTGCGATCCGCGCGGTAATGACTACGGGGCTCTACTTCACGGTGATCATGGGCACCACGACCTGGATCGTCGCTCGCGTCGCTGACAAGTTGGGCGAGCGGGAAGAGCAGCTGATCGCGGCGAATCGGGCGCTGAACGAGCAGAGCCAGCGGGATCCGCTCACGGGCCTCCTCAATCGACGTACCCTGTACGAAGTGCTGGAGCGCGAGCTCTCGCGGGTCGAGCGGGGGCACCCACTGGCGCTCCTGATGCTCGATTTGGACGGTTTCAAGAAGGTGAACGACACGCGCGGGCACTTGGCTGGCGATGAGCTCTTGCAGAACATCGCGGCTGCAGTGATTTCCAGCGTGCGCTCCGTGGACCTGGTGGTTCGCTACGGCGGTGACGAGTTCGTCGTGCTGCTGCCTGATACCGAGGAAAAGGCCGCGACGGCCGTGGCGGACCGCGTCGTGGACGCGATCGCTGCAGTGGGGGGTGCGGCGGCAGTCGATGAGCCGGTCACCGCGAGCGTTGGTGTTGGCGTCGCCAAGCCGGCGGACACCCCCCGGGAGCTGATCGCTCGCGCGGATGAACTCGCCTACGTGGCCAAGCAGGCTGGGGGAAATCGCCTCGCCAGCGCTCGCGTGCGTGCTGCCTGAGGCGCCGCCTGCTGCTGGGGTGGTGCTGTAACGTTCGAAAAGCGCTGGCCTGAAGCGCATCTGAGTGCGCAATGCTAAGGGATTCGAGATGCGGGGAACCAACGGCGGTGACTGGCTGTCCCAGTTCCTCGTGCCGCCCTCACAGACTCGCTGGCTGAGGTCGATCGTGCCGCTTGGCGCCTCGCTGCTCGTTCACGCCTTGCTGGCGGTGCCGCTGGTGCTGATCTCGTTCTTGCCCCGCGCCGAAGCCAAGCAACCGTACGACGCCTGGGCCGGAGACACCTTCGAGGTCGCGATGGCTGGCGACCTTCCAGCTAGCGCGCGTGGGGTTGGGGGGGAGGTGGCGCTGGCGCAACCCTCGCAGCCAGAGCAAGCGCCGGAGGCTCCCGCCCCTGAAGCAGCCGAGGAACCGCCAGCCGCCGCACCGCTTGCCGCCGACGACGCAACCGAAGAGGAAGAGGCAGAGCGCGCCAAACTCGCCCAACGCGCCAAGGCGGAAGCCAAGCGCAAGCGCGCACACCGGCGTCGCAGGCAGCATAGAAAATCCATGGAGAAATCTGCCAGCGCCGAGAAGCCACGTTCGGAGTCCGCTGACGAAGCGCCGCCCAAGCCCGGTGCGAGCGCTGGCGAAGGCGAAGATGAGCGAAGCGCTGAGCGTGAAGGGGAGCATGACGGCGCGGGCAGCGACAAGACCGGCAGTGGCAACATGGGGGCCGCCGGGCTCCCGGTGGGTGTCCGCGCGCTGCCCACCGCGTTCACCCGCGTCTTGCCCCGCGCGGCGGTGGGCGACGCCAAACTCCTCAAACACGGCCCCGGAGATCTCGGCGAAATCCGCTTCACGCTGCACCTCGACTCCGCAGGGAAGATCGAGCGCGCCGAATACAGCGATGTGCCCGACGCTCGGCTAAAGGCGCTGATCGAGCGCACCCTGCGCTTCTTGGGTAAAGGCCAGTTCGCGCTGAACGAGAACCCCGGACAGGATCTGAGCGGCACCCAGAAGGTCAGCGTTCACCTCGAGCTCAAGCAAACCGCGGCGACGCCTGACACCGATGATCCGATGGCGACCCGCAGCCTCGGCTTCATGCCTCCGCCGCGCAGCGGCAAGCGCGTGGGCTCCGGTTACTTCGAGCTCGAGAGCGGACTGCGCTTGGACGCTGTGGTCGTCTTCGAGTGAGGCGCGATTGGCCTAGCCGGCGAGCAGCGACGCGCGCGCTTCGGCGAGACGGGCCAGGCGCGGACTGACCTCGAAGATCCCAAGTCCCGTTTGCGCGTGCCAGGTCGCGAGACGCTCCGCGACGTAGTGGCTACCGCGGCGATCGGCCCACGCCATGGGGCCGCCGCGGTAGCCAGGGAAGCCCATCCCGAGCTGCAACGCCAGGTCTACGTCGCTGGCTCGCTCCGCGTGGCCCTCTTCAAGCACGCGACAGGCTTCGTTCACCACCAGAAAGAGCAACAGTTCGACGATGTCCTGGTCCGTGAGCTCCAGGGCTGGTGGCGAGCCGACTTCCGCGCGGCAACGTTGTAAGAAGACTGCTAGCTCAGGATCCTCTTCGGCGCGACCTTGAGTGTAGCGGTAGTGACCAAGGCCGCGCTTTTCGCCGAGGCGGCCTGCCTCTACGAGGAGCTTGCGCAGCGGAGAGCGGTAGGCTCGCTCTGGGTACGCGGCATCCAGGATCGAGCCGGCGTAAACGCCGACGTCGACCCCGGCGAGGTCACTCACGCGGCACGGACCCATCGGCATCCCGAAGTCGGTCATCACTCGGTCCAAGTGATACGGGTCGACGCCGCGGTCGATCAGGAGCCCTGCTGCCTGGCCGTAGGGCATCATCACGCGGTTGACGAGGAAGCCGACGCAGCTTCCGACCACGACCGGTGTCTTCTTGAGCAGCTTCACGAGCCCAATCAACGCGTTGACCTGCTCGGGATCCGACGTGGGCGTGCGCACCACCTCCACCAGTCGCATCACGTGTGCGGGACTGAAGAAGTGCGCACCCAGGACGCGCCGGCCTTGCTCGAGACCCTCGGCAATCCGCTCCAGTGGCAACGTAGAGGTGTTGGTCGCGAGGATCGTATCCGTGCGGCAGCGCCTGAGTAGCTCCGTGAAGAGGCGGCGCTTGAGCTCGAGGTCCTCGATGGCCGCTTCTATCACGACGTCGCAGTCCCTGACGCTGGAGAGCTCCGCGCTACAGGTGAGTTGCGCTTTGGCCTTTGCGAGCGCTGCGTCGCTCAGGCGCCCGCGCTTTCTGGCGTGTTCGAGGAAGCCCTCGACGCGCGCCCTGGCCGCTTCTGCAGCCCCGGCGTTCTGCTCCGTCAGCACGACGTCGAGCCCACGTTGAAGCGCCGCCGTCGCGATGCCTGAGCCCATCGTTCCGCCTCCGATCACGCCGACTCGCGCGAGCTGTCGGCGCGCGAAGCCCTGATCGGTGACTCCCTGGACCTTGCCTGCAGCGCGCTCGGCGAAGAACAGATGGATCAGGCTCTGGGCAGCTTCCCGCGCGAGGCACTGGCGAAAACACTCGCGTTCGTGAGCGAGGCCGACGGTGGCTCCCTCCTGGAGCCCCCGCGTCACAGCCTCCAGGCAGAGCTCCGGGTACTCGACGTTGCGAAACCGCCTTGCGTGCTGTTGCCTTGCGGATTCCAGGATCCCGGGCACAGCGTCTGGGCCCGGGAGCTTGTCTTCCCGCTCACTGCTCCGTTCCAACGGTGAGTCCATGAGCCCGCTTGCCAGCGCGACCGCGCGCTCGAGCAGCGTCGAGCGAGGCACGACTTCCGCGACGAGTCCGAGCGCCAGGGCTTCGGCTGCCGATAGCTGCTTCGAGCCCAGCATGCAGTCGAGCGCCGCCGGAAGCCCAATCAGCCGCGGCAACCGCTGGGTGCCGCCTGCGCCGGGGATCAGCCCCAAGTTCAGCTCTGGCAAGCCGAGCTTGGCGCTCTCGCTGGCGACCCGGCCGTGGCAACCCATCGCGAGCTCGAGGCCACCGCCCAGCGCGAAGCCATCGATGGCCGCAACGAACGGCTTGCCACTACTCTCGATGCTGGAGATCAGCGCGCCGAGAGAGCGCGTTTCGTCAGCTTGCGCTGGCTCCCCTTTGGCCAAGCGCTGGAGGCGCCGAATGTCGGCGCCCGCCACGAAGGTGTCTCCGGCACCAATCAGCACGACGCCGCGCACCTCCGGCGTGCTGGAGACGCGCTCGACGGCCGCCCAGAGCTGACTGACTAACTCGTCGGCCAGAGGATTCAGCGGTGCGTTGTCGAGCGTGAGAATGGCGACGGTGCCATCCATGCGGAAATCAACCTCAGCCATGTGTCGCTGCGCTCTCTGTCTTGGGTGCTTGGAGCCCAACGGCGCGCCGCGCGTACTCCCCGATGCGTGCCACGGCGTGGCCCGCGTTACTGCTCAAGTTTCCGAACGCCTGCCACACGTGGATCATCTCTGGCTCGATTTCCAAGCGAACATCGACTCCGGCGCGGCGAGCGCGACTCGTCACGCGGATCGCGTCGTCGAGCAGCGTCTCCACTGCACCGACCTGGATCAATATCGGGGGTAGGCCCCGATATTCACCGTAGATGGGCGCGGCGAGGGGGTTCTTGCGATCCTTCGCCGTGACGAAGCGGCTCGCATACGTGAGCAGCGTAGCGCGCCCCACGTAGTCATGAGGTGCGTTGCTGCGCATGCTGCCGCCCGTCGCCTCGAGATCCACCCAGGGCGACAGACAGACAGCGGCGGCGGGGAGAGGATCACCCGCGTCACGCAGGGCCAAGAGTAGCGAGAGGGTTAGACCACCGCCCGCGGAGTCTCCTCCGACGACGATCTGAGAGCCGAGAAAGCCTTGCTTCAGGAGCCAGCGATAACAGGCGAGGGCATCCTCGAGCTGCGCCGGGAAGCGGTGCTCTGGTGCCAGCCGATAATCAGGGACGAACGCCTGCATTCCGCTCGCAGCGACGATGCGCGCCACCAGATCACGATGGGTGTCGATGGACCCGATGCTGTAGCCCCCGCCATGCAAGTAGAGGAACACGCGATCCCTTGTAGATGTTTCCTGGCGGAACCACTCGCAGCGGATGTCCCCGACTCGCGCTTTCTCGTACCGGGTCTCGGAGGTCGCCTTGGTGGGGCGGAGCAGGCTGGTGGCGGCCTGACGCTGCACGGCGAGCGGTAGCAGCGTGCTCAGCTTGCTGTAGTTATGCATCATCGTGGCTAGCGTCTCGAACTCCGGACTCCAGCTTGGAAAGGCGGGGCCGCGCAGTCTGCGCTTCACTATGATCCCGCGATAGATGCCTACCAAAGCTGCTCGCATCGGATTCATGCTCGTCCTCCCAGAGAATCGGCGATTGCTGTACACACATCAGGAACCAGGGCGCCCGCGGTGCCCTGGAGAAACACGCCTCCACACTGCTCGGCGAAGTCGCTGAAGGGGTTTGGCTCCGGGTTGAGCACCAGGAGCGGGGCACCCCGTGCTGCTACGAGTCTGCCGATTTGGATTGGCAGGTTGGTTGCGCCGGTGGTGCCGATCACCACCAACAAGCGCGCACTCGCTGCCGCGCGCATCGACGACTCGAAGCGAAAGTGCTCCTCGTCGTAGTACTCGTCGAACCACAGCACGTGGGGCCGCGCGCTGCTGCCGCAGCGCGGGCAGCGCAGCAACCGTAGCTCCTCCGCAGTCGGTGCGTAGCTCGCTGCTTGCTTTTCGAGCGCGGGGTTGCGGATCAGCCTCGACGAGATTTCGTAGGTCTCCGGTGTGCAGCTGGCCTCACAGCGCATGCGGTTGATATCCCCATGGATCTCGAAGGCACGCGCGCGGCCGCTGCCTGCTCGCAGGTGGAGGCCATCGACGTTCTGGGTGATCAACAGCAAGCCGTCTCCGAGGCGTTGCTCGAGTTCGGCGATCGCGCGGTGGGCAACGTTGGGCTCGGCACTCGCGCACACCGCACGGCGGTAGAGGTACCAACCCCAGACTTCTTCCCTCAGCTGCGAGTACGCGGCGTGCGTCGCGAGCTCCATCGGGTGATAGTTCTTGGACCCGACTCGCCAGTAGCCTTCAGCGCCGCGAAACGTGGGGATGCCGCTCTCTTGTGAGATCCCCGCTCCGGTGAGGAAGACCACCGGGCCGTCGCAGCTCACGGCACGTGAGAGCAGCGCGCTGAGTTCTGCATGTGCCGACATCGGCGCAGCATAACGAGCGCTGCGCCGTCTTTGCACGCGCTTGTGAACGGCAGCGCCGAGCTGCCGGAACGCCTGCAGGCGGCTGGAGCGCGCCTCGTGATTCAGGCGTTCCTGGCTTCGCGACGCGAGGCCAAGTACTCCACCGCGAACACCAAGATCAGTCCAACCACGAACAGCGCGATGACGCCGACTTCGAGGTGATCGGGGAGATAGGGGTGAGACTCGATCACCCGCGGCTTCTCACGCACGATGATGATCTTCTCGTGCTGATACGGCCAGATGCGCCACAGGCTGCCGATCAGGAGGCCAACCAAGCCAGCGACCACCGTGTCGTGCCAGCGGTGGAGCAGCCATTTGAGGAAGCGCGAGAACACGACCAGACCCGCACCGCAGCCCAGGGCGAATGGCACCACGACACCCGGCTTGGTCAGGTTGCCGAAGATGTATGCGTATTTGCCCAAGATCAGCAGGATGAACGAACCGCTGATACCCGGCAGCAGCATGGCGCTGATGGCCACGAATCCGCATAGAAAGATGAACGCCGGGTTCTCGGGCGTCTCCACCGGAACCAAGTTCACGATGCCCCAGCCGATACCGGTGCCCACCACGAACGAGACGATGCGCGCGGGCGACCAGTGGGGCAGGCGCTTGCCCAGGATGAGCGCGCTCGCTAACACCAACCCGAAGAAGATGGCGTACACCTGCTTCGGGTGAGTCTCGAGCAAGTGCGGCAGCTTGACGATCTTGATCATCACCGCGAACGCCAGCGCGATGCCCGTGCCAAGGCAGGCCATGAAACGCCAGTGTAGGAGCGACATCACGCGCTTGATGTCGAACTTCAGCAGGGCCTTGACCGCCTCGACGTTCACCGACGTGATCGCGGCGAGTAGCCTCTGGTAGATCCCCAGGGCAACAGCCATCGTGCCGCCAGAGACGCCGGGGACTACGTCTGCCGTGCCCATGCACATGCCACTACCGACGATGTAGGGCGCGTCGCTCCAACTGATGTCGCCCAGCTCGTCCGCAGCGGCGGCGTCCTTCGGGGGGCTCTCCTTGGCGGTGTTCGCGTCCTGTCCTGCGGTCATGGGCGGCGGAGCCTAGTACATCCCCCGTTCATTGCGAGGCGCATCCTCCGCCTTGGGGCCGGGACTGGAACTCGCCTTCAGTTTCACTCAGGTCCCGAGGTTTGGGCGCCAGGTTCCAGCCTGAGTAGAATTGTCACGCTGGTTTCGGAACTGTGTCATGCAGTCGGCGCCGTCGGTGGAGTCGGACGTGCGACCGCGACTACACTCCGCGTTCGTGGCTACTCGGTGGTCAGTTGGCTTTTTCTTACTCGTGGGGCTGGGGCTCACGTCGTTCGGCGCGTGCAACATCTACAACGAGAAATTGCTCGATCCGGATCCTCGCTACGACGGCGGTGTCGCTGCGTCGGGAGGCAGTGGTGGCAACGGGGGTAGCGGCGGCGTTGGAGGCGGTGCCGGCGGCTCCGATTGCCTAGCGGGGAAATGTTGGTGGTCTACCGAGACCGCTGAGGGATGTGCGGACCACCGCGCGCCGACTGTCAACGACCGGCCGGCGGCAACCGGCGGAAATGACCTGCCGCCGTTCTACCTAGCCATCGACCACCTTTGGCTCGGACAGACGGCGCCTGGCGACTACCCGAGCGGCGCAGAGCCCTGGCAATACTTTGGCCTCGACCTGGACGGCGTGTGCACGAACTCGCCCGATTGCTCCAAGGGTGAGAAAAACGTCGTGAGTTGCCGTGCGGGAATTGGTGTCCCGCCGGATGGCCTCGGTTGTCGCGATAACATGTTCGCGCGGCTCGAGCCCGTTGCAGCAGATCAGCCGACCCTGGGCGAACCCTTTGGCATCAGTGAGGACTCGTTCAACTGTGAGCTCCACCGGGGCAGCTTCACCATCTTGATCAAGGTGACGGGGTACAACGGCGAGCCCAACGACGACAATATCCGCTTGGATTTTTACATGTCGCCGGGCGTCGATCGCGATCAGAGCTGGGAGTGTCCAGAGCAGGGTTGGGATCAGCGCGCCCCCTGGCTCGCGAGCTTCCCCTGGAAGGTCGACAAGGCAATGCTCCAGGGCACGGCGAGCGGCAGTGACCTGCCGAACTCCACGTTGGCGGATCCCGATGCTTACGTGCGGGATGGCTACTTGGTGGGTGATCTGCCCGACGGCGCGCAAATGCGCTTCATCGGCGATAACGCGAACGCCGCCGGCTTCCCGCTGAAGTTCTACAAGGGCATTTTCGTGGCCCGCCCGGAGCTTGGCAATGACGGGCTGTGGACGGCATACGACGGGCTGTTGGCAGGCCGCGTTCGCCAAGCTGACATGCTCACGGCGTTCAACCAGATCGGTTTCTGTGAAGGCGGTGACTTACCTGACGGGAACGGCAAGGTTGCTGCTGCTGACGCGAACCTCCTGATCGACTACCTGCGGGTCAACATGGACGTGATGTCCACCGGTGAGGTGAACCCCAGCGCCGACTGCGACTCGATGAGCGTCGGCATTGCCTTCACCGCGCGTCAGGCGACTCCGGGTCCAGCGGTCGATGTGTCTCCCCTGACCGAGTGCCCCATGGGCGGCACGCCGAGCGCGCTCTGAAACGACATCGTGCGGCCGATCAGCCGCCGAACAGTCTGACGAAGAAGCGGGTCGCGGCCTCGAGCTGATCGACGCGCAGGAACTCGTCTTTGGTGTGCGCTTGCAGGATGGAGCCGGGCCCCCACACCACGCACGGCATGCCCGCGTGATCGAACAGCCCAGCGTCGGTGCCAAAGGCGACGTGCTTTGGAGCGCTCTCGAGCCCCAGTGCTTCCAGCGCTTCGCTGCAGGCGAGGACGGCGGCTGAGTCGGGCGGCACACCGAGAGGCGGCTTCTCGACGTGACAATCGAAGCTGAGGGGCGAACCTGCTAACGCCTCGGCGAATTCAGCGGTCAGGCTCGCTTCAGTTTCCCCAGGGATCATTCTGCGATCGACGAGGGCGAGTGCCCGGTCGGGTACGATGTTTGGCGCATGACCGCCCCGCACGACGCCGATGCTGAGTGTCGGCGGGCCCAGCACCGGATCCCGACGCTCGGCGAGGCCTGCTCCGAGCGCCTCCAGTCTGAGCAAGCCACGGCACAGATGGAGGATGGCGTTGTCTCCTTGTGTGGGATCCGAGCTGTGTGCTGCGACGCCTTTCGCAGTCACGGTGACTCGCGCGACCCCCTTGTGTTGATTGACGACGCGGAGCTCCGTGGGTTCGGTGGCAATGCCCCACAGCGGGCGCTTCCCGCTGAGCTCTCGGATCAGATCGTACGCTCCAATGCTCCCGCTCTCTTCGTCGGCCTGGCCTGCGAGGATCACGTTGCGCTTGAGTTTCCCCCGGGAGAGCACCTGAGCGAGCGCGGCGACCGCTGCCGCCAGGCCACCTTTGGTGTCCGTCGCGCCTCTCCCAAGCACCGCGCCTGCCTCTAGCTTCGGGTCGAACGGATCGATGGTCATCGTGTCGACGGGAACGGTGTCCAAATGCGACGCGATCAGCACCGTGTCCGTCGCGTCAGCGGTGCGTGCTTCAGCGAAGACGCTGAGGCGCCCAGCTACTCCAATCAGCTCATGATCGAGACCGAGTCGAGAAAAATCCTGAGCGACGCGCTCCGCGTAGCGCGCCTCTCCCGTGATCGACTCCGGGAGATCATCGCGCCCCATTGGGTTCACGCTGGGGATCGCGATGTAGTCCCGCAGCAGGTCGAGCGCGTCCATCGGTCGATCGAACCACCCTTTCACGTCGCTGGCCACACGAGTTTCTTCGCTCTCGCTGGCCACTCAAGCTTTTTTGGGGGGGAGGGGAGCCGCACGGCCCTGGGGTTACGCGCAACACACGAATCGTGTATCGCTCTGTGTCGTCTCGACCCGGCGCAACGTTTCAGCTGTGAACGGCCGGCGCGCTCGAGACGCGAGGAGCCCGGATGGCGAAGCAGTATTGGTTGATGAAGAGCGAACCAGAGACCTACTCCTATGCAGATCTGGTGCGTGAAAAGCGAGGGAGCTGGGACGGGGTGCGCAACTTCGAGGCCCGCAACAACATGCGCGCGATGAAGGTCGGAGACCTCGCGCTGTTTTACCATTCGGTAAAAGAACGCGACGTCGTGGGCGTGATGAAGATCGTCAGGGAGGCGTATCCAGACCACACCGCCGAGGAAGGCGACTGGTCGATGGTCGATGTAGAGCCGGTCAAGCCCTTCACCGCCCCTGTCAACCTGAGCACCTTGAAGGCCGACCCGGCGTTCGCAGATCTACTCTTGATCCGCCGCTCCCGCTTGAGCGTGGTACCCGTCAGCGCTGAGCATTTCCGCGCGATATTGAAGCTCGGCAAGACCAAGCTTTGACCGACTGCCGGCGCCTGCGGGCGCCAAGGTCCCCAACTCCACGAGGTGTGGCATGAAACATACGACCTCGCGAGTGCTCCTAGCGTTGCTCGCGGCATTCTTGCTCTTCGCATTCGTGCGTCCAGTTTGGGCGGACGACAGCGAAAAGGCCCAAGCGGCGCGCGAAATCGCCGTGGAGAAGTGCAAGACACCTCGGATGGCGGTGGAGTCGGTGTTCGCCCAAGACCCGACTGAACAAGTTCGCTGTCTGGCTGGTGGCCGCGCCTACGCCCTGCAGGTCGAGCTAGTCGAACGCATCCGTAGCGTATTCAGCGGCAAAGCCACGATCGACCTGGATGGGTTACCCGCGGACGCCGAAGCCAGCTCGCCTGTGGTCGTCAACGCGCGTTTCCCCACGGTGCATGTGGCGAGGCAGCCGGACGGCCGCTGGGTGTGGACGGCGACGAGCCTGCAGAATGTGGAGGAGATCTACCGTCAGAACATGGCAGGCCCCTGGGTTTCCCAGCTCCCCGATTGGATGAAGGCTGGCGTTGGCGACCTCAAGGTCTGGCAGATCTTTGCGCTGCTCTTGGTGCTCGTCGTGGGCCTCGTGGTGCGCAAACTGATCGAGTTCATGGTGCAAAACCGCGTGCGCCGACTCGTCGATCGCATGGGGCAGGCATGGGCTTCCAACTTGATCGGAGTCTTCGCTTCGCCTGGCGCGACCTTCGTCTCAGCGCTGCTCTTGGGAGTCACCTATCCGTGGCTGAGCCTGCCGCTTTGGTTTGGCGCGTTTCTCGGTCTCGCGGTCCAGGTGCTGATGATCTTCTCGGTCGTTTGGGCGGCGTATCGCCTGGTCGATGTGCTTTCGGAGCGCATGGCAGCGAAGGCCGAAGCGACTGACACGAAGCTCGACGATCAGCTCGTCCCGCTGATCCGCAAGTCGCTCAAGGTATTCACCGTGATCGCGGGCGTGCTGGTCATCCTGCAGAACCTGAACGTCAACGTGGGCGCGCTGCTCGCGACTCTCGGTGTTGGCGGTGTCGCCGTCGCGTTGGCCGCGAAGGACACCGTCGCGAACTTCTTCGGCAGCTTGATGATCTTCATCGATCGCCCGTTCCAGATCGGCGACTGGATCCGCGTCGATGGAGCGGAGGGCACGGTCGAGGAGGTCGGGTTCCGTTCGACCCGTATTCGCACGTTCTACAACTCCGTGATCACGGTCCCGAACGCGAAGTTCACCGAGGCCAAGATCGACAACATGGGCATGCGGGAGTACCGCCGCTGCTTCTTCACGCTCGGAGTCACCTATGACTCGAGCCCGGAGCAGATGCAGGCCTTCGTCGAGGGGATCCGCGCGATCATTCAGGCCAACGAGTTCACGCGCAAGGACACCTACGAGGTACACATGTCTGCGTTTGGCGCGAGCAGCCTGGACGTGATGGTCTACTTTTTTTTCCGGGTGGATACGTGGACGGCCGAGCTCCGGGAACGTCACAACGTGTACTTGGAGATCATGCGCTTGGCTCACGACTTGGAGCTCAGCTTCGCCTTCCCCACGCAGAGCCTGCACCTTGAATATGTGAGCGCTCCTGGAGCGCCGCGAGCGCTGCCCGAGGGGCGCTCTTCGCAGCAACTCGCAGAAGTGATCCACGCCTTTGGCCCAAACGGCGCGCGAGCGCGTCCGGCCGGACCGAAGCTGACGGACGGATATCTCGCGGTGGCGGACCCCTCCTTCCGAAGTCGCGGGGCGGTGGATGAGGGCTGACGTGGCCTCTCCAGTAGTTTTGTGTCGTGATTCACCAGGGCCTGAGGCTGTTTGGCAATCCAACCGGAACCCAAACGGGTGTACGCTGGCGATCGCATGACCGCGAAACACCTGGACTTTCAGCGCACGCTGGAGAGCGCCCGGGGAGAGCCCTTGCTGATTCTGATCAGCGGGCACCCGGATCCCGATGCGATCGGGAGCGCGTTGGCTCACCAGCACATCTGTGAGGCTCTGGAAATCCCAGCGACCATCGCCCACGTCATGCCCGTGAGCCGCCCGGAGAACCGAGCGCTGGTCAAGCTGCTGAACGTGAACATGATCCAGGTTGCGACCACCAAGGATCTGGAGCCCTACAAGCATCTCTCGCTGGTGGATACATCTAGCCCGGAGTCCACCATCAAGCTCCCCGAAGAGCTCAAGGTGCTCACGGTGGTGGACCATCATCGGTCCACCAAGCCCGTCGAGGCGGAGTTCGTCGACGTGCGCACTGGCTTTGGCGCAACCTGCAGCATCTACGCGGAGTATCTCAAGGCAGGCCTTGCACCACTCACTGGGAGTGAGCGGGAGCAGGTGCACATGGCGACCGCGCTCTTGTTTGGGATCCGTACGGATACCGACGACTTTGCCCGCGCGGAGCCCGCGGATTTCCACGCCGCCGCGTACCTGAAGCCCTACTGCGACTTGCAGCTCCTCCAGCGGATCGGGCAGAAGGTGATCGCTGCAGAGAGCATGGAGGCGCTCGCGCGCGGGCTCGGCGACATGGACGTCGTGCGTGACTTTGCTCTGGTAGGCGTTGGGCGCGTCTCTCCCAGCAACCGGGATGCGATCGCTACGGCCGCGGACTTCATCGTGCGCCGAGAAGATATCGACACGGTGATCGTGTACGGCCTGGTCGGGAACCGGATCGACGGATCCATGCGCACCAACAGCCCGAGTGTCGATCCAACGCACTTCCTCGAGGAAGCGTTCGGCAAAGACGCCAACGGTCAGCCGTATGGTGGTGGCCGCGCCGACAAGGGCGGTTTCCAAATCCCCCTTGGCATCCTCTGTGAAGCGGACGACGACGACTCCCTGTGGCGCCTGGCAAGGCAGACGGTGCGCCGCCGTATTGGCACCATCATCCCCGATCTCCTCGGAGACGCAAACGGCCGCAGCTGACGCGCGACCGCTCTCTCTCGTGCCATCGACGAGGCAGGGTCAGGCTTCGACCGGCTCGTCGTTGATCTCGAGCAAGGTGTTGAGCGCTTCGACCTGGCGCTTCGCCCGGATCTCCTTCTGGCGCAACGCCTTGAGCTGAGTCTCCAGCTTTCGCTGCTCGACCTCGATGTCCTTCAGCGAGTCCTTGAGCTGGTCTCGCTCGGCCTTGAGGGTTTCGACGCTGATCGTCAGGCGCTTCTCTTCCATACCGAGTCAGCAGATACCAACCGCCTTGCCTCGAGTAAAGCCGCGCGTGAATCGCGTCTACTTCCGCAGCCGTTACGTCAGTCCCGGGCGACGACTTGGTTTCGTCCGCGGCGCTTCGCTAGGTAGAGGCGGCGATCTGCGGCGCCCACGAGCGCTCCCGCGCTCGCCGAGTCGACGCACGTCAGGGAGGCCACCCCGGCGCTCACGGTGATGCTTGGAGTCGCACCGCCGTCCTCCGGTGGGCGCGCCAGCACCTCGCGAATTCGCTCCGCGACCTGCGCCGCACTCTGGTGATCGATGCCTCGCAGCAGGACCAGGAACTCCTCCCCCCCAAACCTGGCGAAGATGTCTTCGGAGCGCAGCATCTGCCGAACGGTCTCGCTCAAGCGCAAGAGCACCAGGTCACCGGCTTGGTGTCCGAAGCGATCATTGACGACCTTGAAGTGGTCGACATCGAGCAGCACCAGCGACAGCTGCGTGCGGTGGCGCCGCGCGTACGAGATCTCGGCGGCAAGACGCTCCTCCAGATGGCTCTTGTTATACGCGCCAGTCAGCGGGTCCCGAATACTCGACTCGTACAGTTGGTGCATCGCACGTTCTTGCGCCGCGTCCACCTGAGAAAAACGAAACGCGATGCGAGCGCCGAGCTGGATCGTGTCACCATCGACGAGGGCGCGCAGCTTCACCCGTTCTCCGTTGACATAGGTGCCGTTGCGCGAACCGAGGTCCTCGACCCAGTTGGCGCCGTGAGCCACGAACAGTTTCGCGTGGAAACGACTGATGCCCTGATCGTCGATGCGGTAGTCCGCCAGAGCGTGCCGTCCCAACCTGCACGGCGTCTGGCTCACCGCGAGCGGTCGCCCAGCGGCTGCGGCGTCAAGGCGCACCACGACCCCGCGGTTCCGCTCCCCCACGCAGCGGACGCTGGCTGCGATCTGGGAAATCGTCGTGCGCTCATCGTCGTCGTCCCAGTGCCCCTTCAGGTCGGCAAATGGCTCGACGAGCGTTTCCTTCCCGCTCGAAGTGACCGGTCGGGGCGGGTCGGAGCTGAAGGCTGGCGCGCTCACCAGTTGAGCTCCGGAAACGCGGGACCAGGCTTGGCGATGAAGTAGCCCTGAAGCAGGTCGCAACCCAGCTCGATCAGGGTGTCTCTTTCTTCCCGCGTCTCCACACCTTCTCCGACGACGAGCATGCCCATATCCGCGCACAGCTGAGCGATTGAGCGGATCAGCTTTTGCTTGGTGGGGGCCTGGTGAACGTCTCGAATCAAGGTCATGTCGAGTTTCACGATGTCTGGCTCGAGCAACGCGAAGCTGGTGAGTCCAGCGTAGCCCGCTCCGAGATCATCCACCGCGATGCGGAAGCCCATCTCTCGCAGTACCGCGACGCGGCGCTTGACGTCTTTCACTTCATCCAGGCTCGAACGCTCGGTGATCTCGAGCACCACGCGATCTGCCATGCGCGAGAGCGGCGCGTCGGGCTCATAGAGTTCGTAGTCCAACAGGTCCGTCGTATGGAGGTTGACGAAGAGCAACCCAGAGTCTGGTGTCATCGCGGAAACGGCGCGGGCACGGATCGTCCGGCTGAGCTCGTCTACGCGCCCCAACTTGAGCGCCGCTTCGATCACCGCTCCCGGGTGGGGCAGGCTCGGTTCCTTCGAGCGGAGCAGCGCCTCGTATCCGTACGGTGTACCGTTCGTGCGCACGATCGGCTGGTAAGCCATCCACAACGTAGCCAGAGCGCCTGAGAAGCTCGCTTCGAGACCTGCGCGGTCTCCAGCCCCGACGCTGCCGCCCAGCAGCTCCGCGGCCTCGCGCCGCATGCGAGCCATGCGGTGAAGGCGCACGGCCTTGTCGAGCACCTCTTCTAGATTGTCGTTGGTGACCGGCTTGGTCAGGTAGTGAAACGCGCCGTACTCGAGGGCCTTGACTGCCGTGCTGACAGCAGGTTCACCCGTGACCAGGATGACGGGAACGTCCAGGTCGTGCTCTCGCACCTCTCGCAGCAGCTGGATACCGTCCATGCCGGGCATGGCGATGTCGCTCAGGATAGCGTCGTACTCGTGCTGGTTGAGCTGTTCGATAGCATTCTCGCCGCCGGGTGCCGTATCCACGTGGAAGCCCCGTAGCGCGAGGCTGCGGCGAAAAGCGCGTACTAGCGCCGGCTCGTCGTCCACCACCAAGATGCGTCCCTTGGTTGCTGCAGACCAGACGCCGCTGGCTTCCGAGCCGCGCTCGGGGGCTGGAGAATCCGGAGTGGGACACCGCATCGCGGCTAGGGGAACGCTCATGACGCTAGGGAACGGGCGTCCGAGACAATCCTTTAGCTGCTTCTGCGCAGCCTCGGTTCCCGCCAAACAATCCTCCTTCCCGTCGGGCACTCAATCATGCTTGTTTTCAACACTTAAACAGATAAATCAATTGAATCAATCAAACGCTATTCATGCCTTGCGGCCGTCTCGAGCAGCAGAATTCACCGATGGGAATCGCGGGGCGTGTGCGCTGTGTGCACGCACCGATCGCTGGGAAGAGTCAGCGTCCCCTGCCGCGCGCCGTCGAGAAGAGGCTGATTTACGAGGGAATTCTTGGACAACGCCGCTCGCCTGAGCCAAGCTCGAGGCGGCTAAGCGCGGAGCGAGCATCCGCACACTCCACCTCAAGCAGGTGTGAAGCGCTGCGCTCATGTGGGTTAGTTGGGGACAGCGAATGCACAAGGTGCCCATAAGCTGTGGACAACCCTGATGACGAAGAAAGTGTCTTTGCTTCGTGTTTTCTTGTTGATTTGATTGCACCGTTCCGGCATAAACGTTTCTGGAAGTTCGCGGCACATCAACACCGCGGACGGATCGATCGTAGAGGTTACGAGGGGCGCTGCAGGGCCATCCACGGATGGGCCTGAGCCGACGGGAAGTGCTTGGCGCGTTCAAACGCCACACTCGAGCGTTGGTAGAACAGGCGTCGAAGTCATGGCTGCCGCGTCAGACATGGCTCGGGCTGGTGAGAACCGGTTCCTTCGTGATCGAAGGGGTCCCGGCTTCGTGTCATTTGTCTGCTCGCACTCCGGTGTGAGCGTCGATTCCTTTCGCGAGGGGTCGGTCAAAGCGAGGCCTTGGCCAGTCGTTTAGGTTTGGCGTCTTCTAGCGTTGAACCCGGGGGACTGGTGACAGACGGATCTCCGAGTGGAGTCGGAGCTGGCGCATTTTCTCGCAGGGAAAATGCTGGCTCGGTTCCACCGACCTTTGAGGGTGAGGGACTCTACTGGAGTCGCTCAACGGGGTTTTCCTTCGGGAAGCGAAGTAGCCCAAGAAGGCCGCAGTGCCGGGGCTCAACCAAGCGTTGAGGCTCGAGCCCAAGGGAAGCGCGAGAGTGCTTCCTATGCGGTGGTCGAACGTCCCAGGTCGTGCCCGAGTTCGATTTTGAAAAGTCGCAAACGCAGTGATGAGCGTGCCCTTTCTCGCTTCTGCCTTCTCCTGACGGGGAAGCAGGGTCGGGGTGGAGCGTCGGAAACGGCGCTCTGGGTGTTGCCGGGGTCAGCTCATCGATCATCGCCGCTTCGGTGGAGGTGATTGACGAACCTGTCGACGGGCTCAAAAGGCCTCGTCGGAGCTCTTCACTGCCAGACGTCGAGGGTCGATGTCTGTGGGATCACGTTCCCGCAGAGCGCATCGGTCCTTGACCGTGGTTCAGCTGGACGACCTTGGTCGCTCAGTGGTGTCGGCCAGCGGGAAAAGCGCGAGTCAGCACAACCCACGGTGACAGTCGGCGTCAGCAAGCACTCGGTACCGCGCGGTGACGAACGCCTGAACAGGGCGATCGCGGGGTGAGGCACTGAGTGTGGAAGCAGGAGTTCCGCGTGAACGGAGCTTCAGCCGAGAGGCCCCAGCGATTCGTCGTTGTGAGGTCTTCGGCGGCTTGGATGCGAACTTGGGTGCTCGTCTTTGAAATGCAGGTTGCAGGTATCGGTCGAACACATCTTTGGTGTGTCGGTGTGGTTTTCTCCCTGGCTTTTGCCAGGAGGTAATCGACGGCACGTCTAGTCATGAGCGAGGTTCGCGCTTCCCGTTGAACGTACGGAATCGCAAGCTGAGAGAATGGCAAACGGGTGTGCGAAGCTGAGGTTCACAGAACAGTGCGCTTCGGCGTCGGCCTTGGAATGGGAGTTCCTAGGATTTCGATACGGTACTAGATGTACTGGGGCATTGGTGCTCGACTCTCTAAACCAGAGTAGGGGTGCCTTGCTCCTGGCTCCTCGGGTGAAGCCTCGTTGGTGGGACGGTTTGATGTTGTTAGGTTCCTTGCGGAAACTAGCGGCTGAAAGGCGTTCTTGGGCGGGGGCGAAAGCCAACGAACAGTGACGAGGTTGCATGGACTCTTTGAGTCTGTGCCGAGATGCTGGCAGCAATGTCAGCGTCGGCTCGCACCCAGCAGGCCAGCCGGTTCGCCCTGTCTAGAGGCAGGATGGACGGGTGTCCGAGGCGCGACAGAGTACATCAGCGGAAGGGGTTTCGTGATCACGGCTCTCCCAGTTCTCGCCACGAACCATGACGAGTTCGTTTACGCACGGCAGCGATGTCGGGTGTTGCGATTCGCCAATTGGTTCGCTCGCCTAACAAGCGAGATGACGCGTCGGATCGTTCGCTCAACGAAGCGAACCGTCCACGGCGTGTTTCAGGACAGAACGCGAAGGGTCAGTCGCTCGCGGTTACGTGGTTTCGCTTCGGTCGGTCGAGAGTGTTCGCACTCTGGATTGATCAGCGGGCGCACGGCTGCGCGGAACGCCAGCGTCCGAGGTTCGTCGGTTTTTCTCGCTAGGGATCAGCCGACCGTTAGCTTCGCCTCCACCTTCGAGGTGGACTGCTTCTACCCAACGGAGTCTCGTGCTCCAGCGGGCTGGAGTAGGGCGAGGAAAGCGCGGCGAAAGCCGGTTCGGAAGTTTAGCTACCAGCCTCGCTGGGCGCATCACACAAGCCTCCGCCAAAGCTGAGTAAGATAATTCCTTGCTCACCCAACTCAGGCCCTGCCGGCGCGAACTGCGCGGGCCTGACGAGAGAACCTGTATTGAGTCGAAGATGTCACGTCACGCCGCAAGCGTGTGCGTGGGGCTGATGAGCCGCCGAGCGCGGCGCGGGGGCTTAAGTGCTCACCATCGGCAAGCGATGCTTCCCGGAGGCAACCAGGGTGACCTGGTTGCCTTTCGTTTTTTGTGCTCTCGCCTTTGTTTGCGCTCGCTCTGCGGCGCCAGCTCTTGTCTGCTGCACGTTGTCCCCGGGTTCTCGGCTCGTTGACCGGCAAACGCTGACTGCGTAGACTTGGGTTCGTGGATTGGATCGCTTTGGGAAGCGTTGCCTGCGTGATGGCCTTGGCGTGCGCTGGTTGTGGTGAACACCCGACGCCTGCGTCCGACCCGGCGAACTCCGGTGGCGCAGGTGGCGCCGCGGGAAGCGGTGGGAGCGCGGGCCGAGAACTGCCGCCACCAGGTGCGAGCTTGGCATTCTCCATCGAGTTGCCCGAGGTGACCTTGGAGCCCGGTGACGAGGTATCGCCCTGCTACATCTTTCCCCTCGATTTGCCGGCGGATCACGTCTTCATCAACGCCGCCCGAGTGATCACGAGCGAGGGCATGCATCACGGGAACGTCACCACCCGAAAGGCAACGGGGACGGGCATTCGTGAGTGCGGCCCCGATGAAGGCGGGATCGCTGGCGGCGAGGCGACGGACGTCTTGAGCGGCGGCGCCGTGCTCTTCGGTTCCTCCACCCAGCTGGTGGGCGAAGAATGGCATGCGTTTCCTCAGGGAATGGCATATCGAGTCAAGCAGGGGTACGAAATCGTCGCCCGTATGCACTACCTGAACGTCAGCCCGAAGGTGGTGAAGGTCGCGCCCAGCTACGAGTGGTACGCAATCGAGTGCAGCCAGCTGACGGAAGAGCTAGCGCCATTCGCCTGGGCTTTCGGCGGTTTCCATATCCCACCGCGAACTGAGCACACCGTGAGTTCCGAGTGTTGGCTGACGCAGCAAATGAAGGTGATCGACGCGATGCCGCACATGCACGCGCTGGGCACGCGCTTCTTCGCGAGCTTCGTGGGCGGGGCGCGAGACGGCGAGTACTGGCTCGATGATCAAGGCTTCGACGAGGCCAGCGATATCTACCAGTACACGCCGGCCGTCGACATCGGGCAGGGCGATGGGGTCACCTTCGGCTGCACTTGGAACAACACCTTCGACAAGGAGATCGTCGAAGGCATCGGCGACAACGAAATGTGTATCCTGTTCGGCTACGGTTACCCGGCGACGCAGACGTACTCCATCTACGCCACCGAAAATAGCTGTCTCCCGGTGCTCCCACCACCGCCCGACGCGCCATAGGTCGGTGGGGTTACGCTCAGTCGTTCGCGTGACCAAGGGAGCCCGCTGAACAGGGACGCGCCGAACGGCGTCGGATCTGCCCGCTCAGAGGGGTCACTTCATAGACTGACCATTGCGAGGCCAGGTCTCGTGTGCTTCGCTCGCCGGCCGATGCTGCTCGGCGACGCTTCAGTGGGTCTTTCATCGGTTTTTTGCCGGAGTCCCAGGTGAGAGACGTGGTGAGGCTCTGGTTGTGCGCCAGCTTGCTGCTAGTCGTCACTGCTTGCGAGCACCGGGTTCAGCCCCAGCCGACGGAAGAGCCGCGCTTCGTGTCCCTCGCCCCGGCCATCACCGAGTCGTTGTTCGCCATTGGGGCAGGCAAGCAGGTGGTGGCGGTGAGCCAGTACTGTGAGCGGCCTGCCGAAGCCACCCGCTTGCCGAAAGTCGGTACAGCTCTGACGCCCAACTACGAGGCGATCGCGCGGCTCCAACCGACGTTAATCCTTACGGAAACGAATAAGAGTGCAAAGAGTGACCAGCTGAAGCACCTGGCGCCGACTCTGGAGCTGCCCTGGCTGACGCTGCCGGAGATCACGAGCAGCATTCGCAAGCTAGGGGAGAAGACGGGCCACGCCGATGCAGCGAACGCCATGGCTCAGCGCTTGAACAATGAACTGGGCAAGCAGCCACCAAGCGACGCGCCGAAGGTGTTGCTCGTCCTGGGCTACGGATCCAAGCCGAGCCTCGACGAAGTGTGGTTCATTCGCAGAAATAGCCTCCACGGTGCGGCGCTCGCGTCCGCCGGGGGGCGCAACGTCGTCGATCGCGACGTGGAAGGCTTGCCTCGGCTCACCCTGACCCAGGTGCTAGCGCTCGATCCGGAGCAGATCATCGTCTTGGTGCAGGCCAAGCGTACGGAGGGAGCTCCAATTATTGCCGCGTGGAATAAGTTAGAGCCGCTGCAGGCGGTGAAGAACCACCGCGTGGCCGTGTTGGAGGCGCCGGAAGCGTTCGGGAACGGCCCCAGCATCCTTGAACTCAAAGCAAAGCTCCAGCGCGAGATCGAGCTACTCGAGCGCCGTGGTGCAAGCGTTGCTCCCTCGGCTCTGCCACTCACGAGCGCAGGCTCTCTTGGCGCGCCTCAACCATCCGGAGCGCAGTGACTCAGCTTTCGCTGCAGGGAGTGGGCCTCAGCCTGAACGGCAACCCGGTGCTCTCGGACGTGGAGCTGAGCCTCGAGCCAGGAGATTTCGTCGCGCTAATTGGTCCCAATGGCTCGGGCAAGACCAGCTTGATCAAGCTAGCTCTCGGTCTACATCCTCCCGGAACCGGAAAGGCATTGCTGGATGGTGTAGCGCTGTCTAGCCTGTCCGCCAAGCGTCGCGCTGCAAGCCTGGCGTGGCTCCCGCAGCGCTGGGAGCCGAGTGAGGCGCTCCCCGTCGTCGAGCTGGTGGCGGCGGCGCGCTACCGCCTGAACGAACCGTTCGCGGTTGCGGAGCACGCGGCGACTCGGGCGCTCACGCGGGTGGGGGCGGAAGCGTTCACGTCTCGCGGCATCGACGAGCTGTCCGGGGGGGAGCTCCAGCGCGTGCTCCTGGCGTGCGTCGTGGCTCAGGAGGCGCCGCTGTTGTTCTTCGACGAGCCCGCAAATCACCTCGACCCACGGCACCAGATCGCGACCTATCGACTGCTTGGGGAGCTGTGGCGCGCTGGTGCGGGCGTGCTCTGCGTGACCCACGACATCAATCTGCTGTCTCACGTTGGAGAGGCCCGACGTCTTCGAGTCCTTGGCCTTCGTCAAGGCCGCGTCGTGCTTCAAACGCACTTCGCCGACCCAGACTTGGCAGATGGCCTCAGCGAACTCTACGGCGCCGAGTACGCCGAGTTCGCGGATGATTCCGTGCGGCATTTTTATGTGCGGGCAACAGGTTTGGGGGGAGCGGGGTGAGCCGCCGTCCCTCGGGCTCACTGTCCTTGGTGCTGCACGCGGCGGTGTGCCTCGCGCTCTTGTGCGTCGTGCCATTGATCGGACCCAGCCTGAACGTTCCGAGCGGCGGCTTCATCTTGTGGCAGCTGCGGGTGCCGCGGCTCCTGGTTGGGGCGCTGGTCGGCGGTACCTTGGGGCTGAGCGGTGCCGTTTACCAGGCGCTGTTCCGCAATGGCCTGGCTACACCCAGTACGGTTGGCACGCTCGCGGGCGCGACCTTGGGCGCGCTCGCGGTGCTGGTGCTCGGCGGAGGCAGCGCATTGGGGCTCCCAGGGGTCGCGCTGGCGGCGTTCGTCGGCGGGGTCGGTTTGAGTGCCTTGGTCCTGCTGATTGCCGCGCGGCAGCGATCGTCGATGGGTGACGTACTGCTGGCTGGAATCGCGGTGACGCTGGCGGCGAGCGCGCTGTCAACCGGACTTCAGTACACGGCGGACAGCCGCGCGCTGTTTGCCGCCGCTCAGTGGTCTCTGGGCAGTTTGCCTCAGGTCGGTTACCAAGCGGTGCTCTGGTTGCTGCCGTTCTGCGTGGCGTCTTCCGCCGTGATGCTGCTCTTGGCGCGACCGCTGCAGTCTTTGGTCGCTGGCGAAGAGGTGGCCGCGACCCAGGGGGTGTCCATCGCCCGGGTGCGCGCTCTGGCGCTTGGCGCCGGCGCCCTGGGTGTCGCCGCCTGCGTCGCGTGGTGTGGACCGATCGCGTTCGTTGGGTTGCTGGTGCCTCACCTGGTCCGCGGCCTGGGCGCGGTGTCGTATCGGCGGCTGCTACCGCTCTCATGGCTGTACGGCGCGACGCTGCTCGTGTGGTGCGACCTGCTTGCTCGCTCGATTTGGCCACGAGGAGAGCTACCGGTGGGGGTCGTCACGGCGGCGCTTGGGGCGCCTGCACTGATCTTCGTGGTGCTGCGAAAGCGACGCGGCTGAACCGCGCCGGAGCTTTCGCCGCCTCCTAGAACCGCGCGACGCCGCCGATGCTGAACACGTTGGCGTGCTGCGTGATGCTGCCACCATTAACCGCGTGGAAACTGCGATTCGCGGGGTCGTTGCCGGAACCGGCGATGGCGGTGAGCTTTCCGTCTCCGCCGTTGTCCAAGCCGGCGTTCCAGATGTGCTGGTAGCCCGCCTCGATGTCGATGTGTCCGAAACGGGCCACGAAGCCACCACCAAAGCCGCCGCGCAGCGCGGGGACGCCGGTGACGTTGAGGTACTCCGCATCAACGGCTGACGTCTCCACCCAGGTGCCCGCACGCAGGCCAAGCCGGTCGCGCAACACGTTGTACTGGCCCCCGAGCCGCGCGCCGAAGGTGTCTTTCCAGCCGGTGGGGCGGTCCGCGTTTGCGGGAGTGAGCCCCGGAACTCCGACCGGTTGGAACTGCTCCGTGAAGCGCACCTCGATAGTATCCGCGGCGGAGTTGTTCGCCCACGTCAGGTCGAGCTCGAGGTCATACACGTCGTCGCGCAGCGGGTCGCGGACGCTCACGTCATCCTTGCGGAAATGCTCCAGCTCGAGCGGCGTCGGGGGTGGTGCGGGCTGGTGGTAGCGCAAGCCGAGGCGCGCCTCCATCGGCACCGTGATGTTTACGTGAACGCTGTCTTTGCTGACGACGTCTTGGCTATGGGTCGTGACGGAGCAGTCCAGGTCGGGGCTCTGCTGCCCAGCGAGCTTTGCGGCTTCGAGCGCGGCATCCACCTCTTCCTGACTGCAGATTCGCGCCGGTGCGCCGTTGCGATTGAGCACCGCCGTGATGTCCGCGTCGCCCTTGGCCTTGATGCGATCGAGCCACTTGAACCAACCCGCGAGCTCGAGGTTGTCCGTCGCCGAGTAGTGGGTTGAGACGACGAAGCCAGGGATGAAGAGGTCTTTGACGTGCAGCTCGCTCAGGTTGTCGTTGTTGAACTCGTCGTAGGGGCGCGACTCCGCCACGGTGCTCATCGACACGGCGTTCAGATCGAGGATCGCGATGCCGCTGATGAAGCCAGCGCCGATGCGCAGGCTGTCCGTGAGCGCGTAGCCGAAGCTCAAGGTTGGCATCAGGATCGTGCCTTCCACCTTGGTCGACAGGTAGCGCTGGGAGGACGGCACGTCGCGCTGTGCCGTGACGGGAATGCGACTGGTCGTCTTGCCAAACAACGGCCACTCCAGGGTGCCGTAGGACGCGGGTGGATTCACCGCGAGCCCAATCGCGAGGCTCTCACTCACGCGCCAGTTGAACGCCAGGTTCGGGATGAAGCGCGGGAAGTTGCTGTGCTCGTTGCAAACTTCAGCATAGGGGTCCGCGTTGGTGTCCTCGAGCTGGGGGTCTGCGTAGGAGTCGGCGCCTCCGGGGTCCTGGCGCTGGTAGCAGATCTTCTGCATCGGCAGGTTGAAGCCGATCCCCAGGGAAGTGGGCTGAGTGGCGAGCGCCGCCGGGTTGTAGAACGCTGCGAGTGGGTCCGTCGCCGTCGCGAGCCACGCGCCGCCGCGACTGAACTGAGCGACGCCGTTGTCGGGGTACTCAATCGCCGTGGAGGCGCGACTCACCCCCTCCAAACCAAGCAGCGCCCCAAACAGGCTCGCCACCGCTAGCAGACTTCCCCTCGATTTGCGCATTCCCGAGCCTTTCCCGCAGCAGGAAACCAGACCGGGCGCGCTCGGGTCAACTACGAAACGGGCGTTTGCTTTAGCCTCAGCGGTTCGGAGCTAGGCGTCCGGCATGCGTACCAGCTCGCCTCGTCGACCCACGCGGAAATGTTGCCGTAGCACCTGACGAGCGACCTGGCGTCGTTCCCGCTTCAGGTAGTCCAGCGCATCGAGTCGCTCCGGGCGACCGGGGCGTGACTCGACGCGCATCAACCAGGTCCCGTAGGCCATTTGCGCGCGGATCCGTGTCTCCCAAACCACGCCGCGCCCTGGGTCGAGGCGTTCGCGCTCGGCTCCGGGCAGCTCTGCGACATTGATCCAACCGTCCCCCTTGGCGGCGCGCCAGAACCACGTCACCTCACGCGTGCCGCGCGCGGTGATGGCTTCGAACTGACTGACCTCGACCCACTCGAGAGCGGGCGTAGACGGCGTGGTCACGGTCTACTTTTCGTAAGTTGGGGAGTCCGGCGGGGGCACGATGCCGTCGGGCTCGCCGCTGCCCGCTGGAGGCTCCTTCGGTGGCAGCTCTTGCGGTGGCGGAGTGTTGGCGGGCTCTTTGTCGTCCTCTGGAGCCGCCGGCTCGCTTGGCGCCGGTGTGGTGCTGGTGGTCGCTGTGACGCTCAGGAAGCTCGGAGTGCGCTTCGAGTCGCAGCCAGCAGCAAACCCGGTCGCGTCGATCTCGAACTCCACGCTGCCTTTGAACTCCGTCTCGTCCTTCAGCGTCGTGGTCTCGATGCGTACGAACCGCTTGCCGGCGCGAGCAGGGGAGCAGTAGCTGACGACATATTCCGCCTGGACCCGGGACTCCATCAGGCGCGCCACCCGGCTGAGGGCGGTGGGGAGCTCGCTCGTGGTCTCCGTTTCCACGGCGTCCGTGCGCCCCAGGTCGTCGGCACGCAGGTTCTCTTGCTTGCCCAGGACGACCGCGAAGGTGTCGTGCTGCGAGCCGTCGAGTGTTTCCGCGAGGCGATCTTCGGTGACTCGGCGCGCCAAATCGGGGCCCCGCGTGATCACCAGCAAGCTGCCGCGGCGCACCGGGCGCTGGACCTGCATCAGCTTGGACTCGAGCTGCTCCAATCCCTTGACGAGCGCGCCGTTGAGGTTGCGCGAAGGATCCCGAGTTTCGAGCCGGTCCATCTTGTCCAGCTTGACCTCTGACGTACTTGCCGTGCGGAACTGACCCAGCGGGATGAGGTCCTCACCGCCGTCGAAGCCAAACAGGCTGACGTCGCGAGTTTGTCGCAGGCGACTGACCAGCTCACTCAGCGGGCCACTCATCTGGACGTTCTCGGCGGAGCTGCCTACGTCCACCAACACCACGGTGTGGTGGTAGGCGACCTTCGAGCGATCGATCAGCGAGAGGCTCGAGCTCGACGTGACGTCCTCGTCGTCTTCGAAGACGCGGAAGTTCTTCTCGCTCAAGCCCTGGACGGCTTCTCCACCCTGATCGACGGTGAAGTAGGCGGCGACTTGGCTTGGTGGCGCCTGGCCAGTCGCAACGCTCTCCACCTCGAGGCGATTGAAGAACGCGCAGCCTGGCAGCAAACAGCAGAAGACCAGCCAACCCAGGCACCACAGCGCTCGCTGTCCAAACCGCCTCAACCTCTGCACGCTCATTCCCATACGACCTCCGCGCCTCGTGCGTCGACGAGCATATCTGTCATTCCGTGGGCCAGGTGAGAAGGAAGCTCAGAGGTTCGGAATAGTCTGACTTCGGCGATCTCCGCTGGGTTCACCGGCGGCCGCTGTGGCTCACTGACCCGCGCGTGAACGACGATGGTCACGGCGTGAAAGCGCAGATCCCGATCGGGGCGCGAGTACACCCCTGCCAGCCCTCCGAGCTCCTGAACGTGGACGCCCGCTTCTTCTTCAAGCTCCCGGCCGATCGCCACTCGCAGTTCTTCACCCCACTCGAGCGTGCCGCCGGGCAGTGCCCACTCCCCGGTGTCCGTGCGCCGAATGAGCACCCAACGGCCGTCTGAGGTGCGGGCGGCGGCAGCGATGCCCACCACCGGGCGGCGCAGAATGTGGCGCGCCGCTTCTTTCACCACTCCCCAAACTCCCCGCGGGACTCGCAACATCCAAGCATCCTTTCCAAGCCGTCGATTGGACTCGCGCGAGGCGCGTGCCCGCGGCGCAGCATGCCCCGAGGCTCAGTCGATGCAAGCCCTGTCGTGCGCTGCAACTTGACTCCTGCTGGATTGCCCCGATGCGGCCGTTTTGTGCTACGCGGGTGCCGCCGATGCGTCGCTACGCGCCAGCCTGGGAATCAACCACACTCCGTCGAGCACCCGCACTGTTTGGGCTGGCTGCGTGCGCCTTGTCTTTCGCAAGCGCTTGCTCCCAAGCCGAGCCACCCGGCGCGGAGCCAACCCCCAGCGCCCGCCCCGTGTTGGTCGAGACAGCGGCGAGCGCGAGCGTTGACTCCGACGGCACGACGCACGGCCCGGTTTCCGATCAGGTGCGCGGCACCATTGAGGACAACCTTCCGTTCGAGCCTACCGGAAAGCGCATCGCCAGCATTGCGTGGCGCACCTGGGTCTACACGGACACTGGTCCCAAGCGTACCCGCTTCGGCTACCTGCGCGCCGGCGCCGTGGTGGACGCGCGCGAGCCCGGCATTGGCCCCAACGAGGGCTGTGATGGTGGCTGGTACCGTATCAATCCACGCGGATTTGTTTGTGTCGGCAAGGGCGCAACCTTGGATGTCGAGAAGGACCCCGTCGTCGTTGCGAGTGAGACGCGGCCGGTTCGCGGACAAGGCTTCCCGTACCTCTACGCGATGAGCGGTGAAATTCCGCCGCTGCTCTACTTCAAGCTCCCGACCCTGGCGCAGATGGAGAATGTGGAAGGCGACGGCGTGAAGGGGCGCGCGGCGGCGTGGACCCAAATGGCGCAGATCAATGGCAACGCGGCGCTGACCGGGCCGCTCTCCGCGCCTCCTTCGTGGCTCAATGGCATGGAACTCACCAAACCCTACGGCGTGAAGAGCCCGCTTCACTACTCGGTGCACGCTGGCAAAGCGACGCCCGACAGCGGCTTCGCGATCGCCCGCACCTTCGAACACGAAGGGCGCGCGTTTGGCCTGACCACGGAGCTCGACATCGTCGCACTGGATCGACTGAAGCTGGTGAAGCCCAGCGCGTTTCACGGTGTCGAACTCGGCCCGCAAGACGACCTGCCGGCGGCGTTCATCGAGCGTCACTACGTGCAGCGCTACAAGAAGCCCGAGTCGGGGCCGATGGTCTCCGACGGCAACTTCAGCTTCCGAGACGCAATCAAGCTTACCGGAAAGCAAGAAGGCGCGGGCGGCCTGGCGTTCTACGAGACGAGTGATGGCGGCTGGATGCCAAGTGACGGTGCGCGCCTGATTCCGCGCAGAACCGAATTTCCGAGCTTTGCCAAGGGCGGTCGCAAGTGGATCGACATCAGCATCAAGTACCAGACGCTCGTGGCCTACGAAGGGCGCCACCCCGTGTACGCGACGCTCGTCAGCACCGGGCGCGGCGGCCTGGGCGATCCGGAGAAGGTGTTCGCGACCGTTCAGGGAACCTTCATGGTCCACGCGAAGCACGTCACGACGACGATGGACGGTGACGAGGACAAGAGCGACAGCTTCAACCTGCGCGACGTGCCCTTCGTCCAGTACTTTCACAAGGGCTACGCCCTCCACGGCACCTACTGGCACGACGATTTCGGCAAGGTGCGCAGCCATGGCTGCGTCAACCTCTCCCCGATCGATTCCGCGTGGCTATTCGAGTGGACGGACCCGCCGGTGCCCAAGGGCTGGCACGGCGTGCTCAACATGGACCGTGGTACCGTGGTGTATGTCCACCCCTGAGATCTTTCGCGGGTTCGGGGGTGAGGGAGCACCAAACCGCGCTGTAGTGGCGGCGCGCTACTGCAAGACCGGGTGGCGTCGCAGCGCCTCGACCTGAGCGTTCGTGAGGCCATGCGCGACGGAGAGCGACGGGTTGGGGTTCATCAGATTCGCGTCACCGTCTCGATCTGGATCCGTGTGGAACAGGCCCAGGTAGTGGCCTAGCTCATGAGCCAGGATGCGCCCGCGTGCTCCGGGCGTGATGGAAAGCGGAAAGGAGCTCGTGCAGTCCAGCTCAGGCAAGAAGACTCCGTCCGCGGCGCCTGCGCCGCCGAGCACTCGCGGGGTGTAGCCGTCCACCGAGACGGGGGGACCGAACAGTGGATCGGCGTACTCGAGGCAACCCGCGATCACGACGCGCACCTCGCGCGTGTCGCTTGGGCGTTCCGCCAGCAGATCAGCGAGCTCCGAGGCGTCCCCGGCATGAAACCGCAGCGTCCCCGCTGGTGCGGGTAGCGGCTCGACGTCAACCAAGCGCGCGGTGACTCCTGCCCGTCCGAGCTCGGCGTCCACCGCGGCGAGTAGACGCTGGCGTTCGTTCTCGTCGCTCAGCAGCGTCGAGTCTCTAGCCACGAATAGCCGCAGCGGCAGCACGCTGCGCTCAGCGGCAGCGACCTGTTGCACCTCGACTTCAAGCTCGCCCGCCGCAAGCTCACGCGGGTTCAGCGTCTCGCAGTCCGTGACACCGAAGCGAACCTGCGTCGCGGAGGAGAGTACGAACACTCCTGCTTCGGCGGCTACCGAGGTGCGGAGCGGGCAGTCTGGGCACTCGGGGCCTGCGAAGCGCCGGGTGAGGGGCTCGCCATCCGGCGTAGCGGCTCCGCTGAGCTCGAAGCAGACGCCGGCTTCAGCTGTGACTCGCAACGCCACGCCGCTTCCAGAAGGCGGGATGCTGATCCAGGGTGTTTGACCGTCGGACTCGAAGCTGACCTGCGCCAGGGGTTGCCAGTCTGTCTGCGCGCTCTCCATCGGCGCCTGCGCGGAGCAAGCGCTGAGCAGCACGAGGAGGAGCAGCGACAGCGCAGCTCTCATCGCAGCGCCGACGCCGGCAGGTAGGTGCCGATTAGCTGCTTGAGACGCGCGTCAGTTTCCACGCGAAAATGAGCGGCGAGGGCCTCGCGAGCGGCGGGCCGTGTCCTCGCAGCAGCGCCGAGCCACGCGATCAGCGCGCGTCGCTCCTTGACGGATCGGCTCGCTTCGAGTTGAGCGCTGAGCTTGGCGATGGACTCGGGCGTTGGCTTGGCGCTCTTCAGTGCGTTGACGATGGCTGCCCGAGTGTCGGGATCTTGCTCTTCGTCCAGTTGGGCCAACAGGCTCGGAGCGGAGACAGCTGGATCCATGCGGCCGAGCGCCTTCGCGGCGTGGCGGCGGGTTACCGGATCGTCGGAGCTGAACTCTTCGCTCACGCGACCCGCGAAGCTCGAGTCGCCGCTGTTACCGATGGCGTCCAGCACGACGCTCTTGTGCCCCTGAGCTGCCGCGTCGAGCTCTGCGGACAGCTCGCCACGGACGTAGTCCCGCAGCTCCGAGTCCTGCGCGCGGCTCCCCAGGTTGCCCAGCCCGAGTAGGCTCACGTTGCCCACCATGCCATCGTCGGAGCTGCGGGCGCGGAGCTGCTCCGCCGAGGCTTGCGTTGGCTCGCCGATGTCTGACAGAGCCGACGCGGCCCGGGCGCGATCGAGGGGACTGAACGCGCTGTCGTCGAGCACGCTGGAGAGCACGGCGCGGCTCTCGTCGTGCCCGGAGAGCTCCAGGGCGAGAAACAGCGCCGGGCGTGCCTTTTCTGGGATGCGCCGTGCACGCAACGCGGCGAGCAAGAGCTTTGCTTTGGTCGGGTTCGCGCGTAGCCATGCGGCCAATTGCCGCGCGGCAGCGAAGCTCACATCCGGCTGCTTGAACCTCGCGATGAAGTCAGAGAGGGCCTTGTCGAAGGGCACCTTCAAGAGGCTCGGGTCGACTTCCTGAGTGTGGTCGACTGCCAGCGCGAACGCGTCACTGAAGTCCGCATCGGCAACGCTGAGCGGCGGCACGGGAGCGAACCGTTCGTCGTCTCGCACGACGGAGAAGTCCTGCACGAGATCGGCTTGAAGCGTCCCGGACGTCTCGATGCGCAGGCGCTCGCGCCCTCCGGCGCGCAGGATCCAACCGGATTCGAAGCGTGCCGTGGAGCTCGAGCCGAGCAGCTGCAGCGTCAGTCCCAGCGTGCGTGCTGCGTCTTTCTCCTTGTATGCGGCCTTGTCGCGCCGAACGCCTACACCGCGACCGGGAAGGCGCTGATAGGTCGCTTCGTAGGAGCCCACGCCATCGGTCTGCTCCACGCGCCAGTGCTTCGCACCGGGGTCGCCCGGGAGCACGTGCTCCCAGGTGCTGATCGCCGTCTGAACCAGCTGGCGCTTGCGAGGGCTCCAGCTCTTGTCGAAGCCGAATCCGACGAAGCGACAGGAGGCGTCGACGTCGACGAAGAACGGCGCCTCGAGGGAACCCGAGACGCGTTCTTCTGGCAACGTGAGCGACTGGCCGTGCTCCACATGGCTCAGTGCCGCGCGGAGTCGCCACGTGCTCGCGGAGACGGACTGCGTCATCTCCCAGCTGAGGACGCCCTTGAGGGCGTCCTGCTTGCTGGGCTCTCGGGTGTCATGCACCGATGACTCAAGGCGGAATGCGCCGTGCTGGCCTGGCTCGAAGTGACACCCGAGCTGGGCTTCGTCGCCGTTTGACGGGCCGCTCCGGGGAGCCGCCGTCGCGGCGGCGCCGCTCCCACCGAACACGCCGTACGCGAGCGCGATCAGTGGCAACACGGCCACACTTGATACCAGACTGGTCTTGCTGATCTTCATCGGTGCCTCCGCTGCTTGGTGTCTTGGGTCAGTCCAGGGTCTCGAAGTTGGCCATGGATTGGCTCATCAGGTTCAGGGTGCGAGTCGGCGAGCTGAAGCTGAAGAGGTTGACCTTCAGGTGCTTGCGCCAGCGTCGAATCCCGACGGAACCAACAATCGCGACGTCGCCTTCAATCAGCTGGATCTCCATGTCCCAGTTCGCGTCGCCTCGCACCAGGAACTGACCTCCGTCCGTGAGGCCAAAGCCAAGCCCTGCGGTCAGCGGGAAGCTCGTCTTGACGAAGCGCAAGTCGGCTTCGACGCCAGCTTTGACGATGCGCAGGTTGATCCCGCCAAACAGCTTTCCGGTCAGCGCGAAGTGGGGTGTCGCCGTGCGCGACATGCTTCCACAGACCGGAACCGAGTCCTGGGTCTGCAGCAGCTCGCCGCAGCTCTGCTCTCCGGTGACCCCCTCCAGCGTGTCTTCGAGGTCGAGCCCGATCTCACCACCGGCGCTGATCTGGAAGCCCACCTTCACTGGCCCGAAGCCGAAGCCCAGGCCGCCGATCTGCGTCGACTTGGCCGCGCTGAAGTCGTCGGTCAGCACGATCTTCGGCTCTGACGAATGGGAGTCGCTGTAGAGACTCTTTCCGAAGGCGTCTACGTTGACATCGTAGAAGTTCTTCGTGGGGTCGACGTCGAGCTTCGCGTTGGCCTCAGCGTGAGCGATGACCAGCTCGAAGCTCTTTCCGAGGTTACCCTTGAGAACGACGCTGCCTTCGTTGTTGCTCGCTGCGCCGGTGCGATCGAGCTTGCTGTCGGTGGACATCGACGCCTCGACGCCGATGCGGCTGCTACCGAGCTTCTGCTCGAAGCTCTTGGAGAAGGTGATGGCGCTCGCCGCCGATGAGGGGGAGGTCTCTCGCACGAGCTGAACCGGGATGTCCTTACAGTCTGCGAGCCCGGCATCGCCTGCGTTGCCCTGTTGCGGGAACTGGCCATCGAAGCAGCCAGTCACCACGAAGTCCGTTTCGTTCTCCCAAGCGCCACCAGCGGACACGGCCGCGAGCGTTGCGCCCTCGATGAAGAGCTCATGCACCACGGTGCGCGCGGTACCTGGGACGACCTTGGTCACGCCGACTTCAGCCACCCGTGTCCCTGCGCCGGTGCTCTCGGGATCGTTGACCGTGAGGGGCAGCGTGGTGTTTTCGTCGGCGGCGGTGCGCAGAGTGTAGTGCACGGTGGCGCTCCCCGGCAGCTGGCCGAGGGCCGCGAGCGCCGCGTCACTCAAGCCGAACTTGAGATCTTCTTGGATGCCCGGTTCTGCCTTCAATAGATCCGCAGGGATCACCTCTCCAGCGCTGAGTGGTGAGATGTACGGGTCCCGCCCGTTCACCACGAAGCTCGACTCCACGACTAGACTTGGCTCCAGGTCGGGAGGACCGTTGGGACCGATGTTCTCCGTCTGGGTGAACGGAACCAGGGCTACCGACGACTTGCTAGAGAGCAGGTAGCGCACGTCGATCAGCGCGCCGTTCGCGTCTGTGGGCGTCGGCTGCAGATCGAGTTGGTAGACACAGCCGCGGCCGAGGTCCTGGGCGTCGGTCTCCCGAGCCGAGCGACACGCTTGATTCGCGTCGCTCTTGGCATTTTCCGCGGAGAATATGACGGAAGGCGCATCCACTCCGTCGGATACTTCGCCTTCGCCGTCTGCTCCGGCGTCGAACACGACGCCGAGGTTGACCTTCGCGCCGGTGAGCTCTTCGCAGTCGTTGCTGGGCCAGATGAACCCGTCGACGAGCTTCTCCTCGCCGTCGCCCGTCAGCTCCACGGCGGCGGCGCTGGAACCGCAGGTCCGGGGGTTCGCGGGGTCTACCGGGTTGGCTTCGACGAAGTTGAAGCTCACGGCGACGATCTGCGTGGCAGGCGTCGCGGGATCGACGCTATCCGCGGTGACGCCGAAGGTGATTGGGATGCGGTTGTTGACGAAGACCGGCAGAGAGAGGTCGTACTTCACGCCGAGGTGGGTGAGGCGCACGTTCCGGAGCTCCGAGGTCGTCTGACCACACTCACTACCGCTGCAGGTTGGCGCTTCCGATGCATCGCTCGAACAGCCCACGACGGCTGATAGCAATGGAACCGAGAGCCAAGTCGTGAGGAATCGAGATAAAGGACGGTGACTCACGCGAACTCCTTTTCGGGGGGAGGGTTGGTGCCTTTCAAGCCAACGCATCTTTGGTCCCGACCCCAAGATCCGCGAGTAAATCTGGGTAAAACGGCCCGATGCGCTGCGCCCCCCGGTGCTCAGCTGGGTTTTGCTGGGGTCGCGCACGTCTGGAGACGAAGGGTGACCTGAGATTCCGCCGGTATGGGGCCGCCGGGCGCTGGGCGCTCGGAACTCATAAGAGTATTCGCAAATTTCCCGGCGGATAATAACGGCGTTGTCGCGCGGAAACTTTCAAGGCGCAAGTGGGGAGATCTCGCACACAGGGTCGTACAATGGCCCCATGACTTCCTCGCGCGCAATCCTTGGTGTTGCTCCTACCTCAGCGCTTTTCGTAACTCTATTGGCGCTTTCTGCATGCGGACCACGCTTCGACGTCAGCAGCGACGTGCGGGACTCCAAAGTGAGCGTGTTCGTGAAGCGCGCGAAGGATGGGGATCAGGTCAGCGTACAGGGCATCGAGGGCGCCACCGCGACGGTCAGCAAGTTCGGCTACGCCACGATCGAGATCCCCGCAGACAAGGTCGGTGAAGGTAAACACGAGCTAACCGTCGAGCTCACCCGGGGCGACAAGCACAAGACGAAGAAGGTGAGCGTCGATGTACCCGCGTCCGCCGTCGCTCCCTTCCTGCGCATCATGGGCTGCACCATCGACACGGATCATGGCACCGCGAAGCTCACGAGTACCGCCACGGCCAGCGCTCGGGAACAGCTGTGCAACCTGGAGTCGTCCGGTAGCCTCGAGCTCCGACTCGAGGCCAACTCGGACGCGGAAGTGACCCTGGGGGGCGTCAAAGCCACGATCGGCGCGGATGGCAAGGGTACCGGGCTGTTACCGCTGACTGGTGTACTGGAAAAGCTCAGTCTGCGCGGCGTGGGAGACGGGAGCGTGTCCGGTGAGTTCCCCCCAAGGTCGACGCGCAGAGCACGCGCGGCGGCGGCAGCGTTACTTTCCCCGTGGAAATTAAGATTGAATTGGAAGAGATTCGCCAGTCCCTGTTCGGGGCGGTGCTCGAGGTGGATGGCGGAAAGCCGCCAAGTTGGCCTCGATCCCCTCACGACGGCAAACCGCGCGCCGTGGCGCTTGCCGCGAAGAGTCACCCGGTCAAGGTCGATGGGAAGGACCAGACGATTCGCGCCTCTTCGTTCTCACGGGTGCTCGTGGCGGGCGAAGACCACAAGGCGAACGAGCTCGATTGGTTCGCCGTGGCGACGCCGAGCGAGGTCACCAAGCGAGGCGCCTGCACCGGCTACAGGACCATCTCAGGCTCGGGCGGCGTGCGCAACACGGGCTTCGTGATGGGCTTCGACGTCAAGGTCTACGATCACACCGGCAAGGAGGTCGCAAGCAAGAGCTTCGACAAGCCAGCGAAGACGCGCTGCCCCGACTACCTGTCGGGTCGAGCTGGCAAGACGACGATCTTGGTCTGGGCGCCTGAAAAGCAAGACGTCCAGAAGTGGCTCGAGAGCCTGGTGAAGTAGCCAGGCGAACCACAGCCGCGCGCTCACCGCAGCAAATCGATGCGATCCGCCCAGGCTTCGAACGCGAGGGGCTTCGAAGCGTCTTCGACGGGCATCGAGCCGCGGAGCACGACGCCCGTTTCCGGGGGGAGACTCTTGTCGACGCCATAGACGCGCTCGGTGTCGATCAGTGGCGGCGGCGCAACAGGGTTCTCCGGGTGGACGCCGGCGCTCAAGGCCCTGAGCTTCACGCCGATGTTGTCCTTCAGCTCCTTCGACGCGTTGTAGACGCAGGCTTGCACCTCACGAGGCGAGCCGCTGCCAACCACCTGGAGCTGACACACGCGCAGCTCCGAGGTCGCTTTCAACAAGCGGTCCAAGTAGGGGGCTTCGTCTTCGCGGAGCGCCTCGCGGAGGTCGCTGGCGGCTTTGTGCGCGCGGGAGTCCCCGAGGTACGCGAGGAGCATCGCGCCGTGCAAGCGCACGGGGCGGTTGTTCGCCTTCAAGAGCTCGGCGATTGCGTTGGGCGGTGCGGCGCCTTCACCGTTTGGGGCGATGGTGCCTTCGACTGGGTTCAGCAGCTCGAACACCGTGCCCTCCGCCTCGATCGCCCACTTGATGGCTTCGCCGGGACCGAGCGGACCCTGGTAGTAGACGGCGCGGTGGTCGCCGAGGCTCTTCTTACCGTCGTTGGCGACCTTGTAGAACTGCAGGTTGAGGCTCAGCTCTCTCAGTTCTTCGTCGGAGTTGTTCACCGCCGCGACGTCTAGCTGCGTGAGATCGCGAGTGCCGCGCGTTACCGTGCGGCGATTGAACGCGATCAGGCTGAGCTTCGGGATCGCCTCGGACCAGAGCAGGGAGTCGCTACGCGCGCAGCTGCAGCTGGAGCCGCTGCGTAGGCTGCCCACCGCGGCTTGCTTGGCTTCGTCAGCCGTCGGCTGCGCGGGTTCAGGCGGTAGCGCAGCCGACGCAGCGGGTTCAACGGGCACCGCATCGTCCACGAGCTGCGACTCAGCGAGCGTCTGCTTGGGAGGCGGCGCTGGCGCGGCGGCGACCGGCGGCAGCGTGTTGGCGTTGCGCTCGCTCTTCAGCACATAGCTCCCCGTGAGCACCGCGCCCAGTGCGCAGGCGGAGAGCGTGATCACGATGCCGGCGGTGGTGCGCGGGATGAGCACGCCGAAGCTCGGGATGAGCTCCGGTTTCGGCTTGGGAGCCGGCGCGGCGTCGGTCTTCTGCAGCTTCGGTACATAGCGCGCGAGCTCACTCGCGAACGCTTCACGCAGAAACCCCGAGCTCGGGCTGCGATCGAACAGACGGCTCGTGATGAAGCCCAGGAGGAGCACCACTCCCCCCCCCAAACAGGCGGCGAGCAGCGTGGCACCTGCGCCGACGCGCGGCGCGAGCTTGGGCAGCGTGAGGGCACCGAGGATCGAGATCACGACGGCACCGACCAAGCTGGTGATCCAGATCATGCGATCCCGCTTGAGCTTTTCCCGGGGGTGGACTGAGTTCCCTGCGGAAAAATCCGTCAGCACCAGCCGGTTCAACGGCGTCAGCTCCGGGTCGATCGAAAGGTAGACCTGATCGCCGTCGACGCGCGCGTCGAGCAGCGCCATGTAGGGGACCGTGATCAACGTGCCGTGGGTCAGGGCGCCCGGCGCGTAGCCTTCACCCCAGCTCGCGGTGCCCAGGTACGTGAGCAGCAGGCCCTGGGGCGCGCACAACAGCTCGACGGCGCCGATCGCGTTGCTGCGATCCGTGGCTCGGGCAATTGCACGCAGTTTCATGGGCGGGCGAGCCTACTCCGTGAGCCGCGTGTGAGCGAATCTCCCGGGGCCGCTGCGCCCCCGTTCAGGCCACGCGCAGAGCGCGCCGTTTTGCCTCGAACGCTTCGCTATGTTTCGCTGTTTTCGTCTTTTGTGACTGTTCCGAGCGCGCCTAACCCGCTGAAATGACGCAATTTTTGCATCGTGTCATGACCCGGAAACTCCAGGAAACGCAGACGAAACCGGCGCCTTTTACACCTGCTAGCAACCACCCAGCGCCGAGGGCGACCACCACCCAAAGCGCCGGCCGTGCTCCACCTCGAACCACCGGGGCCGCGAGCGCGAACTCACGCTGTCCGCGTCAGCCACGACTCGGACCAGAGCCCGAGCCTTCCCCCAAATCCGTTTCCGCGATCGAGGGCTCAAGGAGTTTCTATGTCCAAAAAGCTGTTTGGGTTGCTTGCCCTGGGAGCCGCGCTGCTCGCTCCCAGCATTGCGCTGGCGGATGAAGCCGCTCCCGCCGTCTCCCAAGGGGAGTTCGTCGCGAACAACACCTGGATGATGGTGTGCACCGGCTTGGTGTTCATCATGCACCTTGGGTTCGCCACGCTGGAGACCGGCCTCACGCGAGCGAAGAACACGGTCAACATCCTGTTCAAGAACACGTTCATCGTGTGTATCGGGTTGCTCACTTACTACGTGATCGGCTTCGGTCTGATGTACCCGGGGACGTTCAACGGCGTCATCGGCTTCGCGGGCTGGGGCTTGCACCCGACTCCCGAGGGGATGACGACGGCCTACGCGAGCGGCGGCTACACCTACTACACGGACTTCCTGTTCCAGGGCATGTTCGCGGCGACGTGCGCGACGATCGTCTCGGGTGCCGTTGCCGAGCGGATCAAGCTGAACAGCTTCATGGTGTTTGCCACGGTGTTCGTGGCGCTGGCCTACCCGATCGCGGGTGCCTGGCACTGGGGTGGCGGCTTCCTCAAGCAGGCCGGCTTCTATGACTTCGCTGGCTCCACATTGGTGCACTCCGTGGGCGGCTGGGCGGCATTGGTCGGCATCCTGTTCCTCGGGCCGCGCCGCGGGAAGTACGGCAAGGACGGCAGCGTCACTCCCATCCCCGGCAGCAACATGCCCCTCGCGACCATCGGCGTGTTCTTGCTGTGGCTTGGCTGGTTCGGCTTCAACGGCGGCTCCGTGCTGAGTGCGAACCCCGAAGCGGCCTCGCTCGTCCTCGTGACCACTTGCCTCGCGGCAGCGGCTGGCGGCGTGGGCGCGATCTTCGCCTACAACTTCATCTCGCGGAAGCCGGACCTCTCCATGGCCCTTAACGGCATTCTTGCTGGTTTGGTGGGTGTAACGGCGGGCGCTGACGTCGTTACGCCGATTGAAGCCATCATCATCGGCGCCATCTCGGGCGGGCTGGTGGTTGGTGCGGTGATCTTCTTCGACAAGATCAAGATCGACGACCCGGTCGGTGCGACCAGCGTGCACCTGGTGTGCGGTGTGTGGGGTACCCTTGCCGCCGGGATCTTCGGTGAGGGCAAGAGCGTCGTGGCTCAGCTCTACGGCATCGGCGTGTACGCCGGCTTCACGCTGGTGGCCAGCGCGCTGATCTTCGGCCTCTTGAAGGTCACGATGGGCCTGCGCGTCAGCGAAGAAGAGGAGCTCGAGGGCCTCGACGCTGGCGAGCACGACATGCACGCCTACGACATGGGCACCGGTGTCAGCGCGCGTCACCACGCGCCCGTGCACGAGGCCGAGCCCGCTCCTGCAGAGTGAGCTAGCGCAACCCTGGCTCAGCTGAGACGGCGCCCAAGCGGGCGCCGTTTCGCGTTGTACGCTAGAGTCCGTGCGTGCATGGCGAGCCCCTCACGCGACATCCAAGCGGCTATGAGCTCGTGCGCTCACTCGGGGACCGCGGGACGTTGCTCCCGCTCCTGCGCCTCGCGGACGACTCTGAGCCGGCCGTCGCCGCCTATCACTCGCTTGGGCAAGCCTTCGTGTTGCAGCGTAGGCGGGAGGCCGTCGGCGTCGCCCTGTGCATCCCGCTGGAAGAGGCGTGGGCGCCCTCGGGGGCCCTCGAAATCAAGAACATCGCGGTCGTGCCGGAGCTCCGCAGTCGGGGCTTGGGCGCCTGGATGCTCACCCAAGTGCTAGCCGAACTGGCGACTCAGCAGGTGCGACAGGTGTACCTGGCGACCGCCACTGCAGGGACTCGTCAGCTGCGCTTCTACCAGCGCCTGGGCTTTCGCTTCCTGCGCATCGAGCGCGATTGGTTCTGTGCGGAAAGAGGGTACGAACCTGGGTTGCTCGAGGAGGGGATCCCGCTTTGCGATCGGATCTGGCTCGATCGCGCGCTCTGACTTCAGGAGACCGTCTCGTGCTCTAGGAGCCAGCGCTTCGTGTCGAGCCCGCCGGCGAAGCCAGTGAGCGCACCCGAAGCGCCGATCACGCGGTGGCAAGCCAAGATGATCGGGATCGGGTTCTTGCCGTTCGCGGCCCCCACGGCGCGTGACGCTGTGGGCTTCCCCAAGATCTTCGCGATTTCGCCGTAGCTCCGCGTCTCCCCGAAGGGGATCTGTCCGAGCTCGTGCCACACCCGGCGTTGAAAATCGGTTCCTCGAGGATCGAGCGCAAGATCGAACTCTCGGCGCTTCCCGGCGAAGTACTCGCTGAGTTGCTTCTGGGCTCGCTGCGCGGCGCGACTCGGTGAGTTCGTGTCGGCGTCTTGAGGTTCGTTCGCCCACAAGATGCGGATCAGCGCGCCCGCTTTCAAGACGATTTGCAAGCGTCCCACGGGCGAGTCGAGCGACACGCGTTCTTCCGTCTTCATTTCCATGTCCCTTTCACCTGGTTGGGGGTGAGGTGCTCTGCCAGAGCAGGAGCGTGGCGTAGGCGCGCCAGGGGCTCCAAGCTTCGGCGCGCGCTTCCAAGGCTGCGTTGCTGACCGGCGCCTCCTTCGAACCCAGCGCTTGACGCAACACTAGATCTCCGTGGGGCAACGCATCGGGGTCATGCAGCGCGCGCATGGCGATGTAGCCTGCGGTCCAAGGACCGACGCCGGGCAAATCCAGGAGCGCGCCCTTCACCCCCTCTGGATCCGCGCCCGCGCTGAGCCCTAGCTCGCCACGGGTCACGGCGCTTGCGAGAGCGCGAATCGATTCGGCGCGGCGCCCTGGGAGACCGATCTTCGCGATCTCGTCTGCGCTTGCCGCACTCAAGCGTTTTGCCGTGGGGAATAGACGGGAGAGCGTCTCCGGGGCGCCCAAGCGTGCGTCCTCCCCCAGCGTGTCTCCGAAGCGCTCCACCAGGCGACCCGCGAGCGTCGTCGCTGCTTTGACCGTGACTTGCTGCCCGAGCAGCGCTCGCACCGCGACCTCGAAGCCGTCGAATGCTCCAGGCACGCGCAGTCCACGGTTCTGTTTCGCTGCGTGCCCGAGCAATGGATCGGCGCCGAAGCTCTTCAGCGTCGCTTCGGGGTGTGCGTCGAGGTCGAACAGCTGACGGGTCGCCGCCAGCACCTGCATCAGGCACGGCACCAAGGTGTGCGAGAGAGTGAGCCGTAGTGCTTCGCGCTTCGGGTCAGCGCGCACCTCGAGCCACCCGGCGTGTCCATCGACGCGCGCCAGCCGCGCGTAGCGGACGTCATCCACGTGCTCCACCCCAGGGATGGCGCGGTGCCTGAGGAACGCGAGTAGCTGGTGCAACGCGAGCGGTGGTCGGTAGTCGAGGCGCAGCGTGAGGTGCGCGCCGGGGCTCTCCACGTCGAGCCCCTTGCGCAGCTCGGACGGCGAGCGACCCATGCGTGTCTTGAACAGGGCGTTGAAGCGTCGCAGGCTACCAAAGCCGCTCGCGTGACAGATCTGGCTGAGGGGCAGCCGCGTGTCGTGGAGCAGCTGCTTCGCGAGGCCGAGCCGCGCGGTTTGCGCGAGCTCCACCGGGGAGATCCCGAAGCGCTCCTGCACGGCGCGCCGCAAGTGCCGTTCGCTCACCCCCAACTCCATTGCGAGCTCCAGCGCGCTACCGTCGTTCAGCGCTCCCGCGCGGATACGCTGGTAGGCGTGATCCGCGAGCACACGCTTGCGATCCATGGGAGCGGACCCTGGGGATAGCTCCGGTCGGCAGCGAAAGCACGCGCGATAGCCCGCGCGTTCTGCTTCGGCGGCGGTGTCGAAGAACGTACAGTTCTTGCGCATGGGGACCCGCGCCGGGCAAATCGGGCGGCAGTAGATGCCCGTGCTGCTGACCGCGACGAAGAACACGCCATCGAAGCGATGGTCGCGGGCGCTCAGGGCGCGGTAGCGTTGGTCGTCGTTGGTCACGTCGCTAGTGGTACACCTGGCACGGGACCGAGACTGGCCATTTTCGGACATGACTAGAACTTCGCTGGTTGAGTCGATCCAGCGGACGCGCTGGCGCGTAACTCGCGGTATGGCCGTGATACTTCGGCGCTCGGGCGCCCTGAGCGCGCTGCTCTGGCTGGCGCTCAGCGGTTGCGCGAGTCGGGCGGAGCCCGCACGGGCGCCGCATCTGGTGCGTGAAGGAACACCAGACAGCGTGAACATCGCGCTCGCGCGGGAGCGCGGCGGCGAGCAAGCGTTCGAGTTTGCCTCGTGGTCGAAGGCGACGTTCGAGCGCGCGCGCAAAGAGCGCCGCTTCATCCTGCTCCATGGCGCGGCGGTGTGGTGCCACTGGTGCCACGTGATGGAGGAGACGACGTATCGCGATCCGCGGGTCGGCAAGCTGCTCCACGACCGCTTCATCGTGATCCGCGTGGATATCGACTCGCGGCCAGACATCGAGGAGCGCTACGCCGAGTGGGGCTGGCCGGCGACGATTCTGCTGAGCCCGGACGCGGAGGAACTGGGGAAGTACCGCGGCTACCTCGAGCCTGTCGAGCTCCTGGAGATCTTGAAGCGTGCGGGCAGCGCGACACGCCCGGATGAGGAGTCGCTGGAGCCTGGCGCCACCTCCGCGTCGCCAGCGGCGATGCCCTGGGTCGCTCTGCGCGCGCTCAGGGACTTCGACTCGTACTACGACGCGGAGCAGGGCGGCTGGGGCACGCGCCAGAAGGCGCCGCTCGGCGAGAACGCTGAGTTTGAGGTGCTGCGAGGCGCGAAAGATGCTGCCGCGCGGCATCGCGCCTTGTTTAGCCTGCGCCAGCAAGCGGCGCTGATCGACCCGGTGTGGGGTGGGATCTATCAATACTCTGACGGGGGCACCTGGAAGGCGCCCCACTATGAGAAACTGATGACCTTCCAAGCGGCGAACCTCGCCGCGTACGCCGAGGCCTACAGGCTGAGCCGGGATGCACGCTTCCTGAACTGGGCTCGCGCCATCGCTCGCTACGTCGATGGCTTCCTCGCCGCACCGAACAGCGCAGGCTACTACGTCAGTCAGGACGCGGACGTCGGCGCTCACGAGCGTACGAGTCGCTTCGTCGATGGAAAGATCTACTACGGCAAACCTGAAGCCGAGCGCCTGAAGCTCGGCGTGCCGCGCGTCGACACGCATGTGTACGCCGAAGAGAGCGGCCTGTGGTTGAGCGCGCTAGCAGCGCTAGGTAGCGCCGGCGAGCGCTCCGCGTTGGACCAGGGCCTACGTACCGCGCGGAACCTACTGAAGACCCACGTGTTGCCTGACGGCCGGGTCAAGCACAGCGCGAAAGACACCGGGCGCTACCACTTGTCGGATGCCGCGAGCCTCGGGTTCGCGTGCGTGCGTCTGTCCGCGGCGCTGCAGGACTCGGACCCTGCCGCAGCCAGCGAGCTCAAGAGCGCAGCGCAGCGCATCGCGACGGCGCTCGACCCGCTGTGGGATGAGCGGGTGAATGCCTACTGGGCAGGCAACCCTGACAAGGACGCCGCTGGTGTGTTCGCGACGCGCCGTCACCCATTCGGCGCGAACGTGCTCGTCGCGCGGCTGCTGCTCCAGCTCGGAACGAGCGAGGAACGCGACTGGGCCGCGCGAGGTCGCAGCGCGCTGGCTTCGATATCCACGCCAGCGTCGCTGGATGAGCAGGGCCGCTGGCTGGGAGGCTACCTGATGGCGCTCGACGAAGCTGGTTACCTGAAACAGTGAGCGCCTCAGGCGGACGCGCCAGCAGACTCGACCTTCGTGTTCGTCTCCGGGCGCGCTTTCCCCACGAGCTCATAGTCGTTCGCGAACTCCGGCTTCAAGTTGCCGTCGCCGTCGACCATCCAGTGTTGAACGATGCGTGACGGCACGCGCACCTTGCCCGGCGGTTGGTAGGTGCCGAACACGAAGTCCCAGATCGGTGTCGTGACGCCGTGATTGATCTTCGCGTTGAAGTGGTGAGAGAGGTGATGGCGCCGCGTCCAGCGACTGTACGGCCCGCGGGGTGCGTGGGTGTGGATGCGGCGATGCACCACTTCGTAGCCCGCGTAGCAGCTCGCGAAACCGAGCGCGAAGGAGATCCCGCGGCGGGGTCCGACGAGCAAGCTCGCTCCAGCGCCGAGCGCCGGCACCAGCATCGCCGCTGCCTTGAGCTTGCGTGACGTGGGCGCAAAGTAGGTCGTGTCTGCGTGGTGCGTGCGGTGCTCAGGTCCGAAGTCACCGCTGAGCAGTGAACCTTTCCCCGAGGAAGTCTGCTTGGGCTGCTTCGCGTGCCCCAGCCAGCGGTGGAGGACATACTCGGCGAAGGTCCAGCCGGCGGCGCCGGCAGCGAATGCGGTGGGCGAAAAGAACAACATGTGATTTCCCTCGTGGCTTACGTAGCGCCGATGCAGGCGCGAACAATCAAGAGCTGGTCAGGTTGATGCGGTCGAGCACCTGCTCGGCGCGCTCGAGTGCAGCCGGGGAGGCTCCCCAGCCGACCAGCAGCGGTCGCGCGAGCTGCGCACCCAGCCGGCGATAGTCGAAGAGCTTGGCCTCGTAGCGCTGCAGCTTCTGCAGCTGCACGACACCTTGCTGTGCGGACCAGAACACCAGGGTGCGGTCCAGGGCGTTTCCGTCGGACAACGCGCCGAGCTTCGCCGCGCGCTCGAACAGGGCGCGCACATCACCCAGGAACGCCAGGAGCGGCACCGCCGACTTCGGTACGTCTTCCGGACGGATCAGCGAACGCGGATCACCGAGCATCAACCACACGAAGCGAAAGCGATTCGGGAGCTGCTCGGGCAGCTCGAGGTAGAAGCGGGAAGCCGCGCACAGCTGTGTGAGCACGCGCTCCTCCGGGCACAGCTCCACGCCCTTGAGCGCGGTGTGCAGGCGCGCGGCGTGGGCGCCGAAGCGCTCGTGCAAATCGGCGATGGCGCGGCGATGCAGCGCAGCCACCAGCGCGTCCTTGTTCGGGAAGTAGCGATACAGCGTGCCGGTCACGACATCCAGCTCGCGAGCCACCGCGTGCAGGCTGAACGCCTCGATGCCTTCCTCGGCGATCAGCCGCTCGGCGATCTCGAGGATCTGCGCTTGCTTCGCCTCCCGCTTCCGCGTGGCGCGACTCGCCGTTCCCGTTTCGTGAACCACGTTCAAAAAATGAATGCTATTCACGAAGCGCGCAAGCGAAAAATCGCGACTGCCCCGATCATTCTTTGGCTCCAGCTGAAAGTGCCTAAATTTCAGGGGGTTAGGCGTGCTGCTTGGTCGGTGCTAGCGTCTGCACGCGATGTCCGAGCGGCAGCTCAGTGTGGTGAACCATGACCGCGACGCGGCTGGCCTGACCTACGTCTATCCGGTGGTGTCCCGGCGCGCCGGGGGTGTGTCCGTCGGGATCAACCTGAACCCGAACAACGCCTGCAACTGGCGCTGCGTGTACTGCCAGGTGCCGAATTTAACGCGCGGAAATGGCCCGCAGCTCGATCTCGGGCTGCTCGAGCGAGAGCTGAACGGCCTGCTGGAGGACATCCAGCACGGTGACTTCATGCAGCGCCGCGTGCCCGAAGGCGCTCGCGCACTCAAGGACATCGCCCTGAGCGGCAACGGCGAGCCGACCACGAGCCCTCAGTTTGCAGAAGTCGTCGCCCTGCTGGAGCGCGTCCTGACGGAGCGCGGGTTGCGCGGTGAACTGCCGTGTACGTTGATCACGAACGGCTCGATGGCGAACAAGCCTCACGTGCTTCAGGCGCTGGAGCGCTTCGCGACGTTTGGCGGCGTGGTGTGGTTCAAGCTCGATCGGGTGACCCGTGAAGGCATGCAAGCAGTCAACGGAGGCACGGGGGAGGGGGCGCGCCAGGTGGAGCGGCTCAGGGCGGTGAGCGCGGTTTGCCCGACTTGGATCCAGACGTGTGTGTTTGGTCAGCAGCCGATCGCAGACACTGAGGGCGCGCCCGAGCTCGCCGCCACCAACGAGCGCGGCCCGAGCGACGCGGAGCTCAGCGCGCTGCTGGACGTCTTCGGCGAGCTCGCGCAGCAAAAGCTGCGCCTCCCCCTGAAGCTGAACGGTGTCTTGCTGTATGGCCTCGCGCGGCCTTCGGAGCAGCCAGAGGCCGCGCGGCTCGTGGCGCTCCCGGCGGAGCGGATGCGAGACATTGCCGCGCGGATTGAAGCAGTGGGCCTGCCTGTGCAGCTGAGTGTCTAGTGGGCCTGGCGCTGTGCGCTGCGCCTCACCCCCAAAAAAACCGCGAGCTGAGCGGCGGCGACTAGAACAGCTTGCCTTGCTTCGTGCTGGTGGCGCCGGTCTCCCCGAAGGGCACGCCGAGGTGATCGTAGGCCTTCTTCGTGGCGATGCGACCCCGCGGGGTGCGTCCGAGGAAGCCTTGCTGCAAGAGGTACGGCTCGTAGACGTCCTCGACGGTGTCCCGGGGCTCAGCCATGGCCGCGGCGATGGTCTCGACGCCCACGGGGCCGCCGTCGTAGTGCTCGATGATGATGGTCAGCAGGCGGCGATCCATCTCGTCGAGGCCGCCGCGATCGACCTCGAGGCGCTCGCAGGTTTGCTTGACGATCGCCTGGTCGATGCTGCCATCGCCCTCCACCTCGGCGAAGTCGCGCACCCGGCGCAGCAGGCGATTCGCGACGCGCGGAGTGCCGCGAGAGCGACGCGCTAGCTCGAGGGCGCCGGCCTGGTCACAGGGCACGCCGAGCAAGCGCGCCGAGCGCAGCACGATCTGCTGCAGGTCGGCGACGGGGTAGAAGTCGAGGCGCAGGGTGACGCCGAAGCGCTCTTGCAGCGGCTTGGTGAGGAGGCCGGTGCGCGTGGTGGCGCCGATCAGCGTGAACGGCTTGACGTCGACGGCGATGCTCTCGGCGTACGGGCCGTCGCCGGTCATGATATCTATGCGGAAATCCTCGATGGCGGGATAGAGCGCCTCTTCTACCGGCGCGCTGAGGCGGTGGATCTCGTCGATGAACAGCACGTCGCCGCGCCCCAGGCGGGTGACGAGGCCCGTGAGCACGCCCTTGTGCTCGACGGCGGGGCCGCTGGTCGTGAACAGCTGCACGCCCATTTCGTTGGCGAGGATGTTCGCGAGCGTGGTCTTGCCGAGGCCTGGTGGGCCGCAGAGCAGGATGTGATCGAGAGGCTCGCCGCGTTGCTGCGCGGCCTTGACGTAGACGCGCAGGTTCTCCTTGTGGCGGCTCTGACCGACGAAGTCGTCGAGGGTCTGAGGACGGAACAAGCGATCGAAGCGCTCGTCCTCGGGCAGGCTGTCGCTCTCGATGAGGCGCTGCTCCTCGTCGCTGGGATCGGTCTTCTTGCGCTTGGCGGCCATCAGGCCCTTGATGTAGCGCTCACTGGCCGCAAACGAAATAGCCCGAGGGCAACAGCTGACTTTGCACGCAATTCAGCTGCACTGGGCCGTTCTGGGTGTTGAGCACGGGACATTCGCTGTTTCCGTGCGCGGGATCGCAGATGGGGATCTCCGGGCCGTAGTTCAGGCAGGAGTCTGCGCAGGCCAGATCCGTGTAGTAGGCGGTCTGGCTCACTTCGCGGCGATAGCCGCAGCAGACTTGGCCGGGGCAGTCCGCGTTCGTCTGGCATTCGATGCGGGTCTGCTGGTCCGTGTCTGTGGTGAGGCAGCCGTCGTTGTCGGGCGGTCCGGAGACGCAGGCGCTCTTGGCGGACTGGCCGTCTGACGCCTTTTGGAAGCAGCACGCGGTGATGGGGTTGCCATCGAGCGTGCAGGTGGCTGATAGGCAGTCGACGCTGACAGGGCCGCCGCCGCTGCCTCCATTCCCCGCGGAACCACCGGCCGCGCCCGAGCCGCCTGCTGCTGAGCCGCTGCTGCCGCCGACGGACGTGCTGCCACCCATCGCACCCGCGCCGCCCGTGGCTGAGCCGCCGCTGCCGCCATCGGCTCCGGAGCCGCCTGCTGCTGAGCCGCCCGCGGGTGAGCCTGCGCTGCCGCCCTGTGTTCCTGAGCCACCTGTTCCCGAGCCACCTGTCCCTGAGCCACCTGCCCCTGAACCGCCTGCTCCCGAGCCGCCTGCCCCTGAGCCGCCTTGTGCGTTGCCACCGACTGACTCGCTGCCACCCTGAGCCGTGCCGCCAGTTGCCGTGGAACCGCCGTTCTGCGTTCCACCATTTCCTCCGGGATCTGTCCCGCCTGCGCCACCCTGATCGAACGTGATGTCTTTGGCGCTCCCGCAACCACCGCTCAGCACGAGCGCGAGCAGCGACGCGGCGAGCGTTGACGGGCGACGAAGGGAGGCGACTTGGTTGACGGAGCGCGGGGAAGCCATGAGTCGCATGATTGCGGGTCTGCTTCTGGAGCGTCAACCTCGAGCGCACGGATTGGCAGGCCGCACTCGAGAGCGCTCCGCGAGCGACCCGAGCCCGTCTCAAAGCGTCCAAACAGCAGGTGGGAGCTCCGGCTTTCCAGCCGCGGCTGGGTTGGGCGAGCGCCACGGTGCAGCGCTGACTACCTCGCCAAGCGGCGTGATTTCACCGGGATGCGGACACTGCGCTCAGTGAGATTGGCGAGGCGTCGGGACGAAGGTAGTGAGAGCAGATGATTCCGCTGAGTGCGCCTTCGACCTCGAGCCTCGGTCGCGGCCTGTCCGTCGCGCTGGCGTTGGGCGCCTGGGTGAACGTCGCCGCTGCTGAAGCGCCTCCGGCGTCCTCACTGGAGTCGCGCATACTGGCGCAGGGGCAGAGCGGCCTCGAAGCGACGCGCATCTACTCCAAAGGCTACGCCACCTTCGTCTACCCGAAGCCGTCCAAAAGCACGACGCAGATCGGCTACATCCGTGTGGGACACAGCGTGCGCATTCGCGCGGGCACGAAGCCTGAAGTGGGCCCCGGCTGCGCAGGTGGGTTCTACGCCGTGGAACCGCGCGGATATGTGTGTCTAGATCGTAGCGCTACGCTAGACCCCACGGGTCGCTACACCAGCGCGATGAGCGGACTGGTGCCGTCAACCGATGCTTCGCCCTATCACTTCGCGTTGTCCAACGGCACGCCGATGTACCGGCGGTTGCCGACCCGCGATGAGTGGCTGAAAGAGGAGCGTTTCCTTGGGGCACCAGGGACCCACGCTCCGCTTAGCTGGGGCAACAAAGGTCACGAGGTGTTGGCGCTCGATAGCCTGCCCGAGGTGGACGGTGAGCTGCCGTGGTTCTTCGCGAACGGCGGCTCAGTCGGCAGCGCGAAGCCGCTAGGCCTCGTGCGACGTCAGATCCCCCTTGGCTCCATGTTGGCCTACGTGCGGGTGTTCGAGCACGCAGGTCGACGCTGGTTGGTCAGCGCCGATGGCACCGTGGTGCCGGCCGATCGCACGCGTCCGTTCAAGGAGTCGAACTTCGAAGGTGTGGAGCTGAGCGCGAAGCTGCAGCTCCCGCTGGGTTGGTTCCGGGAAGGACCCGCGGCGCAGTATCGCTTGGATGGCGACAAGCTGGTCAAGACCGAGGGCGCCTGGCAACGCCTTGAGCACGTCGCTATCGATGGAGCTCGGCAAGCCATGTCCCAAGCGGGGGAGAGCTTCTTGCCCACCAAGAGCCGCGGCAAGCAGGGCGGGCTGTGGGTGAGGGAAGCCGACGTCGTGCGCGTCGATGCCCGCGACAAATTGCCGTGGGGAATCACGAGTCAGGACAAGTGGCTGTGGATGAGCATCTCCCGCGGCACATTGGTCGCCTACCAGGGGGAACGCCCGGTGTTCTCGACGCTGGTGAGCCCCGGTGTAGGGGGCGTGCCGGTAAAGGGACGCGATCCGGTGAAGTATTCGACCACACCGATGGGGATCTACCGCATCACGTACAAGCACGTGGCCGCGACGATGAGCCCCGAGCAAGGTGAAGACCGCAGCTTCTGGATCGCGGACGTGCCCTACACGCAGTACTTCAACGCGCCTTTTGCGCTCCACGTCGCCTACTGGCACGACACCTTCGGCAAGGGCATGAGCGCTGGCTGTGTGAACCTCTCACCTCGCGACGGAAAGCGCCTGTTCGGCTTCACGGACCCGGTCGTGCCAGCGGACTGGAATGGCGCGGCCGCTGGCGGAGTGAACGGCAAAGGCACGTTCGTCGTGATCGAACGCTAGGACGGCTGAACACCTCGCGCAGCCGCGGACTAGAGTCGACCGAAGACGACGTCTGCTTGTTCGCCCTTGGGGGCCGCGCGCAGCGTCACCACCACCTCGAGCTGATCGCGCTCGGAGATGAAGCGCAGCGCTTGGCCATCACCGGCAGCGACATCGCCCCCCGAATAGTCTTCGCTGGTGAAGCCGCGCGTCCCCAGCTGCTCGCGGTACCAGTTGAAGACGGAGTCGGTGTCTGCACCCGCGAGGAAACGGTAGTGCCCAGAGACACCATCCTGGTTCAGCTTGGTGTCTTGAACCGAGGCCCCGGGATACACCGGAACCCACTGCGGCATCGCGCTGCTCTCGGGGTGCCGGGCCAGGAGCACGATCGCGATCGTCGCGATGGTCAGCGTGAGCGCCCCGCCCATGCCGACGCTCAAGAACCAGCTCCATAGCCTGGCGCGCCCCTTCGTTTGGCGTTGGGGATAGGCTCCGATCGGCGAGCGTGACGCGCGCGGTGAAGAGGCCGGAAGTGGACTGGGGGAGGACACGCTGAAGCGTTCTGGGTTTTAGCCCGAACTCGGAACTCGAGTCGAGCTTTCGCGGATCTCTAGGGTGGCTCAGTTCCCTTGAACTCGCCAGCGGCTGTGGACCGGTCTCGCCGGCCTGCGTTGCCGCGGTCGCCGCATTGCCGCGGTCGCCGCATCGCGGCTGCAGGCCGAGTGTTCAGTGCAGAATCCCCACCAAGTGTGGGCTCGGATGCAGGCGCAGGTGCAGCTCCGCGGCGCGGGGGATCGGCGTGCGCCTCGAGCGGACCCGCACGACCAGATAATCGAGGCCGATCACCCGCGGAATACTGAGCGCCGCGCGGGGACCAGGTGGCAGCAGCGAGCGGGACAGGAGGTGGCCGCGAGCGTCGTAGAGCCACACATCGTGAGGCACCGGCTGGTCGCCGAAGCGATAGGCGGCGAAGTCCCGCAGGATGAGCCGATCTTGGTCGATGCCTTCGAACTCGATAGGTGTGACGAGCGTCAGCGCCATCGCAACCAGCTCCAGCACCCGCTGCTTGAGTGTGGCGTTGATGCGTTGTTGTTCGGCCAAGGGCTGGCCGCCCGCTTGGATAGCACGCACGAGTGACTCGTCGCTGATGCTCGCCACCCGCTTCAGCGCCCAATACAGGTCGTCGGGTCGCAGCTCGTCGAACGGTTCGTAGGGCGTGGCGGCGGTGAACTCTTCCACGCGTGGGGACGCCGCGAGCAGGCGCAAGTCGGCTGGCGGCTTGCTGTTGATACCCCGCGAGTTGAGACCCAGCGTGAACAGATTGAGGAGCGGCGTGCCCGCGACGACTCCCGCTGCGGATTGATACGGTTGCCCCTGGGTGAGGCGGCCGGAGCCGAGACCGGGGCTCGACCGGACATAGAAGTGCTGGACGTAGCCGTCTCCCGGGGCGCCCACGTAGACATCGCGCATGCAGTGCGCGCTGATGCCGCTGATGTCGAGCCAACTCGCGATCGGAAGCAGCGCGCGCAGCGTTCGCCGATGCTCGTGGGGAACGTAGTCGTTCGCGTCGTCTTGACGAAGGCCGCGTGGCGGCGTCACGCCGATGTCCGTCCCGAGCGGCCACTGGGTCGCCACCATGACCCGGCGATCGATTCCGGCCGGGAGCACGCGGTTCTTTGGATCTGCGTTGACGACTTGGTCGCGCGAGATCGCGATACGATGGGCCGGTGCCGTGCGGTAACCAATGGCGCGGAGCAGACGCGCCGTGATCGGACCCGCCGCCGTGCGACTATCGGGTGCTTCACGGGGATCCGCCTCGAGCTCGTAGACGATGCCGCGGCTGTCCTTGACGCGGATCGCACCGGAGACGACGTCCGGCTTGCCCCCGATGGCTTCCACCGGCGGCTCAGGCGGACCCTCCCCCCACCAGGCATCCGAGAGCTCTTCACCAGTGAGGGGTTCGAACCAGCTTGATCTGGGGACTTCGTCGATCGAATTCACGTCGCCCGCGCGGGGCGGGCGCTCTGGATCCAGCGCTCGGACGAGGGGACGTCGCAGGTAGATATCTGACCAACGAACCGTCTCCAAGAGCTCGTGGTGCCGCGGTACCGGAATGGGGGCGTCATCAGCAACGGCAGTCGCAGCTGGGCGATCTGCGAAACGCGTGGGCAGATACAGCGAGCAGCCGCTGCTGAGCGCCACGACACACGCAAGGACGCAAAGCTGAGCCCCACGCATCAGTCGCGGTGCTGCCGATCTCCGAAGCCTCCAGCGACGCCGAAGCTGAGCGTCAACTTGAAGCCTTCGGGGCTGAAGACCGTCGTGACCGAGCCGAGGCTACCGGAGCGGGTGAAGAAATCTAGCCCGCTACCAGCGGCGAAGCGCGGCGTCTGGTGCCTGAGACTCGGCAGGTCCGGTGCGACCACCGCAGCATCCGCGAAAAGCCTTGCCGCGAGGTAACGCATTACGGTCCACCGATAGTCGAGCGACGCGACCAGCGAGCTGAAGTCGCGTCTGGAGTCGAAGCCTCGGAAATCTGGCTGCCGCGTGAGCTCATTGAACGGGATTGTAGCATTATCGAGCGGTCGCATCGTATCGAGCACCAGGCGCGGGGAGAGGATGTTGGATCGCTTGTAGACTTCAAAGAAGGTCGCGACGCGTCCACCGGTGCGTAGGAAGCTGGTTTCGGTGGGGGGGATCCCCAGCCCGTGCCCCACGTAAGTCTCCAGTTGAATGCCGGGATAAGCTCCGTTTCGCCCTTGGCGCGTGTCCAGGCGCAAGCCAGCTTCGTTGTAGGTGATGCGCCGCACGCCGAGCCCGCCGGGGAGTCGATCCAAGTCGAATACGCGCTCCATGCGGCGTTCCCCCGCGTCCTCCGTGTCCTGCAGGTGGCGTAGCGTGATCGAGGACGACAGCAATAGCTCCAGGTCGTCCAGCGGGCGTACGCCAAGACTTGAAATGAACCGCTCACGGACCTCCTCGTACTGAGCCTCGCGCTCGGTCGCATCCGCGCGGAACACATTGCGTGGATCGCTCGCTGGATCCTGCCCCACACCCAAGTATCCGCGCGAGCCACGGACGTCGTGCAGGAGCTCAATACCGACGGCGATTGGCCGCGGCTCCGCTAGCGTTGCTCGCAGCCTGGATTCCGCAACCAGCTCGCGCCGCCCGCCGAAGCCAAAGCGCACGGTACTGCCGAAATTGTCGGCGCGCGCGAGCAGCCTCATGCCGACGCTCAGCGGTCCGGCGGTTTCGATGAACAAGGTTGGAAACGCGCGGATCTCACCTTTCGGCGGGTTCAGGGAGTCTTCGACGCGAGGGATCACCTGCTCGTCGTCGATCAGACCGGCAGCGTTTCCCGAGGCAAAGAACAACAACTCGACGGTTTGGCGCGGCAGCCAGAGGAGGCCACCGGCGAGCTCCCGAGACAGGTCGCCCGCTTCGCGGCCACCGCGTTCGATGCCCGGGACGTCTTCGGGGCGGGTCTTTACTTCACCGTGAGTTGTCCCGTCGGAGTCGTCCTCGCGATCCGGGTCGTCCGGCGACGCCCCTGCTGTCTCGACGGCGCCTCCACCGGTGTCCCGCTCGTCCTTCGTCTCGCCTCGCGCGGAGCCCGTGAGGCTGAACCAGGTACCGAGCAGTACCCCGCCGACGACGAGCAGTGAGCGGGCGCGCTTCACAATCCGTGAACGTAGCCTAGCGTCGGTCCGAATGCGGTGAGTGAAGTCGGAAAATACTGACGCAGGCCCAGCTCGCCGTAGATTGCACCAGCGCGAGACAGGGGGATTTCCAGGCCTACACCTGCGCCTGCGAACAAACTTCCGCCCTTCTGCCACACTCGGACCGCCTCGAGGCCCTGGGCGTCGCTGCGTACGGAGACGCCGTCCACGCGGCCTGCGGAGTCGCCGAGGCCTGCGCTGATGGCAGCATAGGTGCGCACGCGCGCCTCCGCGAATGGCTCATTTCCGAAGTACACGGCGCCCCGCACCGCCAGGTGCACCGGCAACACGCTCTTGCCGTCTGCGCGCTCTGGGTGGCCGAGCAAGGTGAGCCCGCCTCGCGCGCCCACGAGCCAGCGATCACCAAACACCCGATCGTAGCCGAGGCTGAGTCGCAGGCTCCCCACGCCAACCGTCGAGAAGGAACCTGGTGCTTCGGGGTCTCGCTCCAGCTCGCTTCCATCCGTGCGGAAACAAGAATACTGACCATCGCTTACGGAGCTAGGGGCGCAAGCGGCGTCCGAGGAGATCGGAGCGAAGTCCAGGCCAGCCTCGAGGCTCAAGCGATTGCGCAAGATGCTGATACGACGTGTCGGCGCGATCTTCGGTTGTGGGGCAGTGCAGCTGCCCTCGACGCAGCGGGCCCCTTCGCCGGGACAATCGTCATCCAGCTCGCAAGTCAGCGATGAGTCTTCTTTGGCGCAGGCTTCCGGAGGGAGCTGACCCGGGAGGTGGGGCTGGGCGTAGTCGGTGGCGGGCTTGAGCTTGATGCGTCGCGGCTCAGTGTCACTCCCCGCGCCGCCGATCAGCGTGTCGCAGTCATTGATGACCTTGATCTGGTAGTGCAACTCTCCAGGCTTGAGCGACGCCTCGCAGGGCAGGTAGCCGCCATAGCCGCCTTGCATCGGCTTGAGCTCGATGCTTTGGGTGCCGTCGGAACCTG
>JBFXBK010000009.1:0-62034 GCA_050183255.1 Polyangiaceae bacterium | reverse complement strand
GGATGCCGTCATGAATCAGCCCAGCGCCGTTCCCCTGGCGACCTTGTCTTGGACAGAGCCTTCTGCCGCCTCTGCCTTTGCGGCGCGCCGGGCGAGCCTTGCGCGGCTCTTACCGGACAACTGGGAAGCGCCGCTGTGGCTCGTGGCTGGGTATTCGCGTCCGAGGAACTTCCCACACAACCGCTACCGCTTTCGCGCGGAGAGTCATTTCCTCTACCTCATCGGACGCCACCTCGAGGGGGCCGTCTTGGTGTTGTCACGTGGAGAATGGACGCTGTTCGCGAAGCCAGCGGACCCCTCCGACGCGCTCTGGACCGGACCGGTGCCGAGCCTCGCAGAGCTATCCGGCGAGCTCGGGCTGCCAGTGCGGCCCCTTGACGAGCTCCCGGCCTCGTCCGACGTCGTCCTCATCCCGCCGCAGGATGCGGACACTGCGATCTGGCTGCAAGAGAAGCTCGACCGCGACATCATCGCGAGCGGCGGAGATCAGCTGGAAGGCGACGCCGCGCCCCTCGGTGACGCGTTGATTCAGCTCCGGCTGCGTCACGACGCGGCCGCCATTTCGCAGCTACGTCAGGCGGCGGTGGTCACCGAGCGCGCGCACCGCGCCGGGATGGCAGCGACACGCCCAGGGCTGCGCGAGTCAGTGATCCGTGCGGCAATGGAACAGCCGATCATCGCCGCAGGCATGACCACCAGCTACAACTCGATCGTCACGGTGCACGGTGAGGTGCTCCACAACGAGCAACATCATCACGTCCTCGGAGAGCGCGATTTGCTGCTGGCTGACGTGGGAGCGGAGACGGCGGAAGGCTGGGCGGGCGACGTCACGCGCAGCTGGCCCGTGAGCGGCCGCTTCAGCGGGACCCAGAAGGCCATCTACGAAGTCGTCTTGGCGACGGAGGTTTCCGCCATCGAGCGCGTGGCACCGGGCGTGCGCTATTTGGAGGTTCACCGTCACGCTGGTCGCACGCTGCTGGCGGGCCTTGCAGCGCTCGGCATCGTCAAAGGTGATCCCCAAGAGTGCTACGAAGCCGGCCTCGCGGGGCTCTTCTTTCCTCACGGAGTTGGGCACTTGCTCGGCCTCGATGTCCACGACATGGAAGACCTCGGGGATCGCGCGGGCTACGCGCCCGGGCGCTCACGACTGCCAGGCGCTGGCGATCGATTCTTGCGCCTCGACCGCGACCTCGAGCCGGGGATGGCGGTTACCATCGAACCCGGCTTCTATCAGATCCCAGGCCTCACCGAGCGTGAGTCGGCTGGCAAGCTGGCGTCCCTCGTGAACTGGGATGAGCTCGCGAAGTATCACGACGTGCGCGGCATTCGTATCGAAGATGATGTGCTCGTGACGGAGGGCGGGCGCGAGGTGCTGACTCGCGGCATTCCGAAGTCGGTGAGCGAGGTGGAAGCTGCGATGCAGGGCTGAGCGCTTCCGGAGCTGCTGCGCTAGGCCAAAGCGCGGGCGAGATCGGTCTCTGCCTGCCACACCGCTTGTTGCCACTCTTCGGGCACCGGGGCGACCAGCTCCGCTACACGGGTGGAGCTCGAGCCTTCCAGGATCGCTTCGCGCGCCGCGCTGGAGCCGGTCAAGAGATCGAAGGCGGGGATCTCCGTCTCGAACTCGTAGGGGTCCGTCGTGAACTGGAAGTCATCCGGCGCGAGGGTCTTCGCCACGTTGATCAATGTCAGGTAGGTCGTTACCGGGCGGAAAGTCAGCTCGTCGGTGACGTGGAGCATCACGCCGCCGCACAGCTCGCCCGCGTACTTGTCGAAGCTCGGCTTGAAGCCCACGGGGCGGGCGATGACCCCTGGCAGCACCGCGTCGCGCATGGCGTGGGCGAACTTCTCTGCGTCGAGGAAGGGCGCACCGATGGTCAAGAAGGGCAGGGTGGTACCGCGGCCTTCAGACAGGTTCGTGCCCTCGAGCAAGCATCCGCCCGGATACACCAGCGCGGTCTCGATGCTCGGCATGTTTGGAGACGGGGGAATGAAGGGGCGCCCCCACGCGCGCGCCGTCTTGTGGCGTTCCCAGCCGCGCACCGGAACCACGCTCACGGCGCCCTCGGGACCTAGCTCGGCGCCATCTTGCTGCAGGTAGCGCACCACGATTTCGCCCAGGGTCAGCGAGTGACGGATCGGGATCGGCTCGAGACCGACGAAGGACAAGAAGCCCTCCGCTTGAGGCGCGCCTTCGAGCAGGCTGGGATCGCCGCTGATGGGGTTCGGGCGATCGAGCAGCAACGTGTGTACACCGGCGGCCCGCGCGGCGCGCGCCGCGAGCAACGCCGTCCACACGTAGGTGTAGTAGCGGCTGCCCACGTCACACAGATCGATGAGCAGTACATCGATGCCGCTCAGTTGCTCGGCGCTCGGAGACAGCGACTCCTTCGTGTCGCCGTAGAGACTGATCGAGCGCAGCGACCACTCGCTGTCGTTGCCGTCGGGGCTCGGCACGGCCTCTTGCGCTTGAGCGGCGCCATCGAGTCCGTGCTCCGGAGTGAAGAGCACCCGCGGGTGCACGCCGAGCTCCTCCAACGCCTCGAGCGTGGTGTAGCCACGTCGATCGGTCGCTGCTGAGTGCGTGAGCACGGCCACACGGGAGCTGCGCAGCCGACGGCGAGTAGCTGAGAATTGCCCCGTTGCGATCTGGTCGAGTCCGACGAGCATGGCGCCTTTCCTACCAGATCCCCGTGCTTATCCAGAGCCGAATAGACAGCCGAATAGACGATGAAGTCGGGGCACTTAGGCAGGTCTGGCGGGGGCCGCCTGGAACTTCTTGCATGCTAGATTCGGCGCAGGTAGCATTTTTTGCATAGTGCGCCGCGTGCTCGTTGTCGACGATGAAGAGAACCTCAGGCTCGTGCTGCGCACGTTGCTGAAGCGTAACGGCTATGAAGTCGAGACCGCTGGCGATGGAGAAGAGGCGCTCGCGCTGGTCGACTCCTTTGGCCCCGACGTCGTGATCACCGACGTGCGCATGCCGAAGCTCGACGGACTCGATCTCCTGAGCACACTCAAAGCCAAAGGTCACGAAGCGACCGTGATCGTGATGAGTGCGTACGGCAACATGGACCTCGCCCTCGAGGCGATGCAGCAGGGCGCGTACGACTACATCCAGAAGCCGTTCAAGCCCGAAGAGGTGGTGCTCACCCTAAAGAAGGCGGAGGAGCGCGAGCTATTGCGGCGCGAGAATCGCGCGCTGCGGGAGGAGATGCGCAAGGAGCATCGCTTCGAAGACATCTTGGCGAAGAGTGCCGAGATGGAGCGCATCTTCCGCACCATCACCAAGATCGCCGACTACAAGACGACGGTGTTGATCACCGGTGAGAGCGGTGTTGGCAAAGAGCTCGTTGCGCGGGCGCTGCATCGACGCAGTAGTCGGGCAGGGAAGCCGTTCGTCGCGGTCAACTGCGGCGCCATCCCGGAGAATCTCCTGGAGAGTGAGCTGTTCGGCCACAAGAAGGGCGCGTTCACCGACGCCAGCAGCGATCGCCGCGGGCTCTTCGAAGAAGCCGATCAAGGCACGTTGTTCCTGGACGAAATCGGCGAGCTGCCCCTCGGCCTGCAAGTGAAGCTCTTGCGAGTGCTCGAGGAAGAGACGATTCGCCGCGTGGGCGACAGCAAGGACACGCAGATCGACGTGCGCATCGTGGCGGCGACGCACCGCGATTTGATGAAGGAGACACAGGCCGGTCGCTTCCGCGAAGACCTCTTCTACCGCCTCAACGTGTTGCCGATCCATGTGCCGCCGCTGCGTGAGCGCCGCGAAGACATTCAGCTCCTGATCGAGCACTTCGTGAGTCGTAACAACGCACGCCTCGGCACCGCCATTCGCGGCCTCGACACCGAAGCGCGGCGCCTACTCTACGAATACGGTTGGCCCGGAAACGTCCGCGAGCTCGAGAACACCATCGAGCGCGCCATGGTGCTGTCCGAGGGCCAGCAGATCGTCGCCACGGACCTGCCCGAGCGGGTGCGTGAGGCCCGCGACCCGATCCAGCTCCAGCTCCAAAGCGGCGAACTCAGCGTGAAGAAGACCACGCGCATCATCGAAGAGATCCTGATTCGACGCGCGCTCCAGAAGACCAAAGGGAACCGCACTCGCGCTGCGGAAATCCTGGAGATCAGCCACCGCGCGCTGCTCTACAAGATCAAGGACTACCAGATCACCGACCTCTGAACGCGCTGCGGCAAGAGCTCAGACTGGGGCTTGAAACGTGGCATCGAACCGCGGCGCCTCAGACCCAGCCGTCGGGCGCATCCTTTGCCGAAGATCCGCGGCACGCCGCAGGATTGGATGCGGCGCCGGATCGGGTGAGAGGGGGGGAGGTGCTGCATGGCCGCCTCGGTCTGCCCAACGACGCCAGGTGCTAGCCAGAGCATTGTTGCCGCCCCGACCGCCCTGGTATGTTCCCGCCATGCGAAAGTCTGCTCTGTTCTTGCTCGCGGCCATCGCGGTCGGTTGCGGCCCCAGCTACGGCGCCCAAGGCGTGAAGTCCCCGGAAGAGATCCTCGACGAGCAGCTCGAGGCGGACGAAAAGAACGCGTCCAATCAGACGGACACCGGCGGTCCTGGCGAAGAGACCGACATGGACAAGCGCGCCAAGTGGGACAAGCACCAGTCTGAGCTGGAGCTGATCCGCGCGGCACGTTCCGCGAAGAGCTGCGTCGGCGTGGTCACCTCCGAGGGACCTCAGGGCACCGCCAAGGTGACCTTGACGTTCTCTCCCGACGGAAACGTCAAGTCGTCGGACATCAACGCTCCGTTCAAAGACACACCCCTCGGCAAGTGCATCCTGAATGCGATGGCCAACGTGGTAGTCCCGCCGTTCAGCGGCGATGATCACGTCGTCGATTGGGACATCGACCTGGACGCCAAGGACGAAGGCGGCGAGGCCGAGTAAGCCCGCAAGGAACCCGCGTGGCGGACACCGACGACCCAGAGCCTCCCCGTGCACCGCACGACGCGGAGTACGATCTGGTGGTCGTCGGTGGTGGACCCGCTGGAGAGAAGGGCGCGGTCCAGGCGGCATACTTCGGCAAGCGTGTGGCGTTGGTCGAACGTGCGGTGGACCCGGGTGGCGCTTGCGTCCACACCGGGACGTTGCCCTCGAAGACGCTGCGTGAAGCGAGTCTGTTCCTCGCCGGGCACCGCCACCGCGAGTTGTACGGGATCTCGGTCGCTGTAGAGCGCTGCGCTGCTGCGCCCCGCCTGGCCAGTCGCAAAGACGCCGTGCGCGCCGAAGAGGTGGCGCGCATGCGCTGGAACCTCGAGCGACATCACGTCGAGCTGATCCACGGCTATGGCCGATTTCGCGGTCCCCATGAGCTCGCGGTGACGCGGCCCGACGGAAGCGAAATCTTGCTGCGCGCGAAACATTTCCTTGTGGCAACTGGGTCAAGCCCCTTTCGGCCCTCCAACATCGACTTCGAAGATCCGGACATCGAAGATTCCGACAGCGTGCTCGAGCTAGCGCGCGTGCCCGCGTCACTAACGGTGATTGGCGCCGGAGTGATCGGTTGCGAGTACGCGACGCTGTTTGCGGAGCTCGAGGTGAAGGTGACGCTCGTGGAGGCGCGGGCGGAGATCCTCGGCTTCTTGGATGACGAGCTCGTGAGGCGCCTCGAGAGCGCGATGCGCAGCAAAGGCATGGTGCTTCACTTCGGCGATGGCCACGAGTCGGTGAAGCGCGACGAGCGGGGCATCGTCACACGCCTCGCGTCGGGGACAGAGGTCGTGTCAGAACAACTGCTGTTCGCCGCGGGCCGCGGTGGGAACACCAAGAACCTAGGCCTGCAAGAGCTCGGCATCGAGATCGACAAGCGCGGCTACATCAAGGTCGATACCGACTACCAGACCGCGGTGCCGAGCATCTGGGCGGCGGGTGATTGCATCGGCTTTCCGGCGCTGGCTTCCACATCGATGGAGCAAGCCCGTGTTGCGGTCTGCCACGCATTCGGCTTCGACTACAAGCGCTCGATGGATACACTTTTACCGTACGGAATTTATACGATCCCTGAAGTTTCCGCGGTCGGACTCACGGAAGAAGACGCAGAGGCTCAAGAGCGGGAAATCGTCGTAGGTCGTGCGTTTTACCGGGACAACGCCCGAGGCAAGATCATCGGTGACCGCGAAGGCATCGTGAAGCTGGTCTTCGACAAGCAAACGCGCAAGCTGATTGGCTGCCACTGCATGGGCGATCGCGCCTCCGAGTTGGTCCATATCGGGCAGACGGCGATCGCTCTCGGCGGCACCGTGGACACGTTCATCGAGCTCGTCTTCAACTTCCCGACTCTGTCGGAGACGTTCAAGTACGCGGCGTATGATGCGCTGTCCGGTTTCGACTGAACGCCTACTTCGACTTGGTTTTGGGCGTGCTCTGTACGATCTCCAGCACGTCGCGTCCGAGCTCGATGCCGTACTGGTCATCGACTTGAACTCGCACCACCCAAGGGCCGCGAGTGTCTGGCTTCGGCACCTTTGCGACGTAGGCTTCGCCCTCTCGCCGCCAGTTGAGCGCCAGCGGGTCGACACCCAGTGTCGCGCTCAGCTTGGGCTGGATGAAACTTGGGACGCTGCCACCATCGGTGTCCTTGAGCTCGACTCGGACCTTCACGTCGTCCTTCGGCCAGGCGGCGAGGCGTGGCGTCAGACGAACCTGAGCAACGATTCCGCGCGGCGCTAGTTTTGCCGTCAGGAGCTCGTTCGTCTCAGGCAACCTCAGGTGGACGTAGGTAGGCTGGTCGTTCAGGAGCCCGATCGCCGACTCCGCGTCGGTGTAGGGGCGCCGCGCGCCTTGGGTCAGTCGCAGGCCTTCGGCGGCGGTGAAGTGCATCGCTTGCCGTTCCCCCAAACGGATCACGCCCTTGGCGTCGACGTAGGCGCCTGGAGGCAGCTCGACCCCAACGACACGGATCGGCAGTGGGGCCGACGCGATCCCACGATGTCCGAAACCGTCGATCGCGGAGACTACCGTCTGGTAGCTACCTGGGCGAAGTGGGACGGGGACGGACTCAAGCGTTGGCTCCGACGTCTCAACCGTGTAGCGGACGTCACTCCCGGTGAGGCTCACTTCGAAGCCCTTGGCCTTTTCCGCAGGGCTCCAGTGCAGTCCGCCAAGCTGCGCTGGTTCGCGCGTCACCGCATAGAGTTGGCGCTCAGCGCTCACCGCACGAGGCGCGGCGAGCAGAGAGCTCTCGGCTCCTTCTGGGATCGCGCTGTTGAAGCTCTTGATGCGGTTCGGGGCGAGGGGAGAGTAGCGACGCCCGGTGCTGGTGAGCACGTTGCCAGCGCGGTTCGCGAACGAGGCGTACTCACCCTCCACCAACGCTTCCATGCGTCCGCCATAGCTAACGGCGATCCCGCGATGGCTACTGAACAGCAGTACGTGGGCGTCGGCTCCGCTGGTGTTTACCTCGACGCGACCCTGGTCGACGTAGAGCATGGCCAGCACGCGCATCTTGCCGTCGATCAGCATGCGCTGACGGTCGCTCATCAGGCGCACCCGCGCCGGCCGGCCGGCGAATGGATGGAGTGTGACGCGAGCCCCGTTGAACGCTTCGAAGCGCGCGGTTGCTGCGGCCTCCCAGAAGCCAGCGCTGCGTGTTGCGCTGCCGAGGGTGGCGGTCCACGTGGCCTTGGGCGCTGCGCTCTTCGCGGAGACGGTGCTGGTTTGGGCGCTGGCGCCGACGCCGACGAGAGCGAGGGTCAGGAGCCAACGAGCGCGACTGTGGAGCGAGGGAGATCGAGGCATGACGCGTTCAAGAACGGCTCGTCACGGCGCTCCTTGAATACTCGGTACCGAAATCCGCCGGGGCAGACTGTCTCTGTCTGAGAAGTGGCATGATTATCGCAACTTAGCCGCGTGATGCTGTGGTTCGCGAATTGCCCTGGCTGGTGTGTGGTTGCACAGATCGCTTGGAGAGGCGCAATCCGGTTTCACAAGGGAAGCTAGGGAGGCATGAGGACGCCGTGAGCAAGGAAACGCAGAACTGTCGAGTGTGCGGCGCGGAGCTCGGAACCGGGCGCTTCTGTCACCAGTGCGGCGCGGTGGTACAGGTAGCGCCAGGCGCGGACCCGCTGATCGGTCGTGTCCTCAACGACCGCTACCGCGTGCTGCGAGTACTCGGTGAAGGCGGCATGGGCGTGGTCTACGAGGGCGAGCAAGCCATCGGCGGCAGCTCACGTCGGGTTGCCATCAAGACGCTGCGAGACGTGAACGACGCCGTGCTCGTCGCCCGCTTCTATCGCGAGTGCGAGACGCTCGCCGGATTGGCGCATCCCAACACGGTGCGCGTCTACGACTTCGGCGAGACCAGCGATGGCGTGCTGTTCATCGTCATGGAGTTCGTCGACGGCAAGTCGCTGAGCGAGCTGCTGGAGGATGGACCGCTGACTCCCACGCGTGCGGCGCGCATCGTGCGACAAATCGCGAGTGCGCTGAGCGAGGCCCACGGCCAGGGCGTCATCCACCGCGACCTGAAGCCGGACAACATCTACGTTGTGCGTCGCGGTGAGCGCGAGGTGGTGAAGCTACTCGACTTCGGCATCGCGCGGCGTTGCCGCCCGGAAGGAACGACTCAAGACGTCAAGCTGACCAATGATGGCAGCGTGCTCGGCACTCCGGCCTACATGAGCCCCGAGCAGTTCACCGAGTCCACGGTGGATCAGCACAGCGACATCTACGCCCTGGCGGTCATCACCTATGAGCTCCTTACCGGTGAGATGCCCTACGGCGACGCGAACACGCCTTGGGAGTGGGCGAGCCGACACATGAGCTCCGAGCCCGTGCCGCTCGTCACCCGTGGCCTCACCGTGGACCCAGCGATTGAGAGCGTGATCTTCAAGGGTCTGGCGAAGGACCCCCACAAGCGACCCGACACGGCGCTTGAGTTCGCCGAGCTCTTCGACTCCGCGATCGCGGGGACGTTGGATACGCTGGAGGTCCCTTCTTCCCGCGGGAAGCGCACGGGCACCGAGGCGATGCGCGCCGCCCCCGGACACACCGGGCTCCCCACCCAAGCCAGCATGGGTGTGCCTCCAGGGGCGATGGCGCCGGCGGCTCTGCCTCCTTTGGTGTTCACCCCACTGCCGCAGGAGCCACCACGTAAGCGCTCCAAGCTGCCCGCGATCCTGGCGACGCTGGCGCTCGCGCTCGGCGGAGCCACTCTCGCGGTGGCGATGGACCAAGGCCTGATCGATACGAACGGAGAGACCACCGTCGCGACTCAAGAGTTGGCGCCTGCCGCGCAGCTCACGGAGGTGGCGCCGATCGAAGCGGAGCCGCCCGTTCTGGAGCCGGAGGTCAATCAGAGTATCCCCGAGGAACCACTCTCCCAGGCTCCGGCACCGAAGACTCCAAGCCGGCCCGCACCGGCGCCCGCACCCGCGCCCACTCCAGAACCAACCATCCCTGGCGTGGTCCTGCCGCTACCAATCCCGACGTTTACGCCGCCCGCCACCAGCGAGCCGGATCCCCCGCCCGCGCCCACCCCGGCGCCGAGCAGCACCACGCCATCGCGCCCCAAGCTCGATATCCCCAACCTGTTGAAGCGCATCCCCCAGCCCTCGGTGAAGCCCTCCGCCTCACCATCCTCAGCGCCCGCACCAACCCCAGCACCTTCGGCTACGAGCCCCCGCCTCAAGCGCCTACCTAAGCTTGGGAAGTAACCGTCAGGGGTCTCGGGCGAGACCCCTCAGAAAAAGACGCGCGGCGCGACTAGATGGGTGCCATTGCGGGCAGCCGCGCGCCCTCGACCCATCGGGCGCTTGGCTGCCAGCGCGACCGCGAGGAGCCCCTCACAAAAACCAAAGCGCGAGGACGAGCAGGGTCGCGGTCACGGCGACTGACGTGAGGGCGGCGACCTCCCAGCGGCTCGCGCGGGGATCGCTGAAGCGCAGCTCGATCGACGCGAAGCGGCTCGCCTCGCGGCGTTGCCCGTCGCTCAGCGCCATGTTGGCGGCGCGGATAGCGGTGGCGTGCTGATCGTCCAACATCGGGACGGGGTTCTGACACAGCGTGTCGACGCCTGTCGAGGCGGTCCATGGATTCAGCGGTCCATCCCAACAATTTCAACGGGTTAGGATTTTCATCCTGGCGGTCGACCGCCCAGCGGAACGCTGCTTACGAAGGTGCGCGCTGCCTAGCAGCGTGGCGCGGGTGCCCAGCTAGCGGAATCGGGCTTTGCCCCGCGACTCCCACCACTCGACGTAGCGTGCTTGGGCCTTCGCCCGCTCGGCTCGAGGCAGGTCGTCGTAGTAGCCGAAGTACTCCTTGGTGAGGCTCTTCAGCTCGTCGCCAGCGGCGCGGCGGATCTCTGGTACCTCGTGAAGGAGCGCGTCGATCAGCCACTCAATGCGGTGCCGCGAGGAATTGGCCGTCCACCACTTCTTCCAACCAGCTTGGTCCTGAGCGAAGTCCTGCCGGGTAAGCACCACCAACGCCCACTGTGCGCTCTTGGCGATGTCGGTGTACTCGCTGTTCAAGAGGTCGATCAGCGCGCTGACCGCGCGGCCTTCCCGCAAGTCAGCCAACATCTCGATCGCGGCGTGGGCGGCGTCCTCGCTCTGACGCGCATCGCCAGCCAGCTGGATCAGGGTTCGCAGTAGCTCCGAGCGCGAGTTCTCGTCTGAGAGCAGCATGCGCCCCGCGGCGAGGGCCGCGCGACGCACGTCGGGATCCTTGTCGGTGACTCGGCGGCCCACGTTGCGAGCGGACTCACCGCAAGGCAACTCCCCCAACAAGCGAGTCGCCCAGCCGCGAACGACCGGATCGCGATCTTGGGTGCGTACCGCGATGAAGCCAACGGCGTCTTGACCGATGGCCGCTAGAGCCTTCAGCACCGGGCCGCATTCGCTGGCGCGAATCGGGCCGTCGGAGCCAACGGGCTTCTGTTCCGCATGGATTGGGCCGGGGAACGCCGCCAGCAGCGCCCCGAGCGACCGTTTGCCATCGTCCACGATTGCTTCGAAGGCGATCTCGTTGCCCGCAATCAAGTCTCGCACCAAGTCGTGGGTGTCGGACTCGTTGACGATCACCTTCGGAAGGTGGACCGAATCGTGGCGAGAAACCGGCGCTGAAGGCGCGACGGACATGCGTCGGGAGGATGCGGCAAGCGGTGCTTCGTCCAAGAAATCTTCGTCTGGATAGCTGACCCGTTCGTCGACCGCGCTCACCGAGATCTCGGGCCCGTCTTCGTGGCTCGGCGTCGGGAGGGGCTGACTGCCGATGCCAGGGTCGGTGCGATGCTCCGCTTCGTACTCGACGGCTTCAGCGACCTTCATCTTTCCGCCAGAGCGTCGCGTAAGCGGAAACACGGGCGGCTCGCTCGGCCGCGTGGGAGGCGAGCCTTGGATGTCCGTGTCGCCGACTGACCCCAGGTTCAGCGTCTTGCCTCGCGGAACTGACTTGTCGGTAGGCGCTGCTGAAAGCTTGTCCGCTTCGGGTGCTTGTTCGAGCAGCGCGGGCACCCTGCGGCTGTTCGGAGCGAGCACCTCCCGGCGCGCACGCGCGAGCTGCGATACCGAGATCGGCGTGCCTTGCGGAGGAGTGCTCGTGCGACGCTCCCCGCTCGGCTTCGCTGAATCTTCCGGCTCCGCTGAGGTCTGAGTCGTTGCCAGAGTGCCGAGCACCGCAGTCGCCTTGGCGCGTTTGTTCACGCTGAGCGGGATCGGCTCCTGCTCGCCCGAGTCTTCGCGGCCTTCGCGCGTCGGGCTGGTGATGGTTGCGGGGGCGACGTCGGGCTCCGGGGTGCTCGGGCCGATGATGATGGTCCGACTTGGCGCGATGGAAAGCGGCTTCTCTGACGCCGAGGCTTGAGTCTTCGCGAGATCGACGTCGGGCTTTCTAGGTGGCTCCGATGCCGACGCCTGGGTCTTGGCGAGGTCGACCTCGGGCTGCTCAGCGGGCGAGGAGTCCGCAGCTGCCTGGGTCTTCGCGAGATCCGATTTCGCGGATGGTTCCGACGTCTGCGTCTTCGATAGATCCGACTGAGGCTCAGGGCGCCTCGAGTGGGCAGGCGCTGTGGCTACTTGCGGTGCGGGTTCCGCTTGCGGCGGCGGTTGCGACGCGAGTGTCTTCGTCAGGTCGACTTCAGCCTTGGAAGGATCGGCGTTGGCAGACGGCTCGGCAGCGTCTGCGGAGACCTGAGTCTTGGCGAGATCGACCTGGGGCGCCGGTGCTTCCGCGACCGGGGCAGCGGACTCCGCATCGGGCCCGGCTTGTGGAACGATAGCCGTTGGTCGTTGCGATACTGGGGGCGCGGGCGCCTGAGTGCGGATCTCGTTCTGCGCTGGCTCGAGCAGGGCGCGCCCCAGGGCTTCTCCCGCAGCAGGAGGTGCTCCGGGTGGCGGAGCGATTGGAGCCGCGGCAGCAGGTTTAGGAGTTGCCGTCGCAGCTTTGGGAGCCAGGCTCGTCCGCTTCTTGGGGTCGCCGCTGAGTGCGCTCACCAGCGCTGTCGCGCGGACCTCCGGACTCGGCTGATCTTTGACTTGTTCCGCTCGCTGGCGCTTGCGCGCTTCCGCGATCTGGGCGAGCCCGGTTGGGACTTCCCGCTTCACCTCGCGTCGCACCGCGAGCTTGCGTCGCAGGATGACCCGCTCGAGCGCCTGGCTGACCAAGGGTGAGAACGCGAGCACCTGACCCACGGCGTCCAGCTGTACGTCGCTCTTGCCCTCACAGCCGTACAGGATGAGCACGCAGTGTTTGCGTACGGAAACGGGGATCGCCAGCTTGGCGGTTTCGCTTGGTCGTTTGAGATCTTCTGAGAGACTCTTGTCGAGGCCGTCGGCCGCCAGCGTCTGCAGCGTTGGCGCTCCCGCCTGTTTTGCGCTGCGCAGGATACCAGGGAGGTCGAGCGGCACGCCGATGCCGCGGACCTCCGCAGTGGTGGCGCCGGGGCCGCTCGCATTGCGACCCTCTGCGAGATCACCCTGCACGGCGAACAGCGCAGTGTATTCGAAGTACTGGGCTGCGTAGTCGAAGAACGCGCTCAGGACGTCGTCACGGGACTCAGCGTCGATCAGATCCTGTTCGGCTTCCGCGGCGGTGTAAGGCCCGCGGCGCCTGGTCTTGGGCTCAGCGGCTTTCCAGCGTTCGACGTCTCGGCCCAAGTTCGCCAGGCGCTCGCTCGGCGACGGGCCCAGTGAAACTGGCGGCGCCTCGTCCGCTTCCTCTGCTGCTGGCGTCGCGGGCGGCGCGACCGAAGGCTGTACCGAGACGTTCGGGTGGTGTTCTTGCGTCGAGAGTGGCGGAACGCGTAGCGATGGCTGAGTGCGCTGGTTCTCTTCGTTGGGTTTTGCTGGTTCGAGCGCTGCCGCTGGCTCTTCTTCGACCTTGGGCGGTGGCGCCGACTCACGGAAGATCGTCGTCTCGGGCTCCTCCGAGGTGGGACCGAACAGCTCCGGCGGGCTCGCCTCAACCACCGACTGCTCTCCGAGCGCCGCTTGGGGTGAGGGGAGGCTGGGCACTCCGGGCACCTTGAGTGACGGGATCTCGAATTTTTCCTCGGGGAAAACTGGCGGCGGCGGCGGCTGGCTCTGCTTGACCAGCTCGCGCAGGGCCACCTCGGGCACGTTGCCCGTCTGAGCTTCGTGGATGTCGTTTTTCGGCGGAGGCACCGAAGGGAGCTCCGTCGCCGGAGGGAACGCGATTGGTGGCACCGACGGGGGACGTGGGACGTCAGCGAAATTCAGCGGCAGGTCAATTGCAGGCGGCCCTTCACTCGGATGCGGGTCGCGTTCGCCGTCGAGGCGCGCAACGATGCGCGCCGAGCGCCGATCGATTGGCACACCGTAGTCGCGCGCGATGGCTTGCGCGATGCGAGCTCGGGGTGCCACGCGTTGCTCCAGACGCACGCCGAGCAAGAACCCAAGGTCGCTCTCGACGTCCTCGGGGAGCGGGTTCGCGACGCACACCACGAGCGCTCCTGGTTGCTCTTGCAGCGGGTAGACTGCATGACGGCTGGCGACGTCACTGGGCAGCAGCCTGAGCGCTTCGGCCGTTGCGCGAGGGAGCACGCCGCGCGGCGCAGGCGGGAGGCCGTGCAGTTGGCTCAGCAGGTTCAGTAACTGCCCTTCATCTACCTGGGTGATCTCGAGCAGGTTCGTCAGCAGATCGCCGCCGTAGAGCACCTGTCTGGCCAGCGCGTCCTCGACCTCCCGCATCGTGGCGACTGAGTGCTTGACGATGCTCGAAGAAAGCGTGGGCATACGAGGGTCAGTGGCGCGGGTTTCTGGCTGAAAGTTTCTAGGCGTGCCCAGGGATGTCAACGCTCGTGCACACTGTACACGGATGTGGGTAGCTGGCCGAACTGTTTACATACGCCGCGCCTCCCCCCAAACCCCTGAAAAAGGCCCGTGGATGCCGGAGATCGCGCCCGCTGCGCCCAACCGCTGACTCGCCCGCTGACTCGCCTTGGGCCCGGGCTGGCTATCCGCTGCCGGTGAACGCTGCCATCCCGCTTTCGAGCAGGAGCCAGCGCGCGAGGCCGAGGTAAATCATGATCCCCAGGACGTCGACCAGGGTTGCGATGAACGGGGTCGAGCTGGTCGCTGGATCGAGCCCGATGCGGCTCAGGAGCAGCGGCATCATACCGCCGACGACGCAACCCATCACGACGATGGAAACCAGGGTCACTGCGACCAACAGCGCGAACGTGGAGTTTTCCCCGGCGATGACCACGCGCAGCGCGCCGACCGCACCGAGTGTGCTGCCCAGGATGAGTCCCTGAGTGAGCTCACGCGCCAGCACCCGCCACCAATCTCGGGTGTGCACGTCGCCGACTGCTAGGCCACGCGTGATCAACGTCGAAGACTGAGAGCCGGAGTTGCCCCCCGCGGAGATCAACATGGGCAAGTAGAAGCTGAGATGCGCGACCGACGCGAGCACGCCGTCGTAGTGGCGGATTGCCGTTGCCGTGAAGAAACCCCCGACAAACAACACGAGCAGCCACGGCGCGCGCTTCTTGACGAAGGTGAGGAGGGACGTCTCGAAGTAAGTTTCGCTCAAGGGGTCGATGGCGCCCATCTTGTGAACGTCTTCACTTTGCTCCTCCGCCAAGACGTCGAGGATGTCGTCTGCGGTAATGACGCCGAGGATCTCACCTCGCTCGTCGACCACCGGCAGCGTGTTCATGTCGTATTTCCCCAGGGTACGCGCGACGTCCTCCTGGTCCATCTCCGGCGGCACGCTGATCAGGTTGAGGCGCATGACCTCTTCAACCCGCGCCATCGGGTCCGCCAACAGCACGTCGCGGATGCGCAAGTAGCCCTTCACGAGGTCATCGGTGTCGACCACGTAGATCGCGTCGAGCGTCTCAGCGTCCACCGCCTGGCGACGGATCTCCTCCATTGCTCCCTGCACGGTCAGGCCTGGCTCGACCCACAGGTAGTCGGTGGTCATCAAGCCACCGGCGGACGTGTCCGGCCACTGGCGTAGCTCACGCACCTCCGTTGCGACTTCGGCGTCGAGCTCTTCCAGCCGCTTGATCAGCGGCAAGCTCATTTCCGGGGGGAGATCGTCGACGAAGTCTGCGAGGTCGTCGGTGTCCATCTCCACCGCGAGTTCCGCGGCGACGTCGACACCCATCGCCTCGGCGAGGGACTCCCGTACCTGATCGTCCAAGCGCTCGAAGACTTGCGCCGCGTACTCGGTCGGAAGGCTCTCGAGCACCCGTGCGGCGCCTTCTCGATCGAGCTCTCCGATAACGTCAGCGACGTCTTCGGGATGGATATCGTCCAGCAGCTCTTGCAGCTCCGCCGGGCTCTCCTCGAGGAGCGCCTTCAGCTCCGGACCGATGAGCCGTGCCAGCTGCATCGCGCGCCTCTACCACGAAGTCACGCACTTGGGATCCAGCCAAGCGGACTGGTTTAAAAAGACACGCGTTCGCGCGAGCGACAAAAAGCGGCGAGCGCCGCTCCAAGACGGAGGGCGCTCGCGAGCTGTGGATTGGCTTGCTGCAGCGGTTGCAGCGACCTCAGGGGCAGTCGCCGTTGATCTTGATGGCGGATGCCGCGAAGCCCGCTTCAAGTGCCCACGCGTCCTTGCAGTCGGCGGTCGCGGCGGAGTTGGTGGTCGAGCACCAGTCGCCTTCAGGACGCTCGCCAGCCTTCCACGCGTCGGTGTCCGAGCACTTGCCGTCGGGCTTGCCCTTCCAGGTCGGTCCGGCGATCTGCGCGCACAGGCTGGTGCTCAGGGTGTCGATGTAGACCTCTTCGGCCTCTTCGATCGTGATGTACCCCTTGAGATGGCCGCCGGTGGTCCACGTCGTCTCACCAGCGCCCGTGTCCGGGAGACACAGGTTCGCTGCTGAGAACTGATCGCCGTTGTACTTGCCAACGCAGTTGTGGTCGGCGCTGAAGGTCCCGTCGAAGGAGATGCCGTGCAGCGGGAGCAAGATCACCTGGGTCTTCTCGGCGTCGAGGAAGATCGGCACCGTCACGCCTGCGACGGACGCTGCGAACTTGCCCTGATCGTCCACTGTGACGTCGACGGATGCGGGCTTCACATCCAGCACCGGATTGGCGTTGGGGATCTTGACGAAGCACGCGCCGGCCTTCGGATCGGTGATGGGATCGCCACCGCCGGTCTTCAACTTGCCCGCCTTCGAGTCGAACTCGATGAGCCACGTGAACGTGCCGTCGCCGGTCTCGTTACAAGCCTCCTGCTTGAGTCCGATGCCCTTGTTGACGACCACTTCTTGAATCAGCTGATTGGCGAGCGCGGCCGGCTTGTCGATCTTCAGGTACGAGAAACGACCCGTCCAAACGTCGGAGTTCGAGTTGTCGACCTTCGCGAGGCACTCAGCGCCTGGCCCCGTGGGCCCATCGGCGTAGCACTCCGCAGCCGTGGGCATGCACTCGCCCACGTTTCCGCCGCCACCGCTGCCGCCGTTGCCACCGTTGCCGCCATCCTCGCTGTCGCTGGAGCAGCCAATGGCGCTCAGACCGATCCCAACTCCCAAGCAAGCCAACCCAACAACCTTAAGCTTCATCCTCGTCTCCATTGGATCGCTGCCCTGGGAACCCCAACGCATGCGCTCCGGTGTGTGTCGCCCAACCTCGTCGCAGCCCGGCCCGTTGCAAATGCGAGTCGAACGCGAACGCTTGTCTTATCACGGCGGACACACGTCAGAAAACTGACTTCAGCCTCAGATTTATTCACCGTCTGCGCTGAGCCACAAGAACTTCAGGATCTCGAAGCTTTCCGCAGCCTGGCGCAGGCGTTTCTGGCGCTCCCAGAACACCTCTCGCCTTTGGGGACGGCTTTTCTGGGGGGGAGGAGCGCTGGGTGCCACCAGCGCTGCGTGGGGCCGGACGAGTCTGGTGGCCTTGGTCTGCGACGTGGATGACCGTCCACCGCGAGGAGCTTCGCGCGGCGGGCTCAGCGGGCTCCGAGTGTTTCAGTGAGGGAACTCGAAATGCATCGCGCGTTTTCGCGCCGCTCACGCAATAGCGACGCGCCTCCTCCACCACTCCAACGCTGCGCGCTGACGGCGCGCTCGTCCCCGGAATCACGCCCGGCACTTCCACTGTGCGCGACGCATGCTTCCAGCTGGCCGCCCTGTACTGATCGTTGCCGCGAGGTGTACGCGCGCGCAGGTAGTGAAGATGCCGCGCGTGTACGTTTTCCACGCCGAGATTCGCTCGCGCCGCCACCTCTCGTGGCTTGCCGGGAGGGCGCCAACACCGACGCACCAACCACCGTGTATCGCGCAGCAGCGTGAATGACTTAACGAAGCACTTCGAGCCTCAATGCTTTCACGCTTCAGGACTGGTTCGCTGGCGCCCGCTGAGAAACAATGGGAGGGATGGCAGACCCCCGCCCGAAGATCCCGCGTCCAGGTCCAAAGGGACCAGACGATTCCGGGCACGGGTCGGGCACCATCCGCGCTTCACTACCCGCTGCGCCGCGCCGTGCGCCCCAGAAGACGCTGCTCGGCATTCCGGGGCCAAGTGGCGCTCGCCCCTCGCGCATGCCGTCCAGTCCCGAACCCGAGCCGGCGGAGGTGATCGAGGTGATGCCGCCGCCTCCAAACCGACCACCGCCGCCAGCGCGGGTCTCACCGGAACTCATTCCCCCGCGGAAGCAAGTTGGGGGTGGCGCCGTCGGCGGGAACAAGCGGGTCGATCTAGGGCGCACGGCGATCATCCCGGAGAAGCCTGACCTCGGGAAGACCGTGGTCATGGCTCCCAAGGCGGATCTGGGGAAGACGGCAGTCATCCCGGCGCCCAGTTCCCAGACCTTCGACCGCAAGCTCATGTTGCCGAACGCGGGCGCGAAACCACCGGCGCTCGCAACGCCGATCGTGCCACCGGTTGCTCGAGTCGCGCCCCCGGAGGACGCCGAGGGTGACTACGACGCTAACGAGGCGGAAACCATCTCACCGCCCGCCGACTTGGCGGTTCAGGACGAAGAGCCGACCCAGGTGAAGCCGGTGCCAATCGCTGCGCTGACACCTCAGGTCCGCGCTGAGCGTCCGGCGCCGCGAGCCAAAGGGCTCGAGCTCAAGCTCCCGCCGCTAGGCGATGAGGCGCGTCCTCCTGCCGACGACCCTGACGCGTTCGACGACGAGGCGCCGACCCGGCGCGTGGACCTGCAGAGCCTGGCGAGGGAGAAGTCCGGCGCGCGGCGCAAGACACCTTCGGTTCCCGACGGAACCGCCGAGCCTGCGGTGCTCTTGGTCGGCTTCAGCGATGAGCTGCGGGAAGCGCTGAGCGAGGCGTTGGGCCGGCAGTCGGTGTTCGCCGAGACGGCAGAGCCGGGCACGGTAGTGCCAGCGGTCACGGTCGCCGCACCCGATCTGGTCGTGCTGATGGGTGATGGCGGTCGCGCGGAGACGCGCGCCCTGCTAGACGAACTGGCTTCCTCCCCGCTCAGCTCAGTGGTTCCGGTCGCGCTGGTCACCGACGATCCCGATTTGGGCGCGCGCCTCGCCGCATTCCGTCATGGCGCCGCGGCGGTGATCCCCAAGAGCGCCAGCGTGAGCACTCTGGCCGAGCGCATCTCGGAGCTAGTGCGCGAGATCCCGGAACGCGGCGACGCGCTGGGGCGTGTTGGCGAGGCGACGCTCACCGAGCTAGTTGACACGCTCGCGCACGAACTGCGCAGCGGGATCCTGTCCGTGAAGCAGGAAGGCGAGCGCGAAGGGGTGCGCTTGGTGCTCGGACGCGGCCGACCACTGGCGACGTTGATCGACGAGTTCGTCACGCGCGTACGTAGCCAGATCGAGGTGGCGGAGCCGCTGTTGTACGAGTTCGACGAGCGCGCCATGGGCACCGTCGAGTTGCTCGGCGCAGATCTCGAGGATGAGCTGCCAGCGGCAGATGTCAGCGGTCTGCGGGTGATCCTCGCGGATGATGACTCTGCTCGAGCCGACGCTGTAGCCCAGGAACTTCGGGCGCACGGCGCGCAGGTCGTCGTGACCGACCTCGAACCGTCAGCGGCTCACTTTGGGAGGCTGCGCCAGCTCGACCCCATGGTGCTGGTGATTGGGGACAATCAGCTCCAGGGCGCTGGCTACCACCTGGTGAAGATGATGCGCGAGCATCGTCGCCTGCGCTGGGCGTCGCTGCTCGTCGTGCACTGGGATGAGCTGTGGAGCGAAGAGCGCGGCGTGCCGAATACGTCGGTGTTGCTCAATCGCCTGGCGGGCCTGGCTGAGCCAGAGCGCCTGATCTCCACGCGGCTCTCCACGCAGGAGCCGTTCGACACGCGCCTCGAGGCGCTGGGTCCCGCCCGCCTGGTGCGCGCGTTGACCACCGAGCAAGCGCTACGCGTTACCGTGCGGAATCCTCGGTACTATGTGCAGGTCTCGATCGCTCAGAACCTGATCGCCGGGGCTGTCGGCTTTACTCAGGCCGGCGCTCGTCTCGAAGGTCCGCAGGCTCTGGCGGCGCTGCTCAATATCGGCTCCGGTCGAGTGCACGTCGAACCGGGGCGAGCTAGCAACGCGACGAACCTGATGTCGACGGTGGATGTCTCCCTCGGGCTCGCGGAACCTGAAGAGCCACCGATCCCCGAGTCGATTCCTGCTCCGCCGCCCACCGACTTCCCGCCAGCTCTGCCGCGGGTGGGTACGCAGCCGGCGGGCCTGAACAGCACCCAGCTGATTGCGCCAGCGGCGGAAGATGATTTCCCCGCGGCAGCAGCGAGCGCCCTGGCATCGCCCCCGCTCCCAGGAGCGCGGCCCGCGCCGAACTTGCCTGTCCCCAACCTGAGTGACGGATCGGAGGACCTACCGGGGCCGAACCTCAGCTTGAGGCCACCGCCCAAGCCGGGCCTCGGGCGCAGGCAGAAGCTCATGATTGGCGTTGGCGTCGGCGTGGGTGCGTTGTGCTTCCTGCTGATCCTGGCGATCGCCCTCGGGAGCAAGAGCAAGCAGGACCCTCAGGCGCTCGCTAGCGTGCCCTTGCAGCGGGAAGAACCGGCAGGCGCCGCGGAGCCCACCAAGGCGACGCCCGTGGATACGGCTCCCGCGCCTGCTGCGGACCCGGAGTCGAAGCCCGAGAGCCAGGCGGCTGAGGCGGAGAAGGCGCCGCCGAAGGTCCCGGAAGCCAAGCCAGCAGAACCCGAGGCAAAGGCGGAGCCAACACCCAAAGCGCCAGAACCGGCGGCCGCGACGCCTCCGCCGCCCCGTGACTCAGCCGCTGATGCGACTGGGCTGCCTGCGCCGATCCAGATCAAGGCGAAGAGCTGCAAGCAAGCACTGGCCGCTGAGGACCCCGAGGCTGGCGGTAAGGGAGCTGCGCTGCGTGAGATCGAACGCGGGAAGCGCGCGATCGTCGCTGGGGACCTCCCGCGCGCGCAGCGTGCTTACTGTCAAGCCCTCGTCTTTTCCCCCGAGGAAACGCGCGCCATGAGCGGGCTCGGGCTCGTCTTGATGATGCAGGGGGACGGTGAACAGGCTGCGACGTATCTCAAGCAGGCGATCAACGAGGACGTCGACGACTCGCGCCAGCTGTACGGGGACGCGCTGGCGCTGTCCGGTCGCTACGAGGAGGCGAAGTCCGCGTGGCTCAAGGCCGCCGATATCGAGGCCGGCGACCTGGCGCAAATCGAGAGCCTCGCGCACATCAATCAGACGAAGGCCGACCAATCCTTCCGCCAGCGAAACTACCCGCGAGCCGAGCGCCTGTATCGCCGCGCGGTGCTGCTCTCGCCGCGGCGCGTGGAAGCCGCTGCTGGTTTGGCGCGGGTGCTCGAGAAATGGGACCGCAAGAAGGAAGCATTGGCCTGGACCAAGTGGCTCGTCGTTCAGCGGCCCAAGAGCGGGAGCTACTGGGTGCTGCTCGGGGACATCCAGACCGACCTTGGAGACAAGGCTTCGGCGAAGGATGCATACACGAAGGCGCTCGCGGTCGAGCCCGGCAATCGTGAAGCACAAGCGCGCCTGCGCTGAGTTCCGCCCAGGACGCACCCGCTAGCGCTCGGGTTCTATCAGCCGTTTGGTTAGCGAGCTGAATCCGACATCTCGGACGAGATTTTGGACAACGTTCGTGGCGAATGCACACGGCCCTGAGCAACGACCACCACCGCGGGGCTGTTCGCCTCGGATCCAGTGGATCCTAGCGGAACCAAACCGTCCATGTGCGAACGCCTTTGAACCCCGGCTCTGAGCCGTTTCGGACAGGTCTCCGTTGCGCTGGCCGCTAGCTTGAGCCTCGGAGGTCGTTCGATGCGCAAGATGCTAGCCAATCGTCGGTTCCTGGGACTGCTCATCGCAGGTTTGCTCCCGCTCGGGTGCGTGCAGGGTGAACCCGTGGCGCGATCCACGCGTCCGCTGGTCGTCGAGAGTGGAGCCTGCAAGGTCCAATACGAGGTCAGTAGCCAGTGGAACGGTGGCTTCGTGGCGAACGTCACCGTCACCAACAAGGGCAGCGCCAAGGACGGCTGGGTCCTCGAGTGGGACTTCCCGAGCGGCCAGCGGGTCACCAGCGATTGGAATGCAACGCTCTCTCAAGCGGGTGCGGCCGTCAGTGCCGAGAACGTGAGCTGGAATGGTCGGATCGGGCAAGGTGAGTCGAAGAACTTTGGTTTCACGGCTTCCACCAGCGGCACCAACGGGCAGCCGACGGACTTCTGGCTGAACGGTGAGTCGTGCAGTGGCTCGAGCACGAGTGGTGGTCAAGGTGGCGCCGGGGGGACTGGCGGGAGCGCCGGAACCGGTGCGAGCGGCGGCACGACCGGCGGTGGTGGTGCTGGAGGCTCGAGCGCCGGATCGAGTGGGGCCAGCGGCAGCGGCGGTGGCTCCGGGTGTAGCGCGGAGTCGTTCCGCGCGGGAACGACCTACGGCGCCGGTGATGTGGTCGAGAATGTCGGGCGCTACTTCCAGTGCAAGCCTTTCCCGTTCTCGGGCTGGTGTAGCGTTCGCGGCTATGAACCGGGCACTGGACTGTACTGGCAGGATGCGTGGGACGAAGTTGCCTCGTGTGGTGGCGTGGGCGGCAGCGGTGGCTCTGGTGGTAGCACGGGCGGCACTGGCGGCAGCACGGGCGGCTCTGGCGGCAGCACGGCGGGTACTGGTGGCAGCACGGCGGGTACTGGTGGCAGCGGTGGCTCGGGTGGTTCCAGCGGTGGCACTGGCTTCTCCGCGCTGATCAGCGAGAGCCAGTTCAACGCCATGTTCCCCAACCGAAACAACTTCTACTCCTACTGGGACCTGGTCAGCGCTACCGCGACTTACCCGGCGTTCGCCGGCACAGGGGACGACACCACGAAGAAGCGCGAGGTCGCGGCGTTCCTCGCCAACATGGCCCATGAAACGGGCGAACTCGTCTACATCGAGGAGATCGCCAAGGGCGAATACTGTGCGCCGAGTCCCAGCTGCCCTTGTGCCCCAGGGAAACGCTACTACGGCCGCGGGCCGATTCAGTTGAGCTGGAACTACAACTATTGTGCGGCGGGTCAGGCGCTGGGATTGAATCTGCAGGCAGATCCGGATCTGGTCGCGCGCGACGCAAAGGTCGCCTGGCAAACGGGCCTCTGGTTCTGGATGACCCAGACCGGCGCCGGAAGTCAGACAGCTCACAACGGCATCGTTGGCGGCAGCTTCGCGGAGACCATCCGTACCATCAACGGCTCCCTCGAGTGCAATGGCGGCAACCCCGCACAGGTACAGGCCCGCGTGAGCTACTATGAGCAGTTCTGTGCTCTGCTGGGAGTTTCCCCGGGGAACAACTTGTACTGCTGAGGGCTGTCGAACAGCGTAACAGAGACGGGGCGCTGGACTATCCGACGCCCCGTCTGTTCGGCGGTTCACATGGGGACTCAGCTCGCCGCTAGGCGCAGAACGAGCCCAAGCACCATTTGGATCGCAAATCCGATGCCCGCGCCGCGCTTGGTCTCAGGCCCCTTCGCGATGAGCAACACGCCGATTAGGCCGAAGCAGCCGAAGAAGAAGCCGAGAGCCAGTCCGAGCGGCAGGCTGCCTTGGACCTGCTGGATGGGCTGCTGCCACTGCAAGTTGTCTTGGGTCGCGGGCGGAGAGTACGGTTGATTCGGGTCCATGAGAGCGTTCCCCCAGCGCAGCCTGTGCGCTTTGGTGATGCGGACATCGCCGAGGAGCCCACCCCTGGACCCCTGTGTGTCAGCCTTATAGGCACGCTCGTACGGCCGCGGCTCAGAAAGATCCCTGTGCGTCGCGCGCAGTGCTCGATTTTTCTCTCCGGCCCGTGAGCCGCTCGCGTTTCCGTGTGAGAATTTCCGGGCATGGGAACGGCTAGTGCCTAGTACCCTCTCCCCCCAAAACCAGATGGAAAAACGGGAGGCTAGGGGACGACGCCGATGCTGCCGATGGCGTTGGTCAGGCCATCGCCGAAGTCGAGCACGCCTTCGTCCGACACCTGACCGTCAGCAGCGAAGCGCAACATGCGGATCCCGCCGTTCTCGGCGATGAAGACGCGGCCCTTGTGCTGCCCCTGGTCGATGGACACGGCGTACGCGGGGAGCTCCGGAGGGGAGCTGTACGCGACCTCGCCGCGCACGCTGAAGGGCTGTGCCGCGGTCGCGTCGTAGTCCAAGATCCAGAGCTTCTCTCCAAAGCCGGAGATGACCACCGCGGCGTCGTCGAACGGGGACGTGACGATGTCGATGGGATCTTCGATCGGGCTCAGCACCTGGGCCATGCTGGGTGAGGCACCGAGCTTGGCCACACCCACGCGGTTCGGCACGCTGCTGAAGCCGGCGTTGTCGCCCATCAGCGCGAACTTGCCGTCGTGAGTCACGACCAGCGTGGAGACCTGCGCCTCCTCATCATTGAAGAGGGTGGTACCGCCGCTGCGCATCGGCGCGCTACCCCAGGCGAGGACGTGGAAGTCTTCGCCCATCGGCGAGTCGCCGAGATCTCGCGCGAAGGCGTAGGCGGTGTTCGGATCGTTTGGAGCGAAGGCGAAGCCGTAGGGGAGCTTTGCGTCGACGAGCTTGCGCTCGTTGCTCAGGCTGCCGTCGCAGCCGATGTCGACGGCGTACAGCCCGCCGCCGTTCTCGCGCCAGTTGCCGTCCTGGATGTAGAGCGTCGCGCCGTCTGGGGCCATCACGAGCCCGCTCGCATAGAAGGAGCCCTCATAGGCTGCGTGCACCACCTCCACGCCGCTCGGCGTCAGACGGAACACACCGAGCTTGCCGTCGTCCTCCGCCACGAATCCGATCTGCCCATCAGGCGTGAACGTAATTTCTCCAAGGAAATTACGACCGAGGTCGAACGTCGTGCCGCGGGTGAGCGTCGTGCCGTCGACCTCCACCAGCTCATACACTGGAGCCTGCGCACCCATGTCGTCGTAGGGATGGGAGACGACGAACTGAAGCACGGCGTGGTCCGCCGGCGCCGTGGCGTGGCAGCTGCTGCCACCAGTGCCTGCCGTGCCACCGCTTCCGCCCGCGGTTCCGCCGCTACCCGCTGCGCCGCCCGCGGATCCTCCGCCGCCGCCAGCACCGCCAGCGGTCAGGCCACCACTTCCACTCGAACCGCCCGTTCCGCCCGCCGCGCCAGCGCCTTTGGAGCCCGTCGATCCGCCATCGTCGCTCCCGCAGGCGGCGCACAGGAGTGGTACGAGGGCTGCAACGAAGGGGGCAACCGAGCAGCGCGAGAGGCCAATTGAGCGGTGCAGGATTTTCATGGCGGGAATGTAGGCGGGGGTCGGTGCCGCTGGCAAGGCGACAAACGCAGCCTGTTTGCCGGGCAGCCGAGCATTTCCGCGCGGCGTAGAGACAGCTGCATGAAGAGCGGTTTTTCCAGACGGTATGACAACCCTGTCAGGGATGGTGGGCGCGAAATTCACGCTGGTTCTGCAGTGCATGGCCACCAACCCTGACCGGGGAAGAGCGCGTTTGGCGCGGCCGTAGACTGATCGACTTTGCTTACTCTGGAGGCGAAATGAGGCTTTGGAAGACTGGTTTGGGCGTACTGGTTTTGTGTGGGCTCGTGACTCAGGGCGCATGCGTCCCCACGGGACCGCAAGACACTGAGAACCCGGACGCGCCGGTGAGCGCCCTGGATGATCCAAGCCACCCGGGCCTCGAGTCGTGCACCAACGCGCAGGTCGACTCAGAACTGCAGCTCGCAGTGGACTTCAAAGACAGCTGCCACGAGATGGTGATCTGCGGTGGCCTCTCGATGGCCTTCGTCAGCACGTTGGTGAGCGTGCTCTTCAACTCAGCCTCGGGGAACGCGACGGAGGCTGACGGCTTCCGCTACGTGGGCGAGGGACGCTACGCTGCAGGCACTCAGATGGAGCTCACGCTCACCCTCGGCAAGGACACGAGCTTCGGCAAGGCCGGCGACGTGATCGACTTCGACGTGTTCCTGCTCGCGAACTACTTCACCAAGGCAAGCGTCACCGCCAAGGCGTCCGTCAACACCAGCGGCGAGGCGACGACGACGGTGAACGCGACCTATGAGGGCGCACAGAACGGCGCGGAGCTGCTTGGCCTCGAAGGGGGCAGCAGCGGCGAGCTACATCTCGACTTGAACGAGATCGCGAACGCTTTGAGTGAGCACGTGCTGATCGAGACGCGCATCTTGATGCAAGACTCGCGGGAGGCCAGTACGGTGAGCTATCAGCTCTACGCGCCGCCGACCAAGCTGGGTGTTTACTTCAGCAACGGTCCGATGGACATGCAGCTGGTCGACGTCGCCGCGCAATCCACCACCGGTCAGGTGATGACCGTCACCAACTGGGCCATGGAGTACAAGACGGTCAGCGGCGGCGGCACTCTAGACGGCAAGATCGACTTCGAGGTGCGCGGTGGCAGCTTCGACTACGCGGCCCACTTCGTTTATCCGCACAGAAAAGAACCAGACGTCACGCTCAACTGTCTGTGACCTTCGGTCGGGTACCACGCGCAAGCCATGCCGCCCAGGCGATGAGCAGGAGCTGCACCAGCGCGCGGACTGGATGGTAGATGGCTGGCGTTTCCATGCCCTTGATCTGAACCCCTGCGATCCAGTGGTAGAGGTTCGCCGGATAGACCGCGACGAGCAGCGCCACCACACCCCACGCAGCCCAGTGCCGCGTCTTGGGTAGCGCGAGGCCGACGCCCAGCGTGAGCTCCGCGACACCGCTCAGGTACACGATGAGCAGGGGAAACGGCAGCACGCTCGGCACGATCTGCAAAAAGAAACCTGGGTCGACGAAGTGCATCACCCCGGCGCTCCCGTAGAAGAACGCCATCACGTAGGCGCTGACCAGCTGGGCACGTGTCGGCATGCGCGTCGCATAAGGTCACACGAGACGCGCGGCAAGCTCACGCCGCCCCGACGCGAATTTACAATCCACTTTGCAGGGTCCGCGCTACACCCTCACCCCCAAACCCGCGAGTCTTCGCATGAAGCGTAGATGAATCAGCATCGAGGGATTGGGGTGAGGTAGCGACGAATGAGTGATCTGAAGACGTATCAAGGGGGCTGTCACTGCGGCAACGTGCGGTACGAAGTACAGCTCGAGCTGGGTGAGGTGATGACCTGCAACTGCTCGATTTGCTCCAAGACGGGCAGCATGCTGGCGTTCGTCCCGGAAGCGCAGTTCAAGCTGCTGCAAGGCGAAGACGCGCTCAGCGACTATCAGTTCAACAAGAACGTGATCCACCACCTATTCTGCAAGACCTGCGGCATTCGTTCGTTTGCGCGCGGAATCGCCGGTGGCAAGGCGATGGCAGCCGTGAACGTGCGCTGCTTGGATGACATCGACCTGGGGGCGCTCGAGGTCAAGCACGTCGATGGCAAGAGCTACTGAGCTACTGAGCTGCTGAGCTGCTGAGCCGCTACGCTGGCAGATTCGCCTTGGGATTTTTGGGGTTGTAGATCACCCAGATCACTTCGCCGACTCCAGGGGGAGTCACCGTCTTCCACTGCCCACGGAAGATCCCCCGGGGAGTCTGAAACGAATAGTGCGCGATCATCACGCGCTGATCGTTCTGGCTCGAAGCCGAGGCGGTCACCTCTTGGATGCGCGCTTGGGCTGCGGTGCCGTGCTTGTAAACGCGGCGGCGCCCCAGAGCCACCACGAGCCCGCCGAGCGCCATCGGAAACCCGACCAGCCCGAACATGGGCAACATGAACGCGATGATGCCCATGGGGCTGATCTCATCGCCTACCACGCGAACGCGTGCGTAGTTCTCGGGGTCGTATTGGATGTTGAGTGGCGTCTTGGTGGTGGGGGCGGCGATCACCGCGCTGTTCAAGGTAGACAGCGTCGCGCGGTGCGGTCGGTTTTGCTTGTCGTTGTAGGTGACGACGACGTCGTAGACCGTGCTGTCATTGACCGAGGTACTGGTCCCGCGAGCGCTCTCTGCCTGGGCGACAGCAGTTTCCCCGCGGTAATCTAGAATCCAGTCTTCCCAGGGCATCGGCATGGTGAAGGCAAAGATCGTGAAGATGATCATCGGGATACCGCCGAACATGGTGCCGAACATCAGCATGAAGCCAGCGTTCCAGCCGATGGCGCCCGAACGAACCGGGCGAGGTGGCGGCGGCGGCGGTCCCTTTTCCTGATTTGGTCGCGGTGGTTCGAGGGGCGGCGGCGGCGCGTAGCCCCACTGCCCCGGTTGTCCAGGCGCTCCAGGTTGACCCGGTGCTCCCGGTTGATTCGGCCACCCCACGCTCATGCGCGCATGTTCTCAGAACCTGGGATGGGGGCGCAATGTGAGCCCGCCTCGAGTTGGAGCTTTTGAACGTTGCCGCTGCGGAAACCCGGCTGTGGCGCACTACTGGAGCTGGCGCAGCGCGAACTCCCACTCGGACTCACCCGAAGGGTCGGCGACGTTCAGGGCGTCGATGTAGCCGACGGATACGACTCCAACCTCGGTCGCGCGATCCATCAGCGCACGCGCGTGATACGGGTGGTGATAGAGGGAACCCACCGTGGCTGGTACCTCCTCGGGCAACGTGTTGTGAACCCAGAAGGGCGGGTCGTCACTCGACATCAAGGCGAGCATGTCCACATCCGCGCGGTAAGCGGTGATGGCAGGCGTGGGCAAGTCGTCGATCGACTGCATGCCATAGAAGGACAGCAACCGCTGCTCCATGCCTAGCGCCTCGGTCACTTGCACCAAGTCCAGGTTGTAAGGCGCGAACACGACCGTCTGCCACTTCAGGAGGTCGTAGGTTGCTTGGGTGCTGTTGGCAATCACGCCCAGCACACGCGTGCTCTCGTGCTCCACCGGACTCTCGGCGTCGGGGCGTGCCATGTCGTCGTGGAAGCCAAGCCACAGGCTGGTCCCAGCGCCCGCTGAGCCGCCTCGCAGCACGACCTTCGCAGCGTCGAGGTTGAGGTCGCTGGCGTGGTAGCGGATGAACTTGAGCGCCCGTCGATTGTCGCTCAAGCATTTGATCACGCCGTCGCTGTCGACCTCATCGAGCACCCGGTACTCGAGGCTGGCGTACGCCACGCCCGCGCTGAGCAAGCTACGAATGCCGTCGGAGTTACCGTATTGGTCCTTGGAGCCGCCGGTGAATCCGCCCCCATGAATGAAGATCACGATCGGCGTGGGCGCAGCGGACGTGGGCTTGAACAAGTCGAAGCGCATGCGCGGGTCGGTACCGTACGGAATGTCGGAGTAGAACTCGGTACCGTCGGGTACGGCGAAGGGTGCCGTAGACGCGGCAGGCAAGGTCAGGTCGTCGACGTAGAGGTCGGCGTAAGGATCGACACCGCCGGTTCCGCCACTCGACGTGCCTCCGCTGGCAGCGCCCGAAGAGCCGCCTGTCGCCGCGCTCCCACTCGCTCCCGCGGCTCCACCGCTCATCGTGCCGGCGGCAGCCGCACTGCCTGCAGCGGCACCGTTGCCCCCAGTGCCGCCCACGCCCCCAGCACCGCCTGAAGAGCTCGGGCTCTGACCGCTCGAGCACGCGCTGAGCACCAGAAGGGGAAGCAGGACCAGGCGGGACAGCGGGAGGCGTTGCATGCCCGCGCGCTTCGCAAGCCGCATACCAACGCCCCACACGAACGATCACGCACGAATTGCGGTGGTTCAGTCTGGGCTAGCGAGGCGCGTGCGCCACGCACGTTGCGCCCACGCAGCGCTCTCCAGCATCGCTAGCTCACGTGCAGCAGACTCGGACTCAGGTCCTCGAACGGAAGCTCTCGCTGCACGATCTCGCGCGCCTCTTCGGGCTCCAGGAACTGCAGGTGCCCGGTGCGCTCGTTGAGGTGCGGCGGTCGCTCTTGCACGGCCGCGAGCAATGCGAGCCAGTTGGAACGCAGAAACGGTCGCACCGCGTCGACCCCCTTGCGAGCGTGCGCCGCGAACTTCGCCGCGTCCGCTTCGCTGCTCGTCACGCCACTCAGTTGCTCGAGGAGCTGCCGAAACAGGAAGCCTTCGAAGTTGGGAGCGTATAGCCGCGTTTCTTCGTTGGGCGCGACGAGCACGACGGGTGGCGTGTTGCCAGTGGCCCAGCTCGGATACCAGCACCACAGCTCCCCAGAGGCGGTCTGAGCGAAGGGCACCGCATCAGACGCGGCGCTCCAGTTCGTGGGCGGTAGCCAGTTCGCGATGCGCTTCAGCGACCACCACTGAACCCGATCGCCCAGCGCTGGCAATCCGTCGAGCGCGGATTCCTCGTGCATGCGACGAAACACTCTGGGGGCGGAAAAGGCTCGCGCCGCCTGGAGCTGTCCGAGAAAATCTTGCGTCACGCTCTCCCCCTCAGCAGCGAGATCCTCGATGGATCCTCGGCTGCGTTCGTCCGGCAGCTTGTCAGAGTCACGGGGAGAGTCAAGCGTGGCTGGGAAGTGGCTGCTCTCGGCTTGGATCATCTCGAGCAACAGTTCCGCACGGGAATGATAGGCCAGGCGTTTTCGCTGTGTGTCCGCGGCGTTTCGTGGCTCATTCGCCATGGCGAGCGCAAAGACGCCACGATTGGCCATGGTCCGCCGGCCAGCTCTAGCCGCCCTAGTTTTGAGCGAGGCCTACACTGCGGAGAGCTGTCGCGATGCGCGGCGGGGCGTCCCTCCGCTGATACTGGCACTCGAGATAGGCGGTACAGTTCTTGAAGCCGTCCAGCAAGAGGATCTCGTTGGCCCAGTCCAGCGTGTAGGCGGTGATGATATCGGCGATAGTGAAGAATTGGCCGACCACTTGTAGGCGCTGCTCGAGGTGAGCCTCGAGCACTTGGACCATGTCGCGAAAGTCACGCTCCGCGACGGATATTTCCGCCGGGATGCGCTCCTGCTCAGGATAGAGCGCGGAGTGACGCGCAATTCGCCAAAGCGGCTGTTCGAGCTCAGTAGCCGCGAAGAGCATCCACTGAAACGTCTTCGCACGCAGCTGCTTCCCCGCAGGGTTCAGCGCCAGGAACTCTGGCCGCTTCTGTTCGCCTCGCGCACCATTTACGACCAGCGACTCGAGCTCGAGGCCTAGCGCCTGAAGCGCCCAGCGTGCTCGAGCCGAGCGAGTCGGCCCAAACTCGTAGAGCTTCATGCTTGACCTCGATTCCCCGTGAGCTGGCTGGCGAGTTTCTCCAACATGCTCTCGATCCCTGCGTGGCGCGACGCCACGTCGTCGTGACCGTCCAAGAGCGCGTGGTATTCCACGATCACGATTCGTGTCGCGTCACCAGGCTCAGGTTCGAAAGTCACGCATGCGAGCGATACGGACGCGCGCCTTGCGCCCGCGGACATCTCATAAGCGTAGACGATGCGCCGGTTTGGCGAGATGTCTCTCAAGATCGCGCGAGACGACCTGCAGACCTTCTGGGGAGCGCATCGAGAGGTATTCGGCGCCACCTTCCCGAAAGTCGAGTTGATATTCCTGGGTGGTCCAGCCATCGGTTTCGGCGAACCAACTCCGTTTCAGCCCGGGATCGGCCCACATCTTGAACACGCGAGCGGGTGGCACGGGGTACTGCCGAACCACGTCGAACGAGTGGTGCTGTACATCTAGCTGTTTCAACATGGTTTCTCCTCAGTGAGCAGCGTACCGAGCTTGTCCAAACGGGACTCCCAGCGGGCCCGACGGTCTGCGATCCATCGCTCGGCGCGCTTGAGTTCCGCCGCTTCCAGCTGGCACGTACGAATGCGGCCAACCTTCCGACTCGTGACTAGCCCAGACCGTTCAAGCACCTTGAGGTGCTGACCGACCGCGGACAGCGTCATGTCCAGAGGCTCTGCCAGTTCGCTTAGCGAGGCTGGCCCACGCATCAAGCGATCGACCATGGCGCGCCGACCGCCGTCGCTCAACGCGTGAAAGACTCGATCGAGTCGTTCCGGATACTGAAGCATGTACTTCAGTTTAGAGAGACGTCACTGATAGTCAAGTGAATGCTTCAGTATTGCTCTGGCTTGTTTTTCTGGGGGAGGGTGAGCCCAGTGCCGCTCTGGGTGAGATCGACCGATGTGTGAGGCTTCGCGCGCCTAGCCTTTCCAGGCGACCCCGCGGCAGCAGAAACGTCGCTAGTTCGCGGTAGTTTCGCCGCGGGAGAGTCCGGTGGAATCGCCCTCTGATACCTTTCGGGAGATGCCGTTCGACGAAGACGAGGAGGACGAAGACGACCGCCGACGCAAGCGGGAGTACGCCAGGAGCGCCGAGGTGTATGAAGCGTTAGAGCCCGACGACCGCGCCTTCGTCGACGCGCTCGCGAGGGCGGGCAGCCGCTACTACCCAGACTTGACGATGCACGGACTGCTTCGCGCAGGAAGCAAGGTTCACGCGGGCCGCTTCGTAGAACTTGCTTTGCCTTATGGGAAAACACCCTCGGTGCTCGATCTGCGAAAGCTGACCGCCCTCGAGTCATTCGTGTCTCTCTCAGGGCACGTGACGGAAGTGGTGGACGCTCGGGGGTTGCGGAAACTCCGTCGGCTCTCCCTGCGCGGTGAACGACTGCGTCGAGTCCGCTTGCGCGACAACCCAGCGCTTGAGCGGCTCGTGTGTGTCGAGGGCCAAGTGCGGCGTCTGCCGCTGGATCAAGTGCCTCAGCTGCGCGAACTCAACTGCTCCAACCTGCCGCTCGAGGAGCTGGAGCTGCCTGAGGGCTTGGAGTCCCTGGAGTGCGAAGGCCTCGAGCTGACCCGGGTCCCCTTGGTTCCATCCCTCAAGCACTTGAACTGCTCCGACAACGAGCTGAAGGACATCGACCTGAGTCAGGTCCCCCGCCTCGAGATACTCAATGCCTCGCGGAATCAGATTCGCAAGCTCGAGCCCCGACTCTGCCCGCGGCTGATTGGACTGGGCTTGACGAACAACCGACTGAGCAAGCTCGACCTGAGCGCCAACCCCCGGCTCGTGATCCTGGAGGTCGCGATGAATCGGCTCAAGGAACTCACCGTTTCTCATCAGCGGCTGATCGAACTCGACTGTTCCGACAACGACTTGAAGGAGCTTGACGTGCGGCACTGCCCTCGCCTGTGTCGCTTGGATTGCTCGGACAACGACATCCGCCAGCTCGGGCTCGGTGCTCATCCCAATCTGTTCTCTCTCGTCGCTGCTTCCAATCCGCTCTACTCCTTGGACCTGTCAGGGCTGCCCGGTTTGGTGGTGTTGATGCTTGGGGGTAACCCACAGCTGCGCCGTTTGGACATCACCCCGTGTTGGCAGCTTGCCGATCTGTTTCTGAGCTGGGGCGATCGGGAGATGCCGGTCCCTCGCAAGCGCGTCGTCGCGACCGACGAGCAGAGAAAGCGACTGCCTGCGCTCTGGCGGATCCCGCCCTGGAGCGTGAACATGCCTGGGATCCGCGGCCTCAATCGCTACACCTTGCATCACTCCGTCGAGTTCATCGAGTGGGACGGAGGGAGTGAAGACCTGCTGCGCGTGATCCAAGATCCTAAGTGCGATCTCGGAACAGCATTGCTGGTCTATTGGCGAGGGGGGGCGGGCTATTGGGCTCAGTTCGCCAGCCGTGAAGAGATCTCTCGCTTTCAGCACGCAGGCTGGGACTTGGCACATGAGATCGAGCAGCGCGTGGCGCGCGGCGCCTACAAAACGGCCGTCATTCCTTATGAGCCGCGCTGCGACGCGGGGATCGACCGAACTACGCTCTACGCCGATCAACCGCAGCAACGTCGCCTACCAGAAGTCATGTTCCAGCGCTCCGTTGATGGCCCAAGCCCACGCGTGCGATACACACGCTTGCTCGAGATGCTCGACTGGGGCTTGCGAGTGATCCCGAAGGATTGGCGGGTCAAGCCCCACATGTTGCTCTAGAGGGGCGTACGGCGTGAATTCCCCGTCGCGACCCCGGCGCAGCAAGAACGTCGCTAGTTCGAGTCACCTCGTCCCTCGAGGTGCTCTGGGTGCCCGAGAGTTGGAGTTCCTGGAGTGCGAAGGTCTCGAGCTGACGCCGGTTTCCTTGGCGCCATCGCTCAGGCACGCTCCGCGCTCACCCGCCTCTGCGTCCGCTACGACGCTGCGGGTCACTAAGCGAATGAGACCACACCGATCAGGTCCCGGACGGCTTGGAATGGGAGAGCTCCCACTCCGCGGCTTCCAGCGCGAGCTCTTTGCGAAGCGCGACGACATTCTCCTCAAGAACCTTGCCGCGAACACTCACCCTCACGAATTTTGCGAACGCTGCTGTACCCGCAACTGCGGCAGCTACTGTGAGCAATCGCTCCGTCAGCTCCTCAAGTTCAGCAGTTTGGGCCATCAGTTCCTCATGCAGCTCAAGCTTGAACGCTGCATCGCCTATCGCCTCACCACGCAACGCCTCCGCGCGTGCTGCCTCGAGGCCTTCGAGTTCCTCGCGACTTGCTGGTTCGTCGTCGAATTCCAAGGCCGCCATGCGGCGCTGCATTTCGGCAATGTTGGGGTCCAAGGTCACCTCTTCAGTTTTCATTGGTAGGGCCTGTTGGTCAACGGGGCGAACGCGTCAGTAGAAGTCGCCACGGGTTCCGACGTGGAGGATGGTCATAACTAGGCGATTCCAGTCGATCTTAAAGGCCACGCGGTAGCCTCCGACACGCATACGAAACTCATCGGTCGTGCCCTGAACTTTCTTGATGTCGCCCTCACCCGTTCCGGCGAAGTGTTGGATCGCGGCGTCCACGCGTCGGCGCGCAACTGAATCCAGGTTTCGGAACTCCTTCCGAGCCTTGCTCGTCCACTCGACCTTGAGCGCCGTCCAGCCCATTACTTAGATGTAAACTTATGAGTTCACGCTAACAAGCCTACTTCTGAGAAAACGACACGACCAGCTCTAGGCCGCAAGCCTCCACTGCTTCGCGAATGCTTGAGAGCTTTGAATCCTCCCCACGACGCTCTATTCGATAGATGGCCTCGCGTGTGACGCCTAGCTTGTCCGCGAGCTGTTGCACTGAAAGGCCAGCGAGTTCCCGCGCCTTCGTTATTGGTGAGGCTGGCTTGCGCATCTTCGCAATGTAAACTCTTAAGTTGACGAATTCAAGGTTCGGACAAGCGAGTACCGCGACCGCGCGGGGATGCACCGGGTCGATAGGGGCTTTTCGCTTCGCTGGTAGCCGCCTGGAGCGCGGCTCGATCGCGGCCCCCGCGAGCCTACTTCAAGAGCGGGCTCTCGGCGTCTGCCTGCGGAGCGACATGAGAACTTTGACGCGCGGGCCCTCTCTAAATCGGCGTCACGCCGGCGTACGGCACACCCGTGAGGTGCGCTAAATCACGGTCATACGTGGTCAGATCGTGAAGATCAAACTTCGACAGGTGATCGTGGCCGCACGCGCGCGCGAGCACTTGCATCAGCTCGGTGGTGGCCTTGAACCAGTTGGTGAGGCGCGCCGCGGAGCGCTCGATGCTCAGCCGGCTGCGCAGCTTGGGATCTTGGGTGGCGATGCCGACGGGACACTTGTTGGTGTGGCAAGCCCGCATGCCGAGGCAGCCGATGGCCTGAATCGCGGAGTTCGCGACGGCGATGGCGTCAGCGCCCAGCGCGAGCGCCTTGACGAAGTCTCCTTCCGTGCGGAGACCGCCGGTGATGACGAGGGTGATGTCCTTCGCCCCGACTGAGTCCAGGTGGCGCCGAGCGCGCGCCAGGGCGATCATGGTTGGCACCGAGATGTTCTCCTTGAAGATCACCGGCGCGGCGCCGGTCGCGCCGCCGCGGCCGTCGAGGATGATGTAGTCAGCGCTGGCGCTCAGCGCGAAGTCGATGTCGCGCTCGATGTGCTGTGCGCTCAGCTTGAAGCCGATGGGGATGCCGCCGCTCGCCTCGCGGACTTCGTCTGCCACCCGGCGGAAGTCTTCCGCGGTGTGCAGATCCGTGAAGGTACTAGGACTGATAGCTGCGTTTCCCTCGGGAATGCCGCGCACCTCGGAGATCTTGCCGCGCACCTTGACCCCAGGTAGGTGACCGCCGGTGCCCGTCTTGGCGCCTTGGCCGCCCTTGAAATGGAACGCTTGTACGCGCTTGACCTTGTCCAGGGACCAGCCGAACTTCGCGCTCGCCAGCTCGTAGAAGTAGCGGCTGTTCGCGGCTTGTTCTTCCGGCAGCATGCCGCCTTCACCGCTGCAGATCCCAGTGCCAGCGCCTTCGGCTCCCATGGCCAGCGCCGTCTTGGCTTCTTCGCTCAGCGCACCAAAGCTCATGTCACTGACGAAGAGCGGCATGCTGAGCTCGAGGGGGCGCCTCGCGCGGGGACCGATCACCACGTTCGTGCCAACGGGCGCGTCATCGAGCAGCGGCTGGCGCCAGAGCTGCGCCGTCAGGAGCTGGATGTCCTTCCAGCGCGGCAGCTCCGTCAGCGCGACGCCCATGGCGCTGGTCTCGCCGTGGTGGCCGACGCTGGATAAGCCGTTCTGCGCTAGCTCCTGGATGTGGCCGTTATACGGCTCCTGGGGTGTTCCGTGAGGATCTTGATAGAGGCCGAGGTACACCTTGCGGTCGTAAGGCTGAGGGTGCTTCTGCGTGAACGCCGCTACCTCACCCCCATCCACGAAGACGCTGTCGCCTTCTACCCAGGCGCTGAACTTGGTCAACACTTCGCGGTTGTTGTAGGCGCTCACGCCTGTATCCACGCGGTAATCCCAGCCGTGGAGGCCGCAGATCAAGTTGTCGTGGTCGTCGACTGAGCCGTCAGCCAGCAAGGCTCCGCGATGCAGGCAGCGGCCGTAGAGCACGGAGACGCTGTCGTCGTAGCGGATCACCACGAGGTCGACGTCGCCCACCAGCGCATAGGCTGGCTTGCGATCTTCGAGCTCGCTCCATTTCGCGACCTGAATGGGTTGTTTGGCTGCTGCTTCGGACATCACCCGAGGGTGCGGAGGTCTCGGCCTCGACACAAGTCGCCGTGTCGAGACACTGCGTTGCAGCTATCGTCGTTCAAGAACTGCGAGTCTTGTGCGCGCGCTTCGCGGCTTTGACCGCGCTGGCCGTTGCCCGCAGGCCATCGAACAGCACCCCCAGGCGCCGCGTGCGCGTGGCTTCGTCTTGTTCGCCGCTGCTGAACACGCTCTTCGAGAGCATGATCACGTCCTCCGCGGTGACGTCGGCGCGCAGCTCTTTGGCGCGCTGAGCGCGCTTGACCAAGGCATCGAAGGCCGCGACGAAGCGCTTCTTGGCGGTCTTGACCTCGCCCGTCGGATAGCCGCCGAGGGCGTGGATGAAGTCCTTCTTCTTGTGGCTTTCCCGCGCCATGGTGTGGAGCAACTCGAAGAGCGCCGCGCCGGCGTCCGCTTTCTCCATCAGCGCCTCGGCGTGATCCGCAATGCGCTCCATGTGGTGCTGGAGGATCGCGCCAAACAGCGCCTCCTTGGTCGGGAAGTGGCGATACACGGTGCCGACTCCGACCCCCGCGCGCTTGGCGATTTCGTCGATGGGCACGCTGAGCCCCAGCTCGGCGAACACCGCTTGGGCCACTTCGAGCACGTGCTGGCGGTTGCGCACGGCGTCTGCGCGGCGGCCCCCACGCGGGGCTTTGTCCCCGATCTTGGCGGACTTGGTGGGTGCTGCGGCAGCCGCTTTGGCCATCCCACCATTGTGCCCAACTCCTAAACGGAGTCGAGGTTCCGATTTAGGATTTAAACGGAATGGGGATTCCGTTAAGCTCTCATTGCTGGCCGCGCCGGCGGTGGTCACCAGGGAGGCTCTATGAGCGACGTAGCGAAAACCCCCGAAGAATTGTTCGAGGCCTTCCAGGAGGCCGCGCTCAGCAAAGATGCGCGTGCGTTTGCGGCGCTGTTCTGCGACGACGGGTGCCTGGAGTTCCCGTTTGCTGGCCTCGCCTTCGTTGGCAAGTCAGCGATCTTGGAGCGCGCGACAGATGCTTGGGATAGCTCGCCGCTCAGGGCTCAAAGCTTCCGCGTGACGGCTTGTAAGCAGAGCGACGACGGCTGCTTGGTCGCTGAGTATCACGTGCAGGGCAACGCGGGCTCGGTTGCGCGACCCTTCAGCGTGGGCGGTGTGGCGGTGCTCGAGGCGCGCGACGGCAAGATCCAGAGCTTCCGTGAGTACCTCGACCCGGAGGGCTTGGCCGAAGCGAAGCGCCACGCCGTCGGCTCACCGCGCTCACTGCTCAGCGACTACTACCAGGCGATGCTGCTCAAGTCGGCGGATGCGCTGGCGGATTTGTACGCTGAAGACGGCGTTCACGAGTTCGGCTTCGCCACGCCGAATCGCCCGCAAAAGCTGTTCGGTCGGGAGGCGGTGCGTGGGTCTTACGGCGCGGGTTGGGCGAGTCATCTGCTGGACATCCAGCGCGTCGAGAACGATTTCGTGATGGATGGCGCCGATCCGGAGCTTGTCACTGCGCAGTGGCGAGCGCAGGCTACGGTTATTGCCACAGGGAAACACGTGCAGCTGACCGGGCTCCTGGTGCTGCGGGTGCGGGACGGCTACATCGTTCACACGCGGGACTACATGGATGCGGTCGGAGTCGCGGAGGCACTCGGACGCGAGCCGCTTGCCCCGACGCAAGAAGAAGTTGAAGTCGAGCCGGCGCTCGCGCTGGTGCGCTCCAGTCCTGTGGCGAGCGCGCCCACTCGAGTGCTTCGACGCTGAGCGAGCGTCGTGGACTCGGGAGGTCGATACGACTGACGCGCTCCTGAAGCCCGTGCCTTGAGCTGGCGCCGCCATCTCGCCAGGGCGGCCGCACGGCGGGTTGCGGTTTCTCCCGTGGAATCGCCCGGCACGCATCCTGCCTAGCGGCGGCCATGGTTGCCGTCGCGAGTAACAACGCGCCCATTCAGGGCAAGCCCCTCGGTCTGTGCTGTGTGGAGGCGAGCGCGCTGATCGGACTCGAAGCGCACTCTATCCGTGTGGAAGTGTGCTGCACTCGGGGTCCCTCGCTGTTTCAGCTGGTTGGCCTCGCCGATGCAGCTGTACGGGAGGCGCGGGTGCGCATCACGAGCTCCCTCGCGCGGCTCGGCATTCTGGTGGACGAGTACGCGCTCACGGTGAACCTCGCTCCAGCAGACCTGAGGAAAACCGGCGCCAGCTTGGACGTGGCCATGGCCCTCGGGGTGCTGGGTGCAATCGGCAAACTCGACCCCAAGCGTCTAGCCGGCGTGTTGGTCCTCGGGGAGCTTTCTTTGGGGGGAGAGCTACAGCCGGTGCGCGGCGTGTTGCCGCAGCTGGAAGGCGCGCGGAGCCGCGGGCTGCGAGTCGCGATTGTGCCGCGTGGAAATACGCGTGAGGCGGGTCTGGTGGAAGGCATGCTGGTGCTGGCTGCTGAAGACCTGGCGGCGGTGTACGCGCATCTGCTCGGCGAAGAGCGCTTGCCTGAGGTGCCGCTCACGGACTTTCAGCCGGAGTCCCAGGAGAGTCGCGATCTGGACCTGTCGGATGTGCGTGGACAGTCGCTCGCGCGCCGCGCCCTCGAGGTGGTGGCTGCCGGCGGTCACAACCTGTTGATGATCGGACCGCCCGGCGGCGGCAAGACGTTGCTCGCGCGGCTCTTGCCCAGCATCTTGCCGCCGCTCGCGTTCAGCGAGGCGATCGAGGCCACGGCGATTCACAGTGTGGCCGGGCTGATTGAGCCGTCGCGGGGCGTGGTCAGTCGGCGGCCGTTTCGTGCGCCTCATCACTCGGTGAGCGACGCAGCTCTGGTTGGCGGTGGAGAGCTTCCGCGGCCTGGTGAAGTGAGCTTGGCGCACCACGGGGTGCTGTTCCTCGATGAGCTCGCGGAGTTTCGCCGCAGCACCTTGGAGAGCCTGCGCCAGCCACTGGAAGACGGAACCGTGCTCGTGAGCCGCGCTCGGGCGCGCGCGGTGTTCCCGGCGCGAGCGATGGTCGTGGCCGCGGTGAATCCGTGTCCGTGTGGATATTACGGGCATCCGCGCCGTCAGTGTCGCTGTGGTGAGCTGCAGCGCAAGCGCTACCTCTCGCGGCTGTCTGGCCCGTTGCTCGATCGCTTGGATGTGCACGTCTCGGTGCAACCCGTCGCCGTCGAGGCGCTCACTGGCAAGCGGCAGGGGGAGACGTCGGCTCAGGTCCGGGCGCGCGTGATCGCGGCGCGTCAGCGCCAGGCGGCGCGTCAGGCGGCCGGGGAGACGCGCGCTGCGTGTAATGCGCAGCTCTCAGCCAAGGAAGTCGAGTTGGTCGCCCAGCCCGATCGTGACGCGACCACCGTGCTGACGCGATCCGTGAATCAGCTCGGGCTCTCGGCGCGCGCCTTCGTACGGGTGCTGCGCGTCGCGCGCAGCATCGCCGACCTGGAGGGCGATGCGCGGGTCCGCAAGAGCCACGTGATCGAAGCGGTGCAAGGCCGCTTGCTGGATCGCGAGCCGATCTAGGCGCCCACCGTAGAGCCAGCGCGACCGAGCGGGTCGCTGATGGGAACCAAGTGTGTCTGCGGTTAGTACCGTGCGGCAATAGGAGAAGTGCACAATGAAGGACAAAGCAGAGAGCAAGACGGGCAAAGACGCGAAGGCGAGCAAGCCGGAGCTAGCCAAGGCTGGGGATGCCAAGCCTGGAGCTGCTAAGGCGGACGGGGGGTTGGGGGAGGAGAAAGCGGTTTCCGTGGTACCTCCCCCCCAAGCTCAGAGGCAGCACAAAGTCGAGCCGACGCCAGCGAAGCTCGCGGAGGTGCGCGAGGTGATGGGCGCTGTGGAGAAGCAGTTTGGCAAGAACGCCATCATGCGTCTCGGAGATGATCATACGGTGGAACCAGTGGAGGTGATTCCGTCGGGATCACTTGCCCTCGACAAAGCGCTGGGGGTCGGAGGTTATCCCCGGGGGCGCATCATCGAGATCTTCGGGCCGGAGTCCAGCGGCAAGACCACGCTGACGCTGCACGCCATCGCGGAGCTCCAGGCCGCGGGCGGCGTCGCAGCGTTCATCGATGCGGAGCACGCCTTTGACTTGCGCTACGCGAAGGGGATTGGCGTGAACCTGGGTGGGCTGTTGATCTCGCAGCCGGACAACGGCGAGCAGGCCCTCGACATCGTGGAGCTCTTGACGAAGAGCGGCGTCGTCGATCTGATCGTGATCGACTCCGTGGCGGCGTTGGTGCCGCGCGCGGAGATCGAAGGCGACATGGGCGACTCCCACATGGGCTTGCAGGCCAGGTTGATGAGCCAGGCGCTTCGCAAGCTCAACGGCGCCGCGTCTCGCACAGGCACGACGCTGATGTTCATCAACCAGCTGCGGCAGAAGATCGGCGTGGTGTTTGGCAACCCGGAGACCACCACCGGCGGCACGGCGCTCAAGTTCTACTCCAGCGTGCGTCTCGACGTGCGTCGCATCGGCAAGGTGCAATCCGGAGACGCCGTGGTGGGCAATCGCACCCGCGTGAAGGTGGTGAAGAACAAGGTGGGTGCGCCGTTCACCGAAGCGGAGTTCGACATCCGCTGGGGCACCGGCATCGACGCGGCCGCAGACTTGCTCGACGCCGCCGTGGTGACCGGAGCCGTCGCAAAGAACGGCGCCCACTACGCAAGGGACGGCAAGAGCTTCGCCCAAGGCAGGGAAAAGGCCCGCGAGGTGCTGATGGCGGACGCGCAGCTGATGGGCAGCCTGCACAAGGCGACCCGCGAGGCGCTGCTCAGCGTCCCGGTGGCGGCGTAGGCGACAAATCGGGCGGCCTCCGAGCGGGACTCGGGGGCTGCTCGGTGGTTTCCCGGAGGTTCAGCGGAAGGCGGCTGACTCCAGGTATAGTGCTGCGCTCCTCGAGTCGGTAGGAGCGTGGAGGCGGCGCATGAAAGCGGGGCAGGCGAGTCGAACGGCGGTGATGGTGTGTCAGGGCCGCGCGTGGGCCCATGCGGCAGGCAACTGCCCGCGCTTCAGCGACCCGACGGCGCTGGAGCTGTTGCCGGATGAGGCGGCGGCTGACGTGCGCGCAACCTTGGAGGGGCGCGTCCTTCTCAATCCGCGCAGGCGCTTCACGCGGACCCACCTGATACGCAACGGCCTGGTGCAGGCCGCGCGCACGGTGGCGATCGACGACGCCGTGCGGGGTAAATCCGCGCGGCAACTCGTGATCCTCGGGGCAGGGCTCGACGGCCGCGCCTGGCGCATGCCCGAGCTCGCTGAGACGACCGTGTTCGAGGTGGATCACCCAGACACCCAGCGCGCGAAGCGTGAGGCGCTGGGAGAGCGCGCGCTGTGTGCCAAGGAGGTGCGCTTCGCCGCGGTCGACTTCACCCGTGACGACCTGGCGGAGCGCCTCGGAGCCGCGGGTCACGACGCAGAGCTGCCAACCACCTGGATCTGGGAGGGCGTCGTGATGTACCTCACCCCCGAACAGGTCGAAGCCACGCTGAGCGTGATCCGCGAACGCTCAGCCGCGGGCAGCCGCCTGGTCGTCGTGTATCACCGCCCGGCGCTGGTCTTGAAGCTCGTGAACCTGTTCGTCTCGCGCTTGGGCGAGCCGTTTCGCTCGACCTATGCACAGGACGCGATGCGCGCGTTGCTCGCACGCTACGGCTTTCGCGTGACTGAAGATCGCAGCGCCGCGGAAGTTGGAGCGTCCTTGTCGGCGGAGGTCGGCCGGGCCACGCGCTTCGCGACGCATCTACGAATTGCCGTGGCAGATCGCTGAGTTGGCCCTGAACTCAGGCTTTCGCGCGCCCCGGCCCTTGACGAATCGAATTAGAGCTACCATTCTAGAATGGTGCCTCGCATTGCGAAGTTCAGTGACGACCAGCTGATCGAAGCTGCCCGCCAGCTCATCCTGGAGGGTGGCCCCGGGGCGGCGACGGTCAACGCGATCGCCAGCCGCGTGGGCGCGCCAGTTGGCTCCGTCTATCACCGCTTCCGCTCGCGGGAGCTGATCCTGGCTCACGTGTTGCTCGACGCGGTGGCCGCGTTTCAACAGCCCTACCTGGAGTTCGCCAGTCGCCCTGAGGCAACGCCCGGCGAGATCGCGGCGCACTTCATCGAGTGGGTCATGGCGCATCCAGAGGACGCGAAGCTCCTGGCGCTGTATCGGCGGAGCGAGTTCTTGGCAGGCGCCATGCCCGAGGAGCTGCGCGCCCGAGCCGATCGTCTGCAGACGGAGATCTACGAGTGGATGAGGCTCTTGTGTCGGCGCTGGTTTGGGCGTGTGTCGCAACGAGCAGAGGACGCGGTGCGGCTCGCGTTGTTGGAAATCCCCTACGGTGCCGTGAGGGGCAGACTGGGGCGCGGCGAGCGTTTCCCAGAGGATCTAGCGCGACTGGTGGCGGCTGCGGCGGACGCGGTTATCGCCAGCGCGAAGGAGAAATAGCCATGCAGTTTGCCAATATTCATCAACGTTGGATCCCAGGAGACGCCGCGCGCGGCGCGCAGTTGCTGGACAGCCTAGCGGGGCCTCAGGATCGCCTGTGGCCCAATCAGAGCTGGCCAGCGATTCGCTTTCCGCAGCCCTTGCAGGTTGGAACTCGCGGCGGACACGGGCCGGTCCGCTATCGAGTGGAGGCTTATGAGCCCGGGCGCCAGATCAGCTTTAGTTTCCTTCCGGAAACTGGCTTCGACGGTTGCCATTGGTTCGAGGTGGTGCCGCGGGACGGAGGGGTGCTGGTCCGGCACGGTATGCAGGCGCGCAGCGGCTTCTTCGGTAGCCTGTACTGGAGCCTGGCGATCCGCTTCTTGCACGACGCCTTGGTAGAGGATGCCCTCGACAACGCCGAGCGCGCGCTGACTGGCGACGTGAAACGCCCCGCCAGGTGGTCGCCCTGGGTCAAGGCGCTGCGTTTGGGCATGCGGGCGCTGAATCGCGCGCCTGCCGAGGCCAAGGCGGTGTGATAGCCTCGCGCGAGGATGGCTTTCGGTAGCGTGGCGCTCGATGTGGTGCGTCCCGCGCTCCGTGCAGCGACTGCGCGGGGGGTGAGGGACGCGCTGCTCGTTGCCGCGAGGATTGATCTCGCGCTGCTCGATGACCCCAAGGCGCACATCAGCGAGCGACAGCACGCCGCGCTCTGGGAGGCGCTACCGCGCCTGACCGGTGTGCCAGAGATCGGACTCGAGGTGGGGCGCATCCACGCCCTGCCAGAGACGTTTGGTCTCTTGGGCTTTCTCGCGGCGAGCTCGGAGACCATCGGTGACGCCCTCGAGCAGATCGTGGCGCACCACGCGCTGCTCAGTCGTCAGAGCCAGATCGAGCTAGCCGTGGGACGCCGCGCCCGCATCCAGATCGCGTCCCTCGATGGGCAGACCTGGCCTGCGGCGCTCAGCGACAGCTGGGTCGCAACCTACGCGACGCTGCCCGCGCGCGTCACTGGGAGCCCGGTGGTCGCTGAGCGCATCGGTGTCATGCACCCGAAGCCGGGCTACGCGGAGGCCTACCCCGCAGCGCTCGGCGCGCGCGCCGTGTTTGACCAGCAACACAACTTCGTCGAGTTGCCTCGCGGCGTACTCGAGCTGCCACTGGCTGGGCGTGCTCCAGAGCTCGCCGCGGTGTTGCGCGGCGCCGCGAGAGACGCACTCGAGCGCATGCCCGAGGAGGATTTGCTCCTGGCGCGGCTCTCGGCGCTCACCCTCGAGGCGTTGCCGCGCGGTAGGCCGAAGGTGGACGCATTGGCCCGCCGCTTGGGCCTGGGCGCCCGCTCGTTGCAACGCAGGCTGGAGGAGCGCGGGCTGACGTACAGCGCGTTCCTCGAACAGACCTTGAAGAAGCGCGCTCAAGAACAGCTCGAGCACACCTCGCGGGGTGTGTCCGACATCGCCCTCGAGCTCGGCTTCGACGACGCGAGCGCTTTTGCGCGGGCCTTCAAGCGCTGGACTGGCACTTCTCCCAGCGCCTGGCGTAAGCGCAAGACTGCCAGCTGCTAGAACGCACCGGCGTGTTGCAGCATGAAGCCGCCGCCACCGCCGAGCGCGCTGCTCGACGTTGCGGGGTCGAAGTCTTGCACCACGTCGAGGTAGCGATGCACGCGTCGGCTCGCAAAGTAGTCCAAGGTGATGAGCACGAGAGCCTCTCCGGCCAGGGCCATGCCCGCGCCGGTGAAGGCTTCCTTGTCGCTCAGGGTGCCATAGCTGGCGAGCCCCGCGCCGACGAACATCGCGCCAATCTCCGCCCAGCGATACAGATCGAAGCGGTCCGCGATGCCTTGCAAGCGCTGCGTTTCGCGCTTCTTGTATCCGCTAGGATCCGCCTTCAAGTCGCGGGTCAGCTCGTCGTGCTTGGAGTCCAGCGACAGGTTGTAGGTGATCGCCAGGATGCTGGTGAGCACGCCGAGCCCAAGCGTGGTGTACCCGGCGCCCTTGGCGAGCTCGTCATCGCGCGTTGCCAGAAAGGTGCCGCCGCCAGCGGTCAACACGCCGACCCCGAGGAATAAATACGCATCGCGGCGTTCTCCGGAGTACCAGTCGTCCATCGCCGCTTGGGTTTGAGCGGCGTTGGCAGATTGTGCGTGTGCGCGACTGCTCAGGAGCAGCGAGCCAGAGAACGAAACCAGCGAGAGCAACAGCGTCAGCAGCCGTGTGAGGGACATGCCAGGCGATATCGGCTCCCGCCTTACGAGCCGCCATGCCGTTCGCGACACGCAGCATGCCGAGCGCGACAATCCGACCTCAGTGCTCCTTGCGGATGAGGCCCAGCACCCGCGGGGTGCCATCCAGCCGGTAGTGCACCTGCATCGCCGGCTTGACGTCTCGGCCGCGCACCACTCGGAGTCGGCTCACTTCGTAGCCCTTGCCTCGCGCTGGGACGCAAATTCGCCCGTCTTTGTGCGCGGTGTGCTCGCTCTTCACGTGGTCGTCCGCGTCGAGCACCTCGACGACTCCTGAGCGGCCGAGCTGATACACGAGGCCAAGATCGATCGCACAGAGCTGCAGCGCGCCTCGAGCGTCGCGCTCGAAGTGGAAGTCGTCGAGGGGTGAGAGCGCCTCGAGGAACGCTTTGCCCACCTTACGCTGACGAGCGAGCAGCGTGTCCACCAGGTAGCTCTCGGCGTCCGCGTCGCTCAGCTGTCCACGCTTGACGATCGCCGTGAGGATCGGTCGGTCAAAGCGCATCACCAGCTTCGCGGCCCAGAACGCGTCTACCTCATCCAGCTCGTAGAACGGCCAGTACGGATAGGCCTCGCGCCACTCTCGCGGGTCAAATGGGGATGCACCAAACGGCCCGACGGAGAGCCACGGGGTGTCCTTCACGTCCTCCCAGGGGCGCTTCCACAAGCCCAGCGATACCAGCGCTCGTGACTGGTTCTCCCAGTCCCAGGCGTACTCGAAGCCGTCCTCGTGACGATTCTTTTCCGCGGGGTGTCCGCCCATGGCCTCGCCGAAGTCGAGGAAGTAGTGGCGCAGGAAGCGCCGCCCGTTTTCCTCCACGTACATGTCGATGGTGTTGTCCTCTTTCATGTCCGTGTGGTTGAGCCACGCAGCGAGCACGCGCATGCCGCGCACTTCGCGGCGATGTTCATGAGGGATGAGGTCGTTGGCGTCATCGCTCCGGGTGCCCTTGGCGGGGAAGCCTCCCTTGGGCACGCCTTCGAGGAACTCACTCGAGGAGGCGCGGTAGCGGCCGTCGGCGAGCCGTGGAGCCTTGGCCAGCGCTTCGTCGACGTCTGCGGCGTTCATCGCGCGCTTCTTGCCGAATTCGTCCTTGAGCTTTGCGTCAGGCGCCAGCTTCAGCTGGTTCCGCGCGAATACAAACAGGTCATCGTTGGGGACGTTGTAGCCCGCGCTCCAGATCACCCGGTTGACGATCACGCTGGTCGAAGTCTGCAGCTCCGGGTTCTCCTTCGTGTCGAACTTGATCACGAACTTTCGGCCCTTCGCGTCTTCAGCGAAGAAGCCTGGGTTCGCGCCTCCCGCCTTCGCGGAGGTGATGGTCAGCGGCAGCGTCGGAGGCCCAGCGGCGGAGGTACCCGTCGCGGCTTCGTCGGGGGTCACCTGGCGCACACCGATGCGATTGGTGAACCAGCTGCTGTCGGGGACCTCTTCCAGGGCGTTGGTGTTCCACGCTGGCTCCTTGTCCGGCAAGCTCAGCACCCGCGTCAGCTGGCCGTGGAACATGACCTCTGAGCCGAACGGCAGCGGGAAGAACTCACGTTCTTCCGGCTCGGGGATGTTCGCAGTGTCGCTCACGCGCCAGACAATTGGCTGATCTTTGAACTGCTCCGTCGAGCCAGCGCACCCGAAGAGCATGAGGGCGAGTGGAGCCCAGGAGAGGGGGATGCGCTTCATAGCTGGCGGTTCCTCTTGTGGAAGAACTCGAGCGGCGACGTGGTGACGAAGAACGTGAACTGGTCGCCGTAGGCGAGGTCGATGCTCAGCACCACGTCTTCATCCGTGTGGATCAAGAAGCCGCCACCAGCGCCAACTTTCCAGTCCTCGAATGCCGTGGAGCCCACGAGGTTGTCGAAATCGCGACCCACGTTGCCCGCGTCGACGAACACCTTGCCGCTCAGCAGTTGATGGATCGGGTAGCGATACTCTGCCGTGGTGACCGCCGAGAGCTTGTCGCGGAAGCGATCCGACAAATAGCCTCGCAGATCGTGAACGCCGCCGAGCCGTGGCAGCTCGACGAAGGGGATGTGCTCTTCGTCACCGACGACACCCTCGAGGGCCGCGCGCAGCGCGAGCACCCGGGTGTGCCGGTAGAGATCGATGAACTTCGTCAGCTCGCCGCCGAAGTGCCAGTAGCGGTAGCCCTGCGCGGGCACCACGCCGCCCCCCAGCAGCTCGAGGTAGCTGCCCTCGGATGCGAACTCTTGATCGCGGGTGTCGTGCACCAGGCTGACCCCGAGCTCCACGGTGTTTACCCCAGAGTCGAATCCAGGTATCCGCGCGGTATCGTATACTTGCTCGATGGAGGGCTCGGGGAAGCTCCGTTGTTCGCGATCGAAGCGCCGCCGATTGTAGACTCCGAACAGGCCAAGCTTGGTGAGCTCGCCCTGTTCCCCCAGCGTGCCTCCGGCGCGCACCAGCCCGAGTACGCGCTCTTGCTGAAAGCGCGTCGCCACGTCGGTTTCCCGGGGACCTAGCCCGCTGCCGCTCGTCGCCTGTCCCTCACCCCCAAACCCGAAGAAGAGGATGCCAGGTTCCCTTTCGTAGCGTGTGCGCGTCTCGAGCCACAGGCGCGAGCCGCCGACGCGATCGCCTTCGAAGGCTGTTTCGTACGCTTGCACGTAGCGGCCTCCGAATTTGCCGGCGAAGGACAGCTTCTCTTCGTGACCTGCGACGTCGTTGTCGAAGACCTTCGCGCCGTAGCTCAAGCCGTAGCCGGTCTCCGACGCGATGGTCGGGTAGAAGCCGGCGGTGTGCGCCTTGTCGAAGTAGAAGAGATCGACGACTCGGGGCACCACCTTGTAGCGATCGATGCCGGTCAGCAAAACCTCGAGGGGCGTGAAGACGATGTCCACCAGGAGCTTCGCCGGGAACAGCACGGCTCGGGCGGGCAGCAGCACGTAGTCTTCGCTCTCCCAACCCGGCTTCTCGCTGTAGCCGCGGGCGTCGTCAGAGCGTGTCGGCTTGCTCTGTTGCTTCTCGTCGTAGCTCCGGAGGGGAGTGCCCGCCTCAGAACCCGAACGTGGAAATGTGTTTCCCTCGGGATCCTCCTGCGGCTTCTTCTGGGGGGGAGGGTCCTTTGGTCGTGGGTCGTCAGGCTCCGGAGCTGCCGGTTCCGCCGGCGGATCCGTGGGCTGCGCCCGGGCGCCGTGTACGGTCGTTAGCCCGGCGAACAGCGCGAGCAGAGCCGCGAGCCAGCGATTGAGTGGTATGGCTATTGGGCGCATGGTCCGGACGAGCGACTGGGTGTTCCGGCACTATAGGGGCCCTCTCACCAGAGCGGGAGTATTGCCCAGCGCAATTCGGCATTCCGCTTGATGTACCGCAACTTTGTACGCGGCGTGGCCCCTCGAGGCGCCGGAGAACGGCTTCGGGGAGGCGCACCCTCGCGGCGGAGGGATCGCTGGCGGGGCAGGATCGTGAGCGTGGGCCAGTGAGTGGCAAGTGGAATCTGCGCTGGCACTGAGCGCACCGTCGCGCGGGTCACGCGAACAAAGCTCTGCCGCCTTGGCGGCTCAGCCAACAAGCTGCACCCGTCGCCTCAAAAATTTCCGTATGGAATTGGAGTCCTGCTCGAAGGACCTCAAGCGCTCGGCGCGGCCTCACGAGGTTGCACGCCCCGGAGGACTCGCTTCGTTTTCTGTTGAGGCAGCGCCGCGACACACAAGCGAAACAATCGCGCGGCGCCGTTCAGCCAAAAACGTGGGGCTTGCGCGTGCCTCGCGGGCGAAGCGGGTTCTCGCTTGCCTTGCCAAAGGGCCCGGGCATCATGATGAGCAAGCTGCCTTGGGCACCATCGCTTGGGCTTCGCGGTCGGCAGCGGCCTTCGAACCGTGTGAGATATGTTCTCGTTCACCCCTATCCGCGTTCGTCGTTTCGAGTCTGTCCCCGCCTTGCCTGAGCCGCTGGTCCCGTTGCTCGACATCGCCAACAACCTCGGCTGGAGCTGGCATCACGAGTCAGTGGATCTGTTCGCGCGCATCGATCCCAAGCTGTGGCACGCGACCAAGCACAACCCGTTGATGTTGCTGCGGCGCTGCTCCCAGACGCGCCTCGAGCAGTTGGCGACCGATGAGTCGTACCTGTTCCTGCTGCAGACCGTTCAGCGCCACCTGACCGAGCATCACCCATCGCCAGGGTGGTTCGAGGCACGCCATCCGTCCGCGGATGGTTGTGTCATCGCCTATTTCTGTGCGGAATTCGGATTGGCGGAGTGCTTTCGCAACTACTCCGGTGGTCTTGGGATCCTGGCCGGAGATCACCTGAAGAGCTCGTCTGGCCTCGGGGTGCCGCTCACCGGCGTGGGGCTGCTCTACAGTCGGGGTTACACCCAGCAAGAGATCGACAAATCGGGGCTCCAGCAGGACTACAGCCCCGACCTCGACCTGTACAACTTGCCGCTCAGACGCATCCTCGCGGAAGACGAGTCGCAGCTCGTGGTCAGCGTGGAGTTCCCCGGGCGAGAGGTGAAGCTCGCGCTGTGGGAGCTCCTGGTTGGCCGTGTGCGCTTGATCTTGCTCGACGCGAACCTGCCGGAGAACTCCCAGGAGGATCGGGAGATCACCTCGCAGCTCTACGGTGGCAACCAAGTCACCCGCATCAAGCAGGAGTTGGTGCTGGGCGTTGGCGGGCGCCGCGCGCTGGCTCGCGTCGGGATCACGCCGAGCGTGCGACACATGAACGAGGGGCATGCGGCCTTCCAGGCGCTCGAGCAGATCCGTATGTCGATCGAAGGCGCCGGCTTGAGCTTCCAGGAGGCGCTCGTGGTCAACGCCGCCGGGAACCTGTTCACCACCCACACGCCGGTACCGGCGGGGATCGACCGCTTTCCAAATGGCCTCGCGCGGGAGTACCTAGCGCCCCTGGCGCCAGGCTTGCGGGTCGATGTCGAGGACTTGCTGCGCCTTGGGCGCGCGAAGCCCGATGACCCCAACGAAGAGTTTTCGATGGCGGTGCTCGCGCTGCACACGAGTCAGCGCGCGAACGGCGTCGCGCGGCTACACGGTCGCGTGAGCCGCGCCATGTGGTCCGAGCTCTGGCCACAGACGCCCGTGCAAGACGTTCCGATTGGTCACGTGACCAACGGCGTGCACCTGATGAGCTGGATCGGCGTCGACCTGGCGGAGCTCCTGGATCGCTACCTTCCGCCGCGTTGGCGTTCGCACCCCGAAGAGCATGAGGTGTGGGCCGGCGTCGAGCAGATCCCCGAGGAAGAGCTCTGGCGGGTCCACGACACGCGCCGTCATCGCCTGGTGCGCTACCTGCGCGGGCTGTACGAGGAACGCGTCAAGCGCAACGGGGAGACGCTGAACGCGCCGCCTGCGGAAGAAGTCTTCGACCCGAACGCGCTGACCATCGGCTTTGCGCGGCGTTTCGCGACCTACAAGCGCGCCGACCTGGTGTTCTCCAACGCCGAGCGCCTCAAGCGCCTGCTGAGCGACCCGGACCGACCGGTGCAGCTGGTGTTCGCTGGCAAGGCTCACCCGGCGGACCTCGCAGGCAAGGAGCTGATTCAAAAGATCATCCATTTTGCCCGCGAGAATGGCCTCGAGCGGCGCGTTTTCTTTGCGGAAAATTACGACATGGAGGTCGCGCGGCATCTGGTGCAAGGCGTGGACCTGTGGCTGAACACGCCGCGGCGACCGATGGAGGCTTCGGGCACGAGCGGCATGAAGGCGGCGATCAACGGCGTCCTGAACTGCTCCATCTCCGATGGCTGGTGGGATGAGCGTCCCTCCGCAGCGGTCGGGTGGACCATCGGTAACGGGGAAGAGTACTCGGACCGCGACTATCAGGACCGCATCGAGAGCGAGCGACTCTACGACGTGCTCGAGCACCAGGTGGTGCCCACGTTCTACAAACGCGAGAACGACGTACCCGAAGAGTGGGTGCGCATGATGAAGCACAGCATTCGCGAGCTCGCGCCGCGGTTCAACTCTCACCGCATGCTCCAGGACTACGCGGACCAGTACTACGTTCCAGCTCACCTCCACGCCCAGCGCCTCGCGGCCGACGGCTTCAAGGCGGGGCGCGCGCTGCGAGAGTACTTGAGCACGCTGCGGGCGCACTGGGCCGCGGTGCGCATCGAAGAGGTCCAGGCGGAGACGCAGAACCCGATCCACGTGCAGCGGCCGCTGAGCGTTGTTGCCCAGGTGACACTCCCTGAGGCGATCACTCCAGCAATGGTCAAGGTGCAGGCGTGCCTCGGCCCCATCGATAACCGTGGGGAAATATCGAATATTGCAGCCGTGGATCTCAGCCTGGAGCAGGAGCTCACAGGGGGTCGCTACCGCTACGCGTGCGAGCTCAGCGTGGAGCAAACCGGCGTGCACGGCTTCGCTCTACGCGTGCTGCCGGATCATCCTGATCTGGCGCAGTCGTTCGTGCCTGGACTGGTGGTTTGGGAGCCAGCCGGTGCCCCCGGTGAGTGAAGCCGAGTGATCAAGCGTCCACGTCGAGTTGGTGAGTGTGCCGAGGGCGACTTCCTGCGCGCTGAGCTTGGCAGTCGCTTCGTGATTGAAGCAGACGTGCCGCTTCAGCCGTCACTGGTCGTCGCGCGCACGGATCTCCCGGGCCCGGTGGGTACGTTCATCGACTTGCCGCTGCACAAGGTCGCAGGCGATCGCTACCGCCTCGAGTTCGAGCTCAATCAGCTCGGTGTGTTTCACTTTCAGCTGCACGCCTCTTGGGACGGGGGCTCGCACTTCGAGCGCGAGGCGCGCCCTCACGGCAAGCTCAAGGTCGAGCCGCGCTTGGTCACTGACCTGCGGATGTACACGCTGATCCCCCGCGTCAGCGGGCGGTTCCCGGAGTGGGTGAAGGAGCTCAGTCGCATTCACCGGCTTGGGTTCAACACGGTGCACCTGCTGCCGATCACGATGATGGGACCTTCCGAGAGTCCGTACGCGATCTCCGACTGGTTTCGGGTGACCCAGGCGTACGCTGAGCCGACCTCGGTGCGATCGTCCATCGAGCAGTTCGAAGCCTTCACGGCCGAGGCCAAGCGCCTCGGCATCGGCCTCTGCATGGATCTGGTGGTGAACCACGTCGCGCGCGAAGGGCAGATCGCGCGCAATCACCCCGAGTGGATCGTCCCGGATGCGACCGAAGCCGACGGCCTGAAGCGGGCCGGCTTCTGGGCGGGAAAGAACTGGGTGAAGTGGGACGACGTGGTGCTCTTGAACACCGGGCACCCGGAGCCGAAGGTGCGTCAGGCGCTGTGGGATGAGCTCACGCGCTATGCGCTGTTCTGGTCACGGTTCTCTGCGGAAACAGGCGGGGTGGTGCGGCTCGACAACGCCCACAGCACCCACCGCGGCTTTCTCGAGCAGATGCTCGGCGTGTTGAACGCGCGCTATCCCCACGTCGCGGTGCTCGCCGAGCTGTTCGACACCGAGCAAGCGGCGGAGCGCATGCTCTGGCATGGCGGTGTGCAGATGTTGCTCGGTACCGCCTGGGAGTCACCTTACGCCGCGGACACTCGGCGCTACTTGTCGTACTTGCATCGCGCCGAGCCACGGCTGCATCACTACCTCCCGGTGCTATCTCAGGACAGCGGCTCTGTGGCCGAGGAGTACGGCTCCGCGGCGGCTACTCCCGCCCGCTACGCCGTGGTGGCGCTGCTTGGTTTGGGTGCGACGGGCGTCGTGCAAGGCGTCGAGCACGGCACTGACACGCGAGTGCCGTTCATCGGGGCGCCCGACGGCTTGCATCAGCTCGGTGACGGACGCTACGCGGAGGCGCTGCGTGCCATCAATCACCTGCAGGCTTCGGACTCGATTTTCCGAGTGGCAAAAAATCTGCACTTCATCGACGGCGATCATCCCGCGTTGGTCGCTGGTTGTCGCTCTCACCCCCAAACCCAGAAGAACGAGTACCTGGTCGTCGCGAACTTCGACGTGGGGCGCGAACAGACGTTGCACTTACCAGACAGCTGGCGGGGTAAGCCGCTCTACTCGCTGTTTGGCGGTCATCCGGACATGGCGGCAGCGCCCGACGAGCTCCGCCTGGAGCCCGCCGGGGTGCGCATCTACCGCTGCGGTTGAAGTGATGAGCAGCGGAGGTTGAGGCTCAGACGGCGATCTTCGCGTGCTCTGCGGGGGTGAGTTCGAGCAAGCCGCGGCGCTCGAGCTGATCTCGCAGGTCAGCGAGCACGTTGTTGTAGATCACGAACGCGTCATACGGCGTCTTGTACGGGTTGAAGTACTTGTGCACGTCACCGTCACTGAAGAACTTGGTGCACATGTAATAGAAATGGTCGCTCGTGAGTAGCCGGCGCCAGGTGCCGATCAGTTGAACGTCGCCGCTCTTCTTCACGGCCTGCTCCAGGGAGTAGATGGCTTCCACCGAGGCGTCCTGCAGCGGATTACCTAGCCAGGCTGTGACGTCGCGCTCCGCGTCGGCCCAGGAGGTGACGAAGGGTACGTCGAGCTTCGCGACCGGCGGGTGGAGCCGCGCCACTTCCGCGGGGGTATGAAAGCGGAAGTCAGGATGCTGCAGCACGGCCTCCGGCAGGTGGCGCAGGCACTCGAAGATGCCGGTCTCTGCCCACTGGTGCTCGCCGAAGGTCTCATAGTCCATGAACAGGTTGATGGTCTCGCCGCCGCCTGCAACCTGGTGCAGCCACGACGCGAACTTGTCAGCAGTGAGCGGCCAGCCCTCCCAGTTGCGATCCGAGAAGCGGAACGCCAGGTCATCCGAGAGGCGGTAGTTCTTGAGCAGCAGCTTCGTCTTGCGACACGGCGCGGGCTGATAGACGAAGTTCGGGCTGCGCCACTGCAAGGAGCGCTCGGTGCCTTCTGCGATCACGGCGTCGAAGCCGAGACGCTCGACCTCGTGAGCTAGCTCGTTGTTGTAGATCAGCTCGGTGTTGCGGAACGTGGTCGCGCGGACGCCAAACTCTTGCTGCAGGGTGCGCTGGTGGAGCGAGACTTGCTCGGCAAACTCCGGGCGCGAGAACAAGAACGCGAGGGAGTGATAATACGTCTCGCCAATTAGCTCGACGCAGCCGGTGTCGACGAGGTCACGGAAGCTATCCAGTACCTCGGGGCAATACATGCGAAACTGCTCGATCGCCGTTCCGGTGATCGAGTAACTCGCGCGAAAACGCCCATCCGTCTTGCGGATCATGTCGAGGATCAGGCGGTTCGTCGGCAAGTAGCACTTGTCCGCAACCTTGCGCATGATCTGGGCGTTGGCGCGGTCGTCTTCATAGTCGTGGTCGCGACCGATGTTGAAGTAGCGGTAGTCGGGCCTCAGGCGAAAGGGTTGATGAACCTGAAAATAGAAGCACACCGAGATCATGACTTTGTTACCTCCCCATACACTTCGAGCACGCGCTCTGCGGCGCGTGACCAATCCACGGATTCCAAATCGCGCCGGTGCTGTTGCACCAGCAGCTGCGCTTTGTCTTGTTCTGTGAGTAGCTCGACGATCGCGTCGACCAGGCAGTCGATGTCCCAGAAGTCGACCTGCACGGCGTTGGGTAGCGTTTCCGCGACGCCTGTTTGCTTGCTCAATATCACCGGCACGTCGTGCTTGATGGCCTCGAACGGCGTGATGCCGAACGGCTCGGACACCGAAGGGAACACGTACAGGTCGCTCTGCGCGAACATGCGATCCACTTCTTCACCCTTCAAGAAGCCGGTGAAGTGGAAGTGGTTCGTGATACGCAGCGCCGCCGCGCGCTCGATCATGCGCGGCAACATGTCGCCGCTGCCTGCCATCACGAAGCGCACGTTACGCACTCGCTCGAGCACCTTCGCAGCGGCTTCGACGAAGTAGTCCGGGCCCTTCTGCATCGTCACGCGACCCAGAAACAGCACGACCTTTTCCTTGAGCGGCCGCTCGATGTCGTTGCGCTCCACGCGCTTGTCCTTCGTCACTGCGTTGTGAACGACGCGCACCTTCTCCGGATCGGCGCCGTAGCGATCGATGAGCGTGCGCCGGGTACGTTCGCTCACCGCGATGACTCGGTCCGCGCGCTGCACGCCCAGGCGCTCGATGTCGTAGATCCCCTGGTTCACGTGCTCACCGCTGCGGTCGAACTCCGTCGCGTGCACGTGCACCACCAGCGGCTTGCCGCTGGCGTCGGCTGCAGCGATCCCCGCGGGGAACGTCATCCAGTCGTGGGCGTGGACCACGTCGTGGCTCTCGAGCTTGCCGAGGCGCTCGCCGATGATCGCGTAGCGATGCACCTCGCCGAACAGATCGCTCGAGTAGTCCCCGCCCATCTCGAGCAAGCCGCGCGGCTCGTCCTCCGCTGGCGCTTCATGCACCGCGGTGACGCGCTCTTCCCAGGCCGCGCGGTAACTCTCGGGCGTTTCGTAGGGGCGCAAAGGTGACGGGATCTCGATGGTGCGGAAGACGCTGTGCGTCTCCGTGATTGGTTCCTTGGGGATCGGCACCTGATTGGCGCCGATCAGCTCCAAGTGTTTGCCTTCACTTGGGTCGTCGATTCGCGGCAAAACAAACGCGATTTCGCTTCCCAGCTGGCTCATTCCTAGAGTCAGTCCGTGGCAGGCCGTGCCCAAGCCTCCACTGATCGATGGCGGGAACTCCCAGCCAAACATCAGGATTTTCATGTTCGGCTTTCAACCAGCCTCAGCTGTCGCTCCTTGTTTATTGCGTTGGGGTTGCATCTGATTTTGGGGGTGAGGGTGAAGGCTGCGCTGAAGCCAGACGTGGGCTCGAATGAGCTCACCAACGCTCCATGCTTGGGCGATGCAGCCGTTGGGCGAGTGCGGCGCTTCTGCATCGAAGATCTCTGCGATGCTGCCCACGCCGTACTCGGATAGATGCTCTTCAATCAGCGGCGCGAAGGTCTGAGTCAGCTCAGCCGCGACGAGCGCTGCATCTGGCGCGCTCTTCAGCGCGGCCGCGACGTAGTGGCCGATGAGCCAAGGCCACACGGTGCCTTGATGGTAGGCACCGTCACGCTCTTCCTGAGAACCGGCGTAGTGCGCGCAATACGCCGCGCTCTCGGGTGACAGGGTGCGGAGTCCAAACGGCGTGACCAGGTGCTCGCTCACCTTGGCTACCAGCGACTGCGCCTGCGCGTCACTCAAGAGCTGCGGTCCATCGAGGGAGACGGCGAGCAGTTGATTGGGGCGCAGCGAGGTGTCCTGCGTGCTGCCTTGTTCATGCAGCTCGACCACATCCGCGAGGTAACCGAGCTCAGGCAGCCAGAACGTTGGCGCGAAGTGGGCCACGGCGCGATCGCGCAACGCAGCGAGTTCCGCGTGGTGCGGGTTTGGTTCGTCGCTGAGTCGGAGCACCAGATCCAGGAGGTGGATCCAGAGGGCATTGACCTCCACGGCGAGACCCCGGCGGGGCGTCACGGGTACACCGTGTACCTTCGCGTCCATCCAGGTGAGCTGCGCCTCGGACCACACCAAGCCGGACTCCTGGAGCCACAGCCCAGGGGTCTCGCGGCGCAAGACTGCGTCGACGATCTGTTCCAGCGCGGGCAAGAAGGCACGGGCTTCAGCGCTGTGCCCCAGACGCTGCGCCTCCCCCAAACGCAGTAGCTCACCCACGGCCCAGGCGAACCAGAGCGAGGCATCGACGGAGTTGTAGGCGTGTTCTCCGTGGGGATTCAGAAAGTTGGGGATCAGCCCGGAGCGCGCTTGCCCCGCGAAGGTGCGCAGCACTTGAGTGCCTTCGGCGAGGCGTCCCGTCTCGAAGCACAGGCCGGGCACGGCGATCATCGCGTCACGCCCCCAGCACTCGAACCAGGGGTAGCCCGCCTGAATCGCCAGGCCGGCGGGAGTGCTGACGACGAAGTCTTCGCTGCGCGACGAGAGCTCAGCGACGCCAGCGGGGAGGCGGGCGTAGCGGGCGTCTCTTGCTTCGCGTCGCGCGAGTTCCTTTTGCCAGGTGTCGCTGGGAGCTTGCTCGCCTGGTCGAGTACCCACGCGCAGCGTGACGCTCTGGCCGGGCTTCAAGCGGAGTTCGAACAGCCCAGGGCAGAACAAGTCCTCGCGGAAATCGTAGCCGCGCTCTTGCTCCCGGGGATACTCGAAGCGGTAGTGCCAGTGGGGCCCGGGGTAAAACTCCAGGGCCTCGCCCGCGTCGCGTTCGAAGTACAGGTCGACCATGCCCTCGTAGGGGCTGATCTTGTAACGCCTACCGTCCGCGAACATGCGCGCCCGAAACGCGAAGTTCTCCTCGGTCAGGCGATGCAGACCCCGGAAGGCAAGCAGCGGCGTCAGCTCGAGCTCCCAAGGCGCCGCGTCGGCGCTGAGGCAGAAGTTGAGCAGCACCGCGTCCTCCCCGCGAGGCATCATCACGCCCCGCTCGAAGTAGCCTTGTTCCAACGCGTAGCGCCAGCGCGGGAACGGCGAGCGCTCGAAGCTCGTGAGGCGCTCCCAGCCTTTCGGGTGGACTGTGCCCGGGAAGAGATTGGTGCCCAGCTCGATGCGTTGCCCTGCGGAGATGAGTGTCGAGTCCAGCTTGGAGAGCAAGAGGTGTGGCTCAGGCGTTCGGCTCACAAGCAGCCCGTGGTACTTGCGCGTGTTCGCTTCAGCGACGCTCGAAGATGCGAAGCCGCCAAGGCCATTGGTCTCGAGCCACTCCAGAGCAAGCAGCGCGTCGCGGGACGCGCCGCTAGGGATCGATGGGGCAGTGTGGAGTTCGGAGGTATCCATGGCTGACATGACCGGGCGCATGCAGTAGCTGGTGATCCAGAGCGTCTGGGTCCGCCGCGCCCCTTGCGGGTTTCGTGCCCGACGTGGGCGGCGGCCCTGAGCGATGCCGGGGTGGATCCTGCACCGTTCACCGTGATGTGGACACGGTGCATGTTTCGGCGAGGTTGCTTTCAAGCACCAATCCTGCACATTGCGTCGCCGACTTCGGAGGGCGATCGGAGACCGCGCAACGCTCGCGATTGGGGGCAGCGCGCTGCGCAGCATTTACCGAGTGGTGCACCTCGGAGCGCTATGCAGTCCGGCTACACAAGCGCAGATTTCGAGGCGCGCCGTGGCGGAGCTAGCCTGCGCCCCCGGGGCTCGGGCGCGGCCGCAAGCAGCGCTGATGCGAGGCCGCGCGCGGCGCTCTCATATTCCGCGGGGAAAGCCATGGTCCACGACCTGCGCAGAGGCTTGCCCCGGAGTCGGAGTACGCAAAGGCCGTAGTCCAGGTAAGGGTCCACGATCCATCCAGAGAGGGCCGCGACCCCCAGCCCAGCGCGGGTCGCGTCGATCACCGCCTCCGTGAGCGGGAAGCGCAGGTGCTTGAGCCGCGGTTGGCGCGCTCCGAATACCTGCCTCATGAACCAGCTGGCCTCGGTTTGCGGCGTTTGCGTCGAGCTGATCAGCGTTTGTCCCAGCAAATCCTTGCTGGTCAGCGTCTTTTGCCTGGCCAGCGGGTGGCTCTCCGCAACGAGGAACACGATTTCGTCATGAAACAGCGGCAGCTCTCGCAGCGGGGCAGGGGCACTGGATGACGCCAAGAGCGCGATATCGACTTTGCGCGATCTGAGCGCGGCGAGCGGATCCTGGGTGTGCTCCACCGCCAGCTGCACGTCGAGGTTCGAGAGCGACTCCGGCAGCCGCGCCAGGGTGCTCGGCAGCCAGCGGTAAGCGGTGTAGCACTGACACACGAGCTTGAGGCGCTGAGGTGCGATCGGCGGCTCGGTGACTTGGCGCTCGAGCTCCACCCAGTCTTCCAACAGGCGCTGAGCGCCTGCCAAGAGTCGCTCGCCCGCGACGGTTGGTACCAGCCCGCGGCGCTTGCGTTCGAACAGCCGGGCGCCGATGCGCTCTTCCGCGAGGATCAGGGCGCGGCTCACCGCAGACTGAGTGATGTGCAGGCGCTCCGCAGCCGCCACGGTGCTGCCCGTCCTGGCGAGGGCGAGCACTAGCTCGAGATCGCGCACCTCGAGGCGTGGCTTGACAGCCACGCGCTTGCTCGCTTCTGCGTTGGTCGGCTCTGGCTGGGTTTTAGGTATGCGCTGCACGCATACAAACTAGCAAAAGTATGCGTTGGACGCACGCGGGCGCTTTCCCCAGATTGGCTGTTCAGGAGGACCGAGACATGAAGCTGTATTTCTCACCGCTCGCCTGTTCGATGGCGACTCGGATTGCGCTCTACGAAGCCGGGCTCGAAGCCGAGTTCGTCGAGGTGGATGGGCGCAGCAAGCGCACCCTGAAAGACGAAGCCGACTACCTGAAGGTGAACCCACTTGGGCTGGTACCCGTGCTGGAAGAGGACGACGGGCGGCTCTTGAAAGAGAACACCGCAGTGCTGCAACGGGTGGCGCGGCTGTCCGGCGGAAAGCTCGCTCTGCCAGAGAGCGAGACTGAACGCGCCGAGTATGAGCAGTGGCTGTCATTCATCAGCAGCGAGCTCCACAAGGGCATTTCCCCGCTCTTCGATCGCAACGCACCCGCGGAGGTGAAGGCCTACGCACTGAAGAAGCTCGAAGGGCGCTTCGACTACCTGGCCGGTCACCTGGAAGGGCGTGAGTATTTGCTTGGCGCGTTCAGCGTGGCCGACGCGTATCTCGTGACGGTGCTGAACTGGTTGGCGGCAACGCCCCTCGACCTGGGGCGCTGGCCTGCGTTGAAAGCCTATTTCTCGAGGTTGCGTCAGCGCCCCGCGGTCGCGCGAGCCATCAACGAAGAGCGCGTACTCTACGGCAATTATCTGCGGAAATACGCCGAGCTGACCCCGCAGATGGCGCAAGTGCTCGGCGTCTGAGCCATCACGGGTCCCATTCTCGGTCATGCTCACGTATGGTGTGAACATGACCGGGGGGGATCTGGGGCCGTCGTCTGCCGACGTGTTTCGCCGTAGGCTTTCTGCGGGGAAACCCAAGTTCGGCTTGGCGTTTGCTCTGCATGGGCTATTCGTCGGCTTTCTGTTGTACGCCTTTCTTGGCAGAGAGCGGTTTGGCCCCGGACTGATGGCGAGGCTCTTCAGCGTGAGCCTGGTGTCCGTCCTGTGCTGGATCGGCATCGTCGCGACCTGCGTGACAGCGGTCCTCGGGCTCCGACTGACCAAGGAGGGGCTCAAGCCCCGCTGGCGGTGGCCGCTGTTGCTGCCGCCGCTGGTGCTCGTGGCGCTGCAGATGTTCGTGTTTGCTCGAGGGACGGAGCTGGTTTCTGCCGCCGGAGACGCAGCACCCCTCTTCGGCGGCTCGCTGTTCATGCTGAGCGCGCTGGCCATCAGCGGCGTCGCGGGGGTCGCTTGCATTGGCTACGGGTTCGCGGCGTGCACGTTGTCACTGGCGGGCTGGATCTTCGCGCTGTGCGCACAGCGAGACACTCAGGGTGACACGATTCGTATGCGAGCAGTGCCTGTGGTGCTGGTGCTCGTGGTGGGCGCAGTGAGCTTGCTGATCGCACCAATCGGCGACCTCGTGTTGGTGCTGGGTATCGCCGGGTTCGGCGCGATCGCGCTGTTTCAAGGTCGCGCCGCTGGGAGCCGGCCCACGGCTGTTCGCGATCTCGTCTTCGCAGGGATCTGTCTGGGCGGCGCCTGCGTGCTCGCGGGCCTCTCGCACTTCAATCAAGTACTCTCCCTCGCTAGGGGCAGCGGCGGTGACGTGATCGAAGGCGCGTATGGGTTGGGGGAGAGCATCGATCGCGCCAACACTGCTCTGAGCGCTGCGTGGCTCGTGGCGTCTGGCTTCCTGGTGGGAGCGGTGGTGACGGCTCTCGGGCGTCGGGGGGAACTGGCTCAAGCGTTCAGGCTCTCCATCACGCTGTTGATTGCCAGCTTGCTGTGCATCGTCATGCCCTGGGCTGGCGCCAGGGTTCAGCTGTCGCGAGCCATCAGCAAGCTAGAGACCGCGAGCGCGGCAGCGGTGCCGAGCGGCGTCGAGCTGCCGGAAGTGCCGGATGGCAGCCTCGCTCAAGCTTGGTTTGGAGAACCTTGGCTGATGGGAACCAAGGAAACGAAGTTCAACGCCGCCGCCACACCCAGTCAGACGTCTCAACTCTCGGCGGCAGACTGCGGTGCGTTCGCCAAGCATGTGGTGACCGCTGGGCCCTTTGGTCAGGCTGCTGGTGCCATCGACAAGAACGTCGAATACACCCACGCGCACTGCGTCCTGACCGCGCTGGCTGCGGAGACGCGCAGTGGCTTCGGCGACCGCGGTGTCGGTGTGCTCGGAAAGGCCAAGGCGACGCGCCCATTGCCTCGCGTCTTTCGCAATGTCCAGCTGCCGCCCGCAGCCGTGAGTGTCTTCCCCGACGCGCGAGGCTGGGAGGCAGAGCAAGCGACCTACATCCACATCGATGCCTCGGGGAACTACCGAGTCAACCAGGGGCGTCCGCAGTCGCTGGATGGCGTGGTCGGCGGTGTACAGGCAGAACAGGAGGACGGCATGCGGTCCAACGTGTTGGCTGTCAGCGCAGAGCCGAACGCGACCTGGGGCTCCGTCTTTGCGTTGGCCGTGAGCTTGCCGCACCACATGGTCGTTCTGGGGCCGCCCGACTCCAAGGGGCAGCGTTTCGCGCCGGCTCGCGATCCCGAATCAGAGCTCGACTCCGAATCCGAACGCGACAGAGAAGACGCAGAACCAGATGTGCCTGAAGATCTCGAAGACTAACGCGGACCTAGCGCCGCATACTCCGGTGCGCGGCGCCCGCGTTAGTGCACACACTTCTACACGCGAGGACACGCAGCGAGTACCGCTACTCTAGATCGCATGTGGAAAGCTTCGCTCCTGCTAGCGTCGCTGAGTTGCTTGAGTGGCTGCAGCTACATGCTCGGTGTCAGCGCGCTGCCAACTGTGGACGACAACGGTGTAGTGGGCTT